>JBAXSK010000002.1:0-74184 GCA_037130765.1 Pseudanabaena sp. ELA607
TTTCTGCTGCTTCATATCTCCCTTGCGAATAGTATAGCCCTGCGAGGTTGTTGAGATCAGTTGCAATTTCAGGGTGAGATTCTCCATAAACGATCTTATCAATTTCTAAAGATTGAAGATAGAGAGTTTCTGCTGCTTCATATCTCCCTTGCGAATAGTATAGCCCTGCGAGGTTGTTGAGGCTGGTGGCGACATCGGGATGGTGATCACCTAATAGTTCTTGCCATAAAGTTAGGGCTTGTTGATAGAGAGTTTCTGCTGCTTCATATCTCCCTTGCGAATAGTACAGTGCTGCAAGGTTGTTGAGACTAGTGGCGATAGAAGGATGACGATCACCTAGAATTTTTCGTACAGAAACTAAACGTCTCTGATAAGGATCTTCGGCAAGCGCATAAAGTCCTTGTCCTTCATAAAACCACGCTATCCCTGTAAATGCCCAACCTAAATCTTCTTCAGGATTGAGAATATCACCCAGCATTTCACGACTCACTATATCCAAATGGGAAATCGCGGGAGCTACCTTTGCAATCAAATCTCGCGTTGGCGATTGGGGCATCTCTTTAGCGATGTCTAGCAAACTGATCACAAAAGTTTCCCGAAACAGGCGATTGATGTCATGTTCCTGAGCGAGTTTCCATTGCAAAAACTGCCTAGTCAGCGAATGCATCGCAAACCTTGTCCGATCCTGATCAACTGCCTTAATGAGACACAAATTATTAAGCTGCTTTTTTCCCTCCCGCAGTTCTACTTCATCAATATTTAATTGCGCCGCCACCGCCTCAACCAAACTCCAAGCAATGTCCGCAGGCGCAAACAACCCCAACAACATCCCCACCTTAGCCGTACTCGCACTCAACTCCTGCCAACTCAACTCAAACGCCGCAATCACCCCCCGCGTCGCATTAATTTCTTCCGTCTCCAGCAAATCCAACGACTCATCGGAAATTTTCAACCGTTGCCGATAATCGCTCAGGCGCAGATCCTCATCTAATTGCAAATAGCGCCCCGCCAACTCCACCCCCAAAGGCAAACGACCCAAATCTTCACAAATAGCTTTCGCCGAGACAATCTCCCGATCCACCCGCAAATTGCCCAGCAACTTTCGCAACAACTCCAAAGCCTCATCCTTAGAAATCACATCCAAAGGAATATCCGCAAATTGCGAACTCAACTTACGCTTGCGAGTCGTCACCAAAATCTGAAAGCGATCTGCCAAGGGTCTAGCCTGTTTAGGAATGCTCTGGAGATCGTTCACATCATCAAAAATCACCAAGACCTTCCCCTCTTGCGGTAGCCAATGCCGCCAATACCAAGCTGCCTGCTCGTCCAGAGTCGCCGACTGCATCGCCTCAGGCAAAGGTAAAGTGCGACTAGCCAAAGTCACCACCGCCTGCGCCAAACCCACACCCCGCAAGGTTAACCAATACCGCGCCGCGTACTCCTGTCGATAGCGCCAAGCATATTGCAGCGCCAGTTCACTTTTGCCCAGTCCGCCCATGCCCTCCACCGCACAGACACTTACCCCCTGACCTGTTTGCAGCTTTGCATGAATTTCCTTAAGCTCCTTGTCACGCCCGACAAAATTCGGCGAACTCGGCGGCACATTGTCAGGGATTGGGGGATTAGGTTTTAGCGCGTTAATCTCCTGCTTAATCTCAATTTGAGCATTGTCGCCAAAAGTCGAACCGCTAATTCCAGTTTGAGTATATTGATCGCTCATATTTCTCTAGGCAACAAAGGTGTAATACTTTCTAACAAAGTGGGAACATCAATTTTCACGGCTTGCCATACAACAGATACCTTAACACGATCATATTGATGAATCACCTTATCCCTCATTCCTGCAATCTCTTTCCAAGGAATTTCAGGATGAGCCTCACGAAACTCCATTGAAAGACGTTTTACCGCTTCCCCCAGAACTGCAATCTCATAAAGAACAGCTAATTGCTTAGTGCGATCACCTGTAAAATCATCACGATCCATACCGTAAGTCAGATCGATCACCTCCTGACAAAAACGGGCAATATCAAGCAAAACCGCCTCATCCTTGAGCATAGATCAACCTCGCAGCATCTAAAATTACTTTGCGCCGCAGCCAATTCGGACTATGGGAAACTTCTTCGCGATCCAGTAGATCAATCGGACGTTGCAGGAAATCACTTAATTCTAATTCCATCCGCACGCGATCGCCCAAGCTCCAATCTGCTAAAGGGTTAAAGGTTGCCAACAAATCAATATCGCTATGCTCGCCAAAATCATCGCGCAAAATCGAACCAAACACATACAATTCCTGAATTTGCCAACGCTGACAAAATGCTTGAATTTGAGCGCTTGGTAATTCTAGAGCGAGCTTTGGCTCAATATGCTCGATTGCCTCATACATAGCGATTAATTAATTTGTTGATTGAGTTTAATCGTAGCCTTACCCTTAATCTTCACATTATCAAACCCAGTTTGTTGATTAACCGCCTTAGACTGAGTTGGTGATATTTTCTGATCAACTTCAGCATCCAACTCATCCGCCTCAAAGTCCTTTGCCGCCACCTGAATGTTTTTAGACTGAGCCTTTGTAGCTAAATCCTCAACCTTAGCCGCTAATTCTTGATTGCTAGCCAAAAGCGATTGCACCTGCTCCAACAACTGAGTTACTTCAGGATCATCAGCAATCACCTCCACATCAATCACCGCTTGCTGTGCCTCAAAATCTGACCCCGCACTAATGGCTTTGACAGTCGCAGTATCTGGAGCCTTGCGCTTTAGTACCGACCAGAGCGATCGCCCTAGTTTTACCGTCTCATCGGTAATATTCTCGCCCACCTTAGTTAAGGAACCAGTACCAACAATTAGCAGCAAACCCACAAGCAAAGAAACTGGCTCCATATTTTCACCGATGGTTGATTAATATTTTGATTTTATCTTAACTACCAGAAATCAAAGTGATCGCCTGATTGATAATTGCTTCGCGATCAACCATTGCGCCTAACTTTTCTGCCTCATATCTACCCTCAAAAGCTTCCGCAGCCGCCAAATCTAAGGCAATATCATAGGCATCTGCGATCGTCTCCCGCAGTTCTAAAGGCTCACAATAATTACCTTTCGCCTTACGCCGTTGATTAGTCCGCTGAATCTCCCGCACTGAGTTTTTAATGGACAGATCCCACGATCGTGTAGTGCGATTTTCAGCACCTTGCTTAATCAAATGGAGCAGCAGGATCTTGGCAAAGCTATAAATCTTATTCAGCTTGTCATCCTTACTCATCTCTGTCATCTCCTCCACCAACAGCAAAGCATCGGAAATATTGCCATTTAGCAAAAATCCCTTCAGTTCTAATAACTCTTCCATCGCCTAAGCCTCCTAAGTCAGATCGCCCAAATCAACGTCAGTTCGATGATGTAGCAGCCCCTCACCCTGACCCTCTCCCAAGAGGGGAGAGGGAATAAGAAAAATTTCTCTGTCTCCCCTTCTCCCAAGCTGAGAGAAGGGGTTGGGGGATGAGGGCTAGTTTTTAACATCGAACTCACGTTTGATTAATATTCTGATTTTATCCCATAGATCAAGATCCGCGATTTTTGGGATGAATCCTACAAGTGATCTACCCTTGCACACAAAAAATTGGGAATCTAGGCAGATTTATTAACGCTCTGGTCAATTTTGGCGTTAATAAATCCGCCGTCACGCCTCGCATTACTTTTTGCGTAATCCGTTGTTTACTCATTCTGCTCGCTCCTCAAAACTAGGTAGCATCGGCTGAATCTGCACTAGTAGCTTAGGAATTTCTACCTGCACAATATCCCATAGAATATCTAGATCAATATTTTTATAATCATGGACAAGACGATCACGCATTCCTGCCATATCTCCCCAAGGAATCCAGTCATACTGCTGGCGAAACTCCTTTGATAATCGCTTCGTAGCTTCTCCCATAATTGCAATAACATACATGACCGCCGCAACGGTTTTTTCATCATTTTCAAACTCATGCTGCGTTAAACCAGCCACAAAAGTGAGTGCTTGTCGTCCGTAGTTGTCAATATCAAGCATAGTTTCGAGATCCCTATTTTGTGACATAGACTAATCTCATTGAGTTGAAAATGTTTTGCCTACGCAGCCAATTGCGATCGCGATCAATACTTTTCTTGCTAACCAAATCCACATCACGACCGACAATCGCCGATAGATCTTGCTCTGCCCGCAGCAAATTGCTAAAACTCCACGATACAGTTGACGACAAACTATAGAGAAAGTCAATATCACTGTCATCGCAGAAATCATCACGTAAAATCGAGCCAAAAACATAGAGTTCTTGAATCTGCCAATATTGACAAAACGCCTCAATCTGCTCAATGGGCAAATTCAAAGCAAGTTCTGTATTCAATGGCTGTAGTATTGTTTGATTCATAACGTTAGTTAAGATTCTGATTTTATCCCATAGATCAAGATCCGCGACTTTTACGCATCACTACCAGTCACCAAAGCAATCGCCTGATTGATCAGCGCCTCACGATCAACCATTGCAGCAAGCTGTATCACAGAATAGCAACCACCAAAAGCCTCCGCCGCTGCCCCAGAGAGGGCTACTCGATAAGCATCATCTATGGCTTCGCGTAATTCTGCTAGGGTGAGATAACTTCCCCCCGCTTTTCTGCGCCGATTCGTTTTTTGTATTTCATAGACGGCATTTTCAATCGAAGCATCCCATGATCGCGTGGTTCTGCCCTCTGCTTGTTGTTTAATTAAATGTAGTAAGAGAATCTTGGCAAAGCTAGAGATTTTGTTCAGTTTGTCGTCTTTGCTCATTTCCGTCATCTCCTCCACCAACAGCAAAGCATCGGAGATATTGCCACTGAGCAACAACCCTTTGAGTTCTAATAGCTCTTCCATAATTTCAACCTCTAGCCTCGTAGTCTAATCTATGGTTTGCTTAACTTAAACAACAGCTAAAAAAACAGCATCATCCAGCGTATCCCTAGCTCAAACCTGTTTATAGAATAAGTTATCAAATGATGAACAGCGCTAGTTTCTCTTGATTTAATTCCCTTGATTTTATGGATTTTACTTGCTTCTATTTTATACCATAGCCATATCTTCGGCACTGAGAGCTAATTGATCATCATCACCATTAGTTAAATCAGAATTACCAGCAACAAATTCACGATTGCCCTCTTGATGAACTTCTTGGAAATAAATAATATCCTTGCGCGGATCGACATCGGCAACTTTAATATATAACTGTGCGCCAATGGGAACCGCCCGATTTAATCGCATCGGTAATTTTAAGCCAAGATCTTCCAATAGCACCAAACCTAAGCGATCACTTTCCCGCAGCCAATCTAAAAATAGCGCATCCCATACCGTAGACTGATGGCGGCGCAGATATTCTAAACTCCAATAGCGCGTGGTTTGGCGTTCCACTTGGGTCGCTTCCCAAACCGCTGGATCAATCATCCGTAATAAATCATTAATCGCTTCGGCGGTAAAAGGTAACGGCTGACCACTGAGAAATGCTTTAAATTGCCAATGGGCGAGCAAATCCCCATAACGACGAATTGGGGAAGTAACTTGAGTATAGGCATCTAATCCCAAACCCGCATGGCGTGAGGGATAAACTCCCATTTCCCCTTTGGTCATGCAACGACAAACCGCAAATTCTCTAACTGGGCCAGGGGGTAACTGCTGTAATAATTCCTCTGGGGGTAGTTCCGGTGTGCCTTGATAACGGAATGGCACGGGAATGTTATGCTCTTTAGCGAATCGTGCCGCCACTTCTCCGGTTAGAATCATCATTTCTGCCACTAATTGCCGCGAAAATAATTCATCCAATACTTCCAAAGTCAATTCCTCTGGATCATCAGGATTCACTTTAAGCGTCGCTTCCGGTAAATTGATCTGAATCGCGCCTTGGGCTACCCGCCACTTCATTCGCAATCGCGCAAAATCCGCTAGGTCATCTAAATCTGCTTCCACTCCCAATTGCAACATTTCTTCGGCATCTTCGTAAGTCAGACGATAGCTCGGCTTGATGTAACTAGGATGAATACTGGAATTGATCGCCGCCCCTTGCTCATCTAAATCAATGGCAAAAGATAAAGCATGACAAACCTTGCCCTGAATTAAACTCATGGGCCCAGCGGCTAATTCCATCGGAAACATGGGAATCACACCGGTGGGCAAATAAACACTAGTCCCCCGCCGCCGCGCTTCTTTATCAAGAGTGCTGTCTGGATCGAGCCAACGGGTCGGATCAGCAATATGCACCCAAATCCGCTTGCGACCATCAGCTAAATTCTCGATGCTCAATCCATCATCGATTTCGGTGGTGCTAGCATCATCGATGGTATACACATGGAGATGGGTCAGATCAACCCGTTCCACTGAGTCGGGAATAGCATTTTCGATACAAGTATTAGTAACGGCAATCACATCATTAGGAAAACGAGTGGGAACTTGACTGCGTAACAGGGCAAGATTTTCGTGGGCGCTCCAGACTTGCAGATCCATTAACAACTGTAGTGCGCCCTGATCACTTTTGGGGCGCTCTAAAGATGCCAGTAAATCCTGCGCCACGGACTTATCAGAGGCTTCATCTCCGTGCAGGGCATAACGCTCCAGGCTGTCAATTTTGGGGCGATCCGTGTTGCTCCAAGTTACCTTAGCCCCCGCCAAGGCATCCTTGAGTTTTTCTTGAAACATTTGCGCTTCTAGCTGCCGTTTCTGCACGGCTTCAGCTTGATATTTAAGATCTGCTACTTGAGATGCTGACCGTGGCTCATAGCCATCTCCCTTTTGCTTGAAGTACAGCTTATCGTTACTCAGCATCACGTAGGCGGCATAGGTGGTGGCGGCACACACATCCGAAAACAGCAATTTAGCCATTTGCTCTGGGGTGACTAAACTGGTTTCACCGCACAGTAGCTCCCATGCCACCTCTAAGCTCGATGGATCAAGAAATGGCTCGACTTCCGCCTGAAAAGTACTTAATTGTCGTGGGGTATAGCGGCTATCGTTTTCGTCTCGCCCTTTGATCACAAAATTAATTTCGCGGGGATGGACTACATGATTTACCCCATTTTCATCAATAACTTGAAGGTGTTTTTTGCCTTCAGGACGATCTACCACGGTGAGACGGCGCTCTCCGTGAATGCGGACTTCGACTAAAGTACCTTTTGCTAAACTGTTATCCAATCGACCTGATTCCTAACTTGATGCCTACAATGCCACAGCGCAAATCTACCATCTGCCATTGTACAGGTTACCACTGATTTTGCTTGCAATTTACGGGCTAATAGTACCGAAATCTGTGGCTAAACTACCTTAAAATAACTTAAACTAGCTTGACCATATTTCTTAAGTCACCAAGTCATTACATTAAGTTGGCTAGAAGTTAGGTTGGCGTTAGTTTGCGGTTGGTCTTTGGCATTTGACTTTTGGCGGTTGGCTACAAAGTTCGTCATAGCAACCCATTAAATTATTCACCTGTTATTCACCTAAATTAATTAAGTATGTCAAAAGCCTATGTTCTGGGACTGGGGCAGTCCGGTATTGCAGCCGCCAAATTATTACATCACCTGGGTTGGGATGTGGTGATCAGTGATGGCAAGGATACCCCCAGTTTGCGCGAACGTAGTCAGCCTTTGGTGTCTGAGGGGATTGGTTTGGCTTTGGGTGGTTTTCCTGATTGGCAGAGTTTGACGGATGCAGGCACGGTCGTTAACCTAATTGTGGTTAGTCCTGGCATTCCTTGGGATCATCCTAGTCTGATCGCGGCGCGGCAATTGGGCATCGAAACCATTGGCGAGATGGAATTAGCTTGGCGTAATTTGCGGGATATTCCTTGGGTGGCGATTACGGGCACTAATGGCAAAACCACCACCACCAGTTTAACGGCGGCAATTTTTCAAGGGGCGGGTTTACGGGCGGTGGCTTGCGGCAATATTGGTTTTGCGGCCTGTGATGTGGCTTTACAGGCTTTGACGGAGCAACCGGACTGGATTATTGCGGAATTAAGTAGTTTTCAAATTGAAGCCGCATCAACCATTACGCCACAGATTGGCATTTGGACTACGTTTACCCCAGATCACCTCAATCGCCATTACACCCTAGAAAATTATCGCCACATCAAAGCCAGTTTGATGCATCAGGCGAACCATATTGTCCTCAATGGTGACGATCCCGAAATTGCTCAAACTGGGCCCGCCCTATGGCCCGCCGCCATCTGGACTGCAACTACCCCAAGTTTGCCCGAAGCTTTAGCAACGGGAGCGACGGTGGTAGATGGTTGGGTCACTTTTGCCGGTGAGCAGTTGTTTTCCCTGTCGCGGTGGCAGCTTTTAGGTGAGCATAATGTGCAAAATCTATTGATGGCGGTGGCAGCGGCAAGATTAGCCCACATCAAACCAGCGGTAATCGAGCAAGCTATTGCCGAATTTACGGGGGTAGCCCATCGGTTGGAACCCGTGCGCTCTTTAGCTTGCGGGGATGGGAAAGTTACTTTTATCAATGACAGTAAAGCCACCAACTATGATGCCGCAGAGGTGGGACTGAAGTCGGTTAATGAGCCAGCGATTTTGATTGCGGGTGGGCAACCCAAACAGGGGGACGCAACGGGATGGCTGAAGCAAATTCAGCAGCGGGCTTGGCGGGTTTTATTAATTGGTGAAGCGCGGCATTTATTCGCGCAAATGCTGGTAGAGCATGATTATCACAGTTATGAAGTTATGGAAGCTTTGGATCAGGCTGTGCCTCGGTCTTTGGACTTAGCAATGGAATTGATGACTAAAGAAAATGTGGGTCATGCAGTTACAGTATTGTTTTCTCCTGCCTGTGCTAGTTTTGACCAGTTCGCTAATTTTGAACAGCGGGGCGATTATTTCCGCAAGTTGTGTGCAGAGTTAACCGCCAGTGAGATATAGTCATTTAAAATTATTTTGGCACATTAAAAGGACTTGACCACCCCCCGCCTGTGGCGTACCCCTCCAAGGGAGGGGAATTTTAATCTTTTCTGTAATTCCCCTCCCTTGGAGGGGTGGCAGGCAAAGCCTGACGGGGTGGTGTTATTTATTGCTTTCAAGCTGTGCCATTCTTAATTTGATTGACTATAAGTCTACAGCACTAAACTACTATTGCCATAGAGTCCGGCGGTCACTGTGCCTGAGACTTGACTGTATGCCCCAATCACTGCACCGCTGGCAATGATCGCATCTGCGCCGACGCTGCTGTATTCACCAATATAACAAGGGGCATTTAATTGGGCGGAGTCGGCAATGGTGGCGGTTTTGGCGACCCAGACCCCCGGCTGCGGTTGCTCCGCCCGTTCGGCTAGGGGATAGGGTAACTGATGGCTTAACACATCCACATGGGCTTGATAATATTTCTGGGGATTGCCCATGTCCATCCAGTAACCATCCCACACAAAACCCACCATCTTTAAGCCCCGGGACAGCACTTCAGGAAAAACGACCCGCTCAAAACTTAATGGCTCACCGACGGGATAAATATCAAAAATATGGGGTTCTAAGACATAGGTTCCCGCATTAATCGTGTCGATACCTTGGGCGAGAAATTCTACGGCTTGGGCGGCATTGGGCTTTTCACGGAAAGCTTGCACGTTTTGTCCCGCGTCCATTTCCACTAAACCAAAAGGGGTTAAATCTGTCACCCGCGTTAAAGTGAGGGTAGCATCGGCTTGGCGCTCTTTATGGAACTTGACTAGGGCATTTAAATCTAGGTCGGTCAAAATATCGGCATTGAAGACCACGAGGGAATCCCCCGTAAAGTAAGGGGTGGCTAACTTAATGGCTCCGGCTGTATCTAGGGCGGTGGTTTCTTCGATATAACGGATTTGCACCCCAAATTTTTCGCCATTGCCAAAAAAGTCGATTACCTGTTGGGCTTGGTAATGCACATTGAGCAAAATATCTGTAATTCCGGCATCACGGCAACGCTCCACCATCCATTGCAAAAATGGACGATCCACCAGTGGTAACATGGGTTTAGGGCAGCCATAGGTAAGGGGGCGTAGTCTTGTACCTTTACCACCGGCGATAATCACAGCTTGCATATATTTGGGGTCTAAAATTCTTGGGTTTAAAATTGGGGGGCTTAAATGGGGACTTGTGCTGATTGATTGCGACGTGTTTATTTTAGCGGTACTCTTGACCGCAAGATTATCAAATATGTGGCTGAACTTTATGAGTTATTCCGATAAGATACGGTAATAGAAATTGTGCCTTAAGCGCTCTTTTATCCACTTACTTTACCTTCCCTGACTCTTTAATTTACTTTATCCCCCATGCCCTATGACTTCTGAGCCATTATTGCGTATTAATCAAATTACCCGTAGATTTGGCGGTTTGGTGGCGGTGAATGATGTCAGTTTTGCCGTGCCACAGGGGGCGATTTTCGGCGTGATTGGTCCCAATGGTGCGGGGAAAACTACGCTGTTTAATATGATCACGGGCTTAATTCGTCCTTCTAGTGGCGCAATTTATTTTCATAATGAAGCTATTACCCAATTGCAGCCGTTTCAGATTGCCGAGCGTGGCATTGCGCGAACCTTCCAAAATATCCGCTTATTTGGCGAATTAACGGCGTTGGATAATTTGATTATGGCCCATCATATTCATGGTCGAGTCGGTTTTTGGCAAGGAATTTTAGCTTCAAAGCGGAATCAGGTGGAAGAATCGCAAATTATCGATCAAGCCCATAATCTTCTGGAATTGGTGGGATTGACCGACCGCACCGACCAAAAAGCGAAGAATTTAGCCTATGGTGATCAGCGCCGCTTAGAAATTGCGCGGGCTTTGGCGTTGCGTCCTCGGATTTTGTTGCTAGATGAACCAGCCGCTGGCATGAATCACGCTGAGAAAAAACAACTTAGTGAGTTTATTCGCGATATTCGCAATCGCTTTGAGGTGACAATCTTATTAATTGAACATCATGTGCCTTTGGTGATGGGATTATGTGACCAAATTGCGGTGTTAGATTTCGGTCAATTAATCGCTCTGGGTGCGCCGGAAGTGGTCAAAAATGATCCAGCGGTGATTGAAGCTTATTTAGGGGATGAGGTTTAGGAAGGGGAATTTTAAGGGGGTATTTGATTCACCGCGTGTGGAGAGATATGCCGTAGATGGCGGGTGGTCAAACATTTTATTTTTATTTATATGGTTGGGCTAATACGCTATTTGGGTGATTAGATCTTGTAGGTTGGGTTGAGGTGACGAAACCAACATTGCCTTTATTACTTATCTTACCTTAATTTGTTGGGTTTCACTGCGTTCAACCCAACCTACTGTCTACTATAGCCAGCTTGATTTTGAGTTTTTTTAGTTCTCTATTATGACAGATAAGGAAAATTTTTATTTTATCCTCCAAGAACTGGGAAAAGATTGTAATCTCAATAAGCATTTAATTCCATATCAGCCAATTGAAACCTCGGTGATTGAGGGCATTCCAGAACCTCCCGAACTCTTAATTAAATGGTTAGGTGGTTGCACAAAAGAAGAACAGGAAAGTCTTCTAAAAGTCAGAAGTAAATTCCTCGCTTGCAATCCACCGATGAAAGAAGTTGTTGACAAGAAAGCAATACAATATGGATCTGGAAAGACAAAGTTATGTGCAGAAATATGTTTTCAAAGTTACAAAAGCCTGTCTTATTGCTGTGGCTACCAACCCCAAATACATATTTACGGAATTAAGAAGCCTATGGTTGGTCGTCTTCGCATCTGGACTAATGGACAGACAATATCCCACGTAGGTCATATACCAGAGGGGTTTGGCAAAATGAAAACAAGGTTAGAATGGGAGCAAATACCACCTATGAAACGTCCGCCCATGATGGAGAGCTTATCAAGTAAGTCTGTACTCCAGTTGAAATAGGGCGTTACTTGAGATGTCGAGATAGTCCAGAAGAGCTAGATTTTTGGCATGTATTATCAGACTTAGCCATAAAAAAATGGTTGGGTAAAAGATAAGATTAATGCTGCTCATGGGACTTAGATTTAGCCAATTCTTCAGGAGATTTCTCTTGCCAACTAGGGACAATCTGCTTCAAATGATGGACGATTTCTTGATAGATTTGGCTAGTAACTCTTGTGCCACGCATCCCATTTTCCAGACGAATATCATCCACAAAAAAACTGAGATTGAACTTTACCACAGCACCACTACTGCTATCAATATGCTTAATTAAGACCTGCGGTTCTTGCCATAGTTGTCGGCTCTCTTTGAAGCGCTTTTTTAACCAATTTTGCAAAGTGGTTACATAGTCATCTAGGCGAGTTTCATTGCGCTGATGATCAATAATCTGGATATACAACTTCTGCGCCCTTTTCTTCAATAATAAAATTCTTCTTTCCCATTCCTCAGGAATTAAATAAGTATCATTGTTTAGTAAATTAGGATCACGCAAAGATAAACGATACCAATTACGAATGAGATGAATTAGATTATCAGAATTACTAGATTCAGATAGATTGAATATGGTGCGCTGACGACGATGTTCCGTGACTACTTCAAACCCAATAGACTCCAAAACATTTGTATATTCTAATCTGATATTATCTAATTCTTCTTTGTTGATTCCACCTCTTTCGGCAAATTGTAACGTGACAGCTAATGCTTCCAATAAAGCCGAAATCTCTTCTAATTTTTCATTAACTTCTATCTCAGCTCGCAGGCGATTGCGGGCTACTCTTTGCTGTTTAGCTAAGGATTGATCCTGATAGTAATCATCAAATTTAGCTAGTTTTTGCTCAATATTTCCTAAAGTATCAGGATGGGCTAAAATAACGTCGTGAAGTACCGCCTTAATTTGCTTCATATCACAGGTTATGGGGAAAGAAATCTCTAAATTGTAATGATAATAAGATGTGGGACGACTCAGGTTAATAATATCTTTTGACTGCAAATTACTGTTAGGAATGTAAATATCACAATGCTTTTCTGGGATGTATAACTTGGTCACCCGCACGCCAATTTTACGCAATACAGCAATAGTATTAGCATCAAGTAATAACACATCGCCAAACTGAAATGGTGTGTCAATCAGTAAAACAATACCACTAAAAAAGTTAGCTAAAATGCCCTGGGCTGCTAAACCAACCACAAAAGTTGCGCCCCCTAATGCGACCCAAAAACCAGTCAAATCCACATTAAAAGAAGTCAAGAAAAAGATGAAACCCACGCTATAAATAAATACAGGGATCACTGCTTCTAGTAATGGTAATAATACGTCATCCCATAGGGCTTCAGTGCGCTGGGTATAGTCTTTGAGATAATAGATGATCACATGAATAAATAGACAATTTACCCAATAACTAATGGCAATAATAATGCTCGCTTTAAGCATTGATGTCATAGTCATTTTGCTAACAAAATAAGGCAAAATATCTACGGTATAAGTCAGAGTTCCTAAGACAAATACAATGAGAGCAGGGTAAGTGGAAATGTTTAGCGTAACTAGAGCAAAGTCATTGTCTAGTTTACGAAATATTGATCGTAATAAATAAAAAGAAGTGAAATATATGACAGTAGTACCTAATATGGTGATGATTAAACTCACCATAATTAGCAAAAATGGATTGGCGAAAATATGACTCAGAATGTTAATTATTTCTGACATGGCGTGAGTAAGTTAAATTTCAAGTAACCAAATTTTAAGCAGGGATTAATTAATAATTAAAAATACTTTAACATGATTTTCTAAGTCATATTAAAACAACTCTGACTTTGATAATATGACAAGTTAATCACGTAATTTTTAATCACATGGGTTTTGATAGGGTTATATTAGTTGATGCAATTAATCGGGAAATTAAGCAAATTAAATCATAGATTTTAAGCAAAAAATTAATCACCTAATAGAAATTTAATTATTATTCCTACTAAGTGATTGTTGATTAGCGGATGATTTTTATGAATGGGAATCGCTATTAATTGAGGTATTCAGGTTCTAAGATATCCCAAAGAGAAAGTGTCAAAAAGAGTTTTTAGCTTAACTCTAATTTTAATCCCGGTAATAGCTTCTCTAGATTTCGTAAGGATTTGCTTTGCCAAGAAAACTCATTACTGCCCAAAACCACCACTTGGGTATCCTTATGTTTACGCATACCCAAAACAAACTTCGACAACATACTAATGCCAGAACTATTGACGAATTCTAGATGACGTAGATCTAGGGTTAATGTATCTGGCGCACCATCAGCTAAGGCAATAAGTAATTTATTGATCGGATCGTATTCACTAGGATTACTTAAAGCCAATTCCCCAGAAAAGTGTACTGTATTGCTATTGTCATCCGAGCAAACCGTATAGTCTGAAGTCTTAATTTCTTGGGACATAAACTTGTCTCTTAATTTAATGAATTTAATTTAATCAAGGTTATTAATCAAGGTTAATTAGAATCAATTGACTTGTCCAAAGCTAGCTTAATCAATAAATGCCTGATTATTAGCCATACTATACTTCGATTTGTACCATTGTTGTCACAATGATTTGGGTGCGGGATGGCAAAGATGTCGATGGTATAACAGCTAATTCGAGTTTCCAACCTACTTTAGCATTGTAGTCATTAACAATGGTTAATAACCCCAAACCCGAAGCATTAGTTTCTTGTTCTACGCTTCTTTCAATTTGCTCAATATAAAGTTCATGGGTGTCATGATTCAGGATTTTATCAATAAATAATCTTAGTTTAACGAGACGGGCAGGACTAATCGCATTAGTGGCAAATAAAATCGCAGTAACATCATTATTATTGTTATTTTGAAATCTAATGCCAAATTTTATTCGATAATTACCATCTTTTTCATGGAATTTTGTGGCATTTTCTAGTAATTCATTGGACACATAACTCACTGCACCTTTGCCCTCTTTAATTCGTCTTGCCTGTGCTGGATCTTCAGGATCAAACGGCAGAAAATTAAGGAAATATTCAGAGATAAAGTGGGCTGATAAACGATTGTTACGCCAATGCTGTTGTGTTACACCTAAATTTGGCGTAAACATAATTTCTAAACAACCAGAGCCTAGATCTACATCATCAATAAAATCACCACAAACCTGCGGCAAACTATAATCTAATTCCGGTTGATGCATTAATTTATACCCTAATTGATACCCTGTGACCTAATAATTTTTATATCTTGCGTTTAAATACTAATAAAGTAATATCATCCATAATTTTTTGATTGCCAATATATTTCGCCAGATCGGCAATCACTACTTGCTGAATTTCATGGGCCGACGAATGCCAATGCTTTTGCACTAAATTACACAGAGGCGCAATGCCATAAAACTCCTTTTGTGGGTTTTGTGCCTCTGTAATACCATCGGTATAAAGTACTACTCCATCACCTGGCTGTAACTCAATGGAAATGCACTTAATAAACTGACTAATATTTAGCTCTAACCCAATGGGGAAACCTAAATCAAATGTATCAATCAGTTCAATTATGCCATTATGACGTACAACTAAAATGTCTTCATGTTGACCGCTAATAGTTAGTTTACCCTGATCATAGTTAAACACCGTTAAACTTAAACATTTATCAGAGTTCATGCGCTTTACGTTATGACATATAGTGCGATTAATTGCGTTAAAAAATTCTTTAATATCACTTTGGTTGCTTTCAGTCCAAGTTCGCACAGCAGTTTGAGTCATTAGCATTAAAATGCCACTTTCTAGACCATGACCAGTGACATCACCCATGCTAACGGTTACACCTTGGGGTGTTTGTAACACATCATAATAATCTCCCCCTATGGCATCCATCGGCTGCATATAAGCCGCAATATCTAAGCCATTAATGGTCATTTCCGCTTGGCTAGGTAAGAGCATTTTTTGAATCTGTCGCGCAATTTTTATTTCCGCACCTGCCCGCACACTATCGGCTTTGAGCCATGATTGCATAGCGATACTTTCTTGGCGAGCCAGCATCAGTTGCTGACTAATTGCATTAATTTCATAATAAAGAATGTTTAACTTATCTTGCATTTGATTAATAGCATGATGCCAATCGGTTGCTAAATCATGGGCTGGATTTAAGCTGCTCTGATTAATTAATGCCATAATTGGCTTAAATTTTTTTGCCTTTCCCATACTGACTAATGGTACTAAATGGGATTGACGCAGGTTAGCTTTTCTTTTGTTAAATCGCCAATCCTTTGGTAATGATTTAGTTAACATATTTGATGGTAATTTAGTTTTCTTAAAGTGCCATGATTTAATAGGATGAGAATGCAAATTGGCTGCCATGATTTGCTCTTTAATCTGTTGACAATCTAAGGTGATTTGCGTCATCGTTTTGAGTAGCCAATGAGTAACTAACCAAATCCAAAGTAAACTCAACAATAGGCTAAACAACCATAACAGGCTTAATTTAGGTCGATGGGCGGCAATCAAGAAGTCATCTTCTGGCATAATTACTAATACCAGTAATTGTTTTAATGACTCATTTAAGTTAACAGATGAGGGTGAATTTAAATTAAATCGATTTAAGCCGTGGGATGGGGCAATATAAGGACTTACAACAACATAGTATTTGCGTTGATCGCGTTCAAAAATAAAATTTCTGGCGAAATAATTTTGATGCTGAATCTGATCTAAATTCTGATCTAAATTAGGTAATTGCTGCTGCACATAATTAATTAAGACCATAGTTAAATCATGGTCTTTTGAGTCGGTTGGGTCTAGTTTTGTTCCAGATTTGTTTACATTAAATCTCTGGGGATCAAAAACTATGACGCTGCCATGATCCCTAAATTGCAAATCGGCGCTTAAATCCTGAAACTCAGGCAGTAACTGCGGTAAAACTTTGGCGGTATTTGCTTTTACTGAAATTTTAGGCGTAAGAGCATCTAACTTTGCTTTAGGAGCGATTTTTGCTAACTGTTGCCCCTTAGCTGCCACCACCTGCCATGCCCTTAAAGCAATTTGCTGACGTATCTGGAAGGCTAACTGTTGCGACATTGTGTCATGGTGTTCCAATTCCAACAAAATGCTCAGCCATGATACAAGCCCAATCTGTACCAAAAAAGGTATGGTTAATCTTAACAAAAGCCCAACCCGTGAGCTTTGATGCCGATGCCACCACGGTAAAGCTGCGAACCACATAGACACCGCAGTTTTCATCACAACATACGCTAAGCCCACAGACTAGCTGAAGGGAACTTTGATTTATTGACTCGTCAGCATATCCCATAAAGCTGACGCTATGGCTCTAGATGTCTATCTAATAATATTTAATTAATAGAAGAAACTTTAATTAGAGCCACCATCTGTCAACAGATTAGCCATAATATCATCGCTGTTCAGACCATCATTGACCATAGCGTTAACTTTTTTCAGGCGTTCTTCTAAGCCAATCACAAATATATTTTCACTGGAGCCAAGGGATTCACAGGCAATCTGTACCGCCAACAAACTACGCCCCGTCAAACGACAGAAAAACGAAGTTAACACCCCAGCCTCAAGGTAGGCACTAGGACGCTTTTCCTGCGGCCCCAAGCGGCGACTGTAGGGGGAGTTGGTGGTTTTAATCAAAATAAATCCCTTAGCATGGTGTTGGGGATCAAATTGAAATGTACCCCAACCGTGGGTACGCCAGCATTCTTTGAGGCATTGCACAAAAGTACTCATGTCCATCTGGGCCACATTGGTGCTGTAATATTCTTCCAAGGACTCAGTAAAACGAGTATAGAAATTTTTGCCCCACCAAGTACCACAATTAAACAACACCAACCGCGCCGCCTGTCCAGTTTCTTTAATCAAGCCATCATACAAAGCGGCAATCAAAGTGTCAGGAATTGCCAGCAAGCGATCGCCGCGCCGATTTTCTAATAGCCCCAGTTCCAGATCGCCACGGATATAGGCGTTGTAATCAAAGAAGTTAGCGCAAATTTGATTGTCTTGAATGAGATCCGCTACTGAAATCATAGTTACACCTTCCTAAATACGTGGTCAATTTGTGATTAATGTAAACAAGTGAAGCTTAATTAAATCTATTAACTAATAAATTATTTAATTAATAAATTACTGCCACTTGAGCCGTAGTAATTAAAGGTTGAATCAAGGCAATTTGTGTCGCTGACAAATTCTCTTTAAGCACCTGTTGCAACAGTTTATATAATGCCTCATTCAAACGCCGTAAATCGCGCATTCCAGACAATTCACCCAACCATTTTAAAAGACGTTCTTTCAAGAAAGACTCATCATTCATCAACATCGCCATTGCCGCATAACGCAACACTAAAATCAAATCTTTAATGGCAGTTTCTATATCGTTATCCTGCACATTGGGCAATTCCTGCGGCACACGATCAGCAACGCTTTGCAATAAATCTACTTCCCGATCACGAATGATCCGATATAAAGTCAAACGCTCTGGCAGGGATTGCACATACTCTTCCAATAGCTTCAATTCATCGGCCGCAAGATAACGATCTTGGGCTTTGTCAATCATTTCTTGGATCTTGCTACTCATAAAATTTCTACACTAACTAAACTCAAATACCTGACTCAAACCATCAAGCGTCTTAATTGGCAACTCATCAAACAATCATGAACAAATATGATTAATACCGAGAATTTGATCTAAATTGACTAAATTGTTAGGTACTGTCTAAATTATTAGTTATTAGGCAAATCATTAATAATTTACTATTACGCAATTAGGAATAATATGCATCTCAAATGATTTTTTCGCCAAAATTTAGCAGGGCTACCCTTAGAAGAATTTCGATAAATCTTCCAAGAAATCATCTAACGTGGCATCATTACCCAATTTAGATTCATGACGATGACTATCACCACCATTAGGAATTACCCCAATTTCTGGCGTTCCCTCCCAACTCACGGCCACAAAATAATCTTTCACACTCATCGCAAAGCTTAAATCCGCTGTCAACAACGCTCCGACAACTTCATCATTGCCTTGACTAGGGGGGGGATTCATTAAAGGACGATTATCCCAGTTAATGTTTTGCCAAAAACTGCGCACCGTCTGCCGCATTACGGCTGGAATCACATTGGTTCGATTCATGTCTTTTACTCCCGTTGGTGACGAATTGGTAATTAGAGAATTAGGGCCCGTGAGCCACTAAATATTACCTAAGAAGAAGTGAGCAACTCCCCATGACGTAACCGCTTCTCAATATCCCGCGATGTTGCCCCTTCATTCATCCAGAAAGCGGCGGCATCAATGCGATTCTTACCCCCTAACAGGAATTTGCAATAGTTCTCACCCATCGAGTAACACTGAATCTCAATGCAGTCTAGTTCTTTTTTGACCAAACTGGTAAAAAAACCCGAAAATAAACCGGCGTATAAATGACAAACTGGCTTACCCACGTCCCCCAAACTACGGGCCACCGCTGAGTCAAAAATACTAATAAACATGAAACCTTGCTTGCGATCACTCATGTCTACCTTCCAGCGTCCCCAACCTTGGGAAGTAAACGGCCACCACCAAGTTTCTAATAAAAACGGTAAATTACTCTGACGAATGCTGCGGCCAAAATCTTTCTCAAACCAAGTGGTAAAGAATTCTGCATCCTTACGTCCCCATTCGCAGCCAATGGTATACATCACGGCCGCCGAGGCATCGCCCACTTCTTCTTCTAAACCTTCCTGCAAACCAATGATAAAATCTTCAGTCGAGAAAATATTGCGCAGACCATTCCAATCATAGATAATGCCGCGATCCAATTGGGGCTGAAAAAAATCTTCGGTACTGTAATGATTATTTTTCCGTGCCCTGAGGGAGGGAGCGGTACGTTCGGCGGTCATAGTCATTGCTGATGTACTCCTATAGCGCTGCAACTAAACTTAAACCTAAACTTAAATCCCAGATTAATAAATCCCGCGATAGCAAAAATTAACTCGCAAAAACCAACTTGCAAAAACTAACTCACAAAAACAATGGCAACACTTAAGCCAACCAACTCAAATTAGCTACAAAAATTAATCGCCTAAACTACATAGCCCAAACTAAGTAATCGCAATTCATGCCACTAACTTACGCCAATGCTTGTCCCTAATAACATAGCCTCAAAATATATTCAAGAATATTTACTATTCAAGAATATTTACTCAAACATATCCACTCGCTTAGTTTTAGCCAGATTCTCACCCACATGGAAATTGGTATCTTCCAGTTGTCTGACCACAGAGCGGGTAATCAATTGTCCCACTTCCACTAAGGTTTCACCGGTAATAGGACTGAGAATTGGTTTCTCGCAACGGCGACCAATCAGGGCTTCAATATCCTGCAAGGACTCAACATACATCCCCACGGGCAGATCAACCACAATGCCTTCGCCCATCACCCGTGCTTGACAGGCTAAACGGGAATTAGGCTTACAGGTGGTAATAACCTCTAAGGTGCGTTGTTCTCGCTTGGCCATGGGAGTGAGAGATTCCATGCCTTCTAAGATATAGACATGGCAGGTAGCGCACATACCACGCCCACCACACTCTTTTAAGATTTTGAGATCTTCACTCATTAAGCCCGATAACAAGGCTCCGTTAGTAATTACGTCTGCCGTTTGAGCGATCGGTTCAATTTGAATACGTTTTGCCATAAATACTCACCAATTATTCATATCCCGCAACTTATTTTCAGCCTAGCCTATATGGCATTGTCATAGCTTGTGTGCTGCCACAGGCTAAACCTTGATAGGACTCTTGTTTAAGGAATCAGCGCGTGCTCCTAATATATTTATGATATAGATGATAGGCTGATCAAGGATCTCTGAGGTGGTTTAGGAAATATTTGATCCCCAAAAATCACCCTAAGAAATAGATGATTTTTTTGATCCTACCCCTTTTTTAGGAGGTGCGGGCATCAAGTAGCATTTTCAGCTAAAAGTAAAATTTCTTAAACACACTCCTAGGAAACGATTTAACCACACAAGAATTTCAAGTGATAGTAGACTGCGGTTGAGGATATTTCCCATTTGTTAACAGTGTAACCTATGACTTTGCTTTTGCTGACTCACTAGGTGATTAATTCAGCTAAAATGCCGATTCAATCCAATCATTACGGTTTAATTAATTGCTGAACTAATGACTGCAATCTAGTTAAATAATCCGCCCTACCTAAGCATTAATTACTATGATCTAAGAATATGAAATCAGCCACATAAAACATGATCTGCATGATAAATCTTGATTTGATTGCTCTTCTCACTTCATCGCAATATAACAATAAGTACATAATAAATACATAATTTATAAATACATGATTTCAGCCAAACTGACTAATTACCTAAATTAGTACTAATACAGACTTAATTTAACGTCATTTGATCGCAAACAATTTAACCTTAAACCTTATTTCATCCTATTATTTATCTCTAAAATAATGAAATTGAATCTAAGATATTTAAAATATACCTTAAACATATTCAAAAAACATCCTTGCTAATTCTCGGCAAGTTTTTAGTAAAAACACCATCTACTGATAATTAACTTAATTAAACCAGTGCTTGATGGGGACTTACTAGGACACAGTAAACCTCAGGAGTAATGTCGAGAAATCCCCCATAAAATGCCTAGATAATAGGGATGAACATAGCTTCCCCAATTGCCCCATAGTCCCTTTTTGTTCTCCTCCCGTTCGTTGCCCCATGCGTATTGATGTCGTCACCCTTTTTCCAGATTTTTTTACATCTCCCTTGCAAACCAGCCTCCTCGGTAAAGCCTTAGCTAATGGCATTGCTACAGTTCATCTGACCAACCCCAGAGACTTTGCCACCGACAAGCACCGCCGAGTTGATGACGAACCCTATGGCGGCGGCGTGGGGATGTTGATCAAGCCCGAACCCATTTTTGCTGCCGTAGAATCTCTGCCTAGCTTACCCAAACGGGAGATTATCTTTCTGACTCCCCAAGGTCAACCCATGAAGCAAGCCCTGTTTCAAGAACTGACCACCTATGATCAGCTAATCCTAATCTGCGGCAGCTATGAAGGCATTGATGAGCGCGTCACCACCCACCTCGTCACCCGCGAAATATCCCTCGGCGATTTTGTGCTGACCTGTGGCGAAATTCCCGCCTTGGCGCTGATCAATGGCGTAGTGCGCCTCATGCCCGGCACCGTTGGTAAAGCCGAGTCCCTCAAAGCCGAAAGTTTCAGCGACGGACTGCTCGACTACCCCCAATACACTCGTCCTCCCGTGTTTCGGGGTTGGTCAGTGCCTGAAGTGCTATTGTCAGGCAACCATCAAAATATTGCGAAATGGCGACAGGAACAACAGCTACTCCGCACCCAGCAACGTCGCCCCGACCTGCTGATCCCGCCCCTAGACACCCCATAGAATCTGAATTAACCTGCTATAGGATTGACTTTAAAAATTTGCATCAAATTTCCATCAAAAATTTAATTGAGCAAAAATCTATTTAAATCAACTCACCCCCTAGACATTACATTGATAGTGTGATACTCTAATTTTTCTGCATAATTCACCTCTGCATTAATGATCCCCTCAAAGATCACCTACAAAACCAAGCATCACCTTGACTAATCAAGCAGCGCTTCCCCATCAAATTTCGATTCGCTGCCTCTGACTAGGGGTAGAAATTTACTAAAGAATTACTAAACAGTGGTTTACAATCGTTAACATAGCCCTATACTAGGTGTAGAAAACCTGCTCTTGCTGTAATCTCTTAGCGAGGCAAGGCGCTTTAAAGTTCTGGTTAAGTGGCTCTGCGTAAAGTTTGCCTGCACTATGTCCCCCTTGTTTATAGAAAAAGAAATTGTGAATTATCACCCAAATTTCTTCTACTACAAACATTTTACTAAATCTTTATAAATGTATTGCAAGCGCGTTTGGGGCAAGTAAGTGGTAGTGGCATTTAAGTGAAAATGCTCGGTTCCCATGTATGACGTATTTAATGTGTTGGGTAATAGCGAAACCGCTGTAACGCACATTATGAAGCACGCATTGACATTGCCTAATGGATCCTCCGTGTAGTGATCGTCTATGTTTAGCAAAAGTCAACAGCAAGCATCACACGCACCACAGAGCGAGACGGGGCGCTTCGGCAGAGGAGAAGTTTTTTTAGTCGTTCATTTTAGGAGCATTCATGCCCTCTTCGTTTTTATCGCTTGGTCTTTCAGAAGCACGCGCGACAAAGCTAGAAACCCTTGGTTTCCTCCAGCCTACTGCCATTCAGGAGCAGGCGATCCCCGAATTACTCAATGGTGCTAATGTTCTGGGCCAAGCTCAAACCGGTACTGGCAAAACCGCCGCATTTTCATTACCTATTCTCGAACGGATCGATACCGATCAAGACGTATTGCAAGCACTGATCCTGACCCCAACCCGCGAGTTGGCCATGCAGGTAGGTCAAGCAATGCGCAGTTTTAACCTGCGTCCAGGGGCCAAGATTGCCACTGTATATGGTGGTGCATCTATTGATCGTCAAATTAGCCAACTGCATCGCGGGGCCCATGTGGTGGTTGGTACACCTGGTCGCGTCATTGACTTGATGGAACGGGGTGATCTGCGCCTTGAAAATCTCTCTTGGTTTGTGCTTGATGAAGCTGACGAAATGCTCAATATGGGCTTTATCCAAGATGTCGAAAGGATTTTAGCAACCACTCCGGCTTCTAAGCAGAGTGCATTTTTCTCCGCCACCATGCCTCCGGCGGTACGTCGTTTGGTGAAGAATTATCTACCTAACCCCGTAGCAGTCAAGATTGAGCCAGAGGCAAGTACCGCCAGCCGCATTGAGCAACAGATTTACTTGGTTCCCCATCACTTGACCAAGGAAGAAGCTTTGTTGCCAGTGTTGGAATTAGAAGCACCTACTTCAGCGATTATCTTTGTGCGTACCAAGGATTCGGCCAGCCGTCTGACGGAATTGCTGCAAGGGGCAGGGCATAGTGTGGATGAATACCACGGTAACTTGTCTCAGTCCCAGCGGGAATCTTTATTGCGGCGCTTCCGCAGCCAACAGGTGCGTTGGGTGGTAGCGACGGATATTGCCGCCCGTGGTTTGGATATTGATGGTTTGACCCACGTCTTCAACTTGGATATTCCCGATGATCCTGAGCGTTATGTGCATCGCATTGGCCGCACTGGTCGGGCCGGCAAGTATGGTCTAGCCATTACTTTGATTACGGGTAAAGAGCGTTATAAGTTGCGCATTTTGGAACAGCAAACCGGTCAAGCCCTCAGTGCCGAGCCTTTGCCCACGGTAGCGCAAATTCAGGAGCGTCGTCTGCGTCGCTTCACCGAAAAGATGTATCAAACTCTGACGGGTGAGCGGTTGGCTTCCTTCTTGCCTTTGGTGGCGCAATTGACTGAAGATTATGACTCCCAAGCGATCGCAGCAGCGGCATTGCAGTTGGCTTATACCCATACCCAATCGGAGAAGTCAGAGCAAGCAGCGTTAGAGATTTTGCAACGGGAAGTACCGGAGCGTTCCGACAAGAGTGGTGGTTCTCGTCCCTATAAGCCTTTCAATCGTCGTGGTGGCGGTGGTCAAGGTGGTTATGGTGGCGGTGGGGATCGTCGTGGCAGTAGTGGCGGTGGTGAAGTCCGTCGCCGCGATGGTCAGGTGGAACGCCCTAGACCTTCCTATGCTCGGTCTGGTAGCTCCCATAACTATGGTGGTGGCAACTAGATAGCAGGGACATTGTGGGGTAAGGAAAATTCATCTATGGCCATCGGCTAGCAAATTTTCTGAATCTCACACTGCGTAATCTGACGTTATTTTTGCTCAAAGACAGGTAGGGCTTGAACCGTGACAACGGCTTGAATCTTACCTGTCTTTGTTTGTTTTGGCGATTTGTGTTGAGGATTTTTGCTCTTTGGTGCGGTAGTTAATGACCTATGGTGAGGTGTTGCGGTAGGTCATTCTATTATTTTGGTTCTAATTCTTTTGATTTGGGATTGGTTCGGTTTTGGTTATGAGTTTCTCTATTCCGTTTAGTAACCTTGAGCCTTCAGTGCGCCGCAGTTTGTGGGCCACGTTTTGGAGTGGCTTGTTATTTTGGTCAAGTTTGGCATCGCAATTACCGACTTTCCCGTTGTATATTCGCAGTTTGGGCGCGAGTTTTGTGGAATTAGGTTGGGTCATGGGTGCTTTTGCGGTGGGCTTATTGTCCTGTCGTGCCAAAATGGGTTTTTGGTCAGATACCAAAGGGCGGCGGTTTGTGATGCGGATTGGTTTAACGGTGGCATTAATTGTGCCGGTTGCCTATGCATTGGGGCCGTTTTTACCTTGGGTGACGGCGATGCGGGCAGTGCATGGCATTAGTGTGGCGGCTTTTGCCACTGCCTATGGTGCTTTGGCGGCTGACTTGGCTCCGCCCCATCAGCGCGGTGAGGTCATTGGCTATATGAGTTTGGTTAATCCTTTGGGATTGGCTTTTGGCCCAGCTTTAGGCGGATTTTTGATGGAATATACCAATTACCCCACTTTGTTTTTAACCGCAGCCATGTTAGCGGGGATCGGATTATGGCTAACGGCGGGGATCAAAGAGTCGCGCGAAATAGTTACGACTCCGGTTAAAGAAGTTGGGGCATCTTTAAAAATTGATAATCAGGCAGTAATCAAATCTGTTGCGAAGTCTAGCTCCATTCAAAACGCATCAATTAAAGCTGGTTTTTGGCAAACTTTGCTAAATCCACGGGTCCGCATCGGCGCTTTTGTGCTGCTAATTATTGGTTTAGTTTTCGGTTCTTTGAGTACGTTTTTACCGGTGTTGATGACGGCTAAAAATGTCCCTTTAAATGCGGGCTTATTTTATGTCATGGCCGCAGTGGCCAGCTTATTTACGAGATTATTTTTGAGTAAGTGGAGTGATCGCTTGGGGCGTGGTTTGTTTGTATCGGTGGGACTTTGTTTCTATAGTGCATCGATGATGATTATTGCCGAAGCAACTAGTGCTAGTTTATTTTTACTCAGTGGCGCTTTAGAAGGCATTGGTTCTGGGTTATTTGTGCCAGCGGTGATGTCCTTAGTTGCCGACCGCACCTTGCCCCAAGAGCGGGGATATGTGTTGGGTTTAACTTGGATTGGTTTTGATTTGGGAATTGCTACCGCAGGGCCAATTTTAGGCGGTTGCGTGGAATGGTTGAGTTTGAGCGGTATATTTCTCGTTGCCGCAGCTTTATCATTGATTGCCCTCATCTCATTTTCACTGTGGGGCAATCAAACCGTGAGCAGTTCCTTGGGCTTTGCGGTGGGCAGAGCGCGGGATGGTTATGCGTTGGATAGATAATTGAGGCGTTAATAGAATTTATAGATTTTCTTTATGCCTTGTTTGACATTACAGTTCAACGATATACAATAGAATTTATATGTAATTCTAAGTTGTCAGACATAAGATTTATCAGAAATTAGCAGGTTTCGATAGTTTGTGAGTGCAGCAGAAATCCGAGTAATACTTGAAGAGTTAATTATTAAAGCCCAAACCATTGAGCCATGTCTACAAAAAAGACTCATTAATTTACGAAGTTGGATCAATGGGAAAACAGACAGAAAACTAGCTCAAAAAGCTTCTGTTGTTGGGTTGCTTAGTGAGGTGATCCTAGACTCTAGATTTTGGTTAGCGATAAAAACTCTGACTATAGAGCAGAGGCAGCAAGTTTATACAAGTATGAGGATTTCTCCTGCTGAGCAGTATTGGTTTGATGTTTTGTTTCCCCTTTGGTTTAATGAGCCAGATCCAAAATTAAATGCTTGGAAAAGGGAGCTAATGGCAGGCAATTTTAGTCAAAGTGATGAGCAAATAATTAGAGATGTTTCCAGAGATATTGAGCTAGGTGGCGGGAGTTGTATATGGAGACATACTCTTGACTTGTCGATGGCTACAGATTTGTTAGCTACGGGATTAGCTAATAATCCTTTGTGTGTGCAGATTACGACTGGGCATATTCACAATTTAGATAAAAAAAAGCCTAACTGGGAGTCTACTCTTAAGCATTGGCATATTCAGCGAGGATTACTGATTAGTTATAATCCAGTGCCTAATAGTACGGCTGCTAAACGTATAGCTGTAGTCGTCCTTCAGCATGGCGACAGTTTACCCTTTGGCTGCTATAATCTAGATGAAGCGTAGCACGGAGATAACCATGACTACCATCAAAAATATCTTTGAGCCTAGCACTAGCAGCGATCCAGTCCAGAGGGCAATGGATGCACTTTCTGCTGTGCGCCAGTTTCAGCAAGACTGGAAAGATTTTGGTACGGATCGAGTACATCGCTATTTTGATAATGTCGATGGTAACTGGATTGAAGAGTTTAATAAAGATCCTGTAGAAATCAGTATTAGTTCTATTTCTAAACAGCTAAAAAGTTTAGGAATACCGCCTTCTCTTATTGAAACTATAGGATTTCCAGACTGGTGGCATCAAGGTTTAGCCTATAACAAGCAAGAAATAGATAGGCTATTAGATTTTATTGCTAAGCGTTTTTTACTTAGTGTTGATTTCAGTGGTAATCAAGAACCTACATTTGCTTTTCAAGAAATTGCAGGATTAAAGTTTAAGTTAAAAAAAAATAATACAGATCCGACACTTTTTACTAGAGTTGCTACAGGTATAGCTGATGATATTGCATCGCTAATTTCTAGTGCATACATACCTATTTCTAATGATCCTCTATATATTCGCAACTGGATTTTACAACGCAGTCTGAGAGTTGATTTAGACGGCTTACTCGCTTTTTGTTGGGAGCATGGTATTGCAGTGGGTCATTTTAATATTGAAAGATCAATTAAAGGGATGTCTAAGTTTGATGGAATGGTTGCTGTGTGTGACAATCGCCCAACAATTATAATTAGCTCATCTCGCAAAAGTGAAGCGTGGTTATCTTTCATATTGGCTCATGAATTAGGTCATATTGCTAGTGGACATCTACAAAATGGTGTTTTGGTTGATGATGAATTTGGAGGTGGTGAAATTGACTGTGAAGAGACAGAAGCAGATAATTTTGCAACCCAGTTACTATTTGGCGAATCGTCTTTATGTTGGGATAGAGAGTTGTCTTTTAACGAATTAGATACAGTTGCACTAGATCTAAGCCATGCTTATCGAGTTAATAGTGGTTTTATTGTTTTAAATTATGCTTGGCATACAAAAGATTGGGTTACATCTATGGCAGTTCTGAAAAAGTTAGAACCAGAATCTAATGCCCCAGCAAAAATTCATCAATATCTAAATCAGTATCAACACTTGCAAAATCTTGATACTGACAGCCGTAATTATTTGTGTCGAATGAAGGTATTGGCTACCTAATTTATTTTTATATGAGTTTAAGAATATGAATTTAATAGTAATATTCTCTTCCGAAAAGTTGGTATGAGCGTAATATACACCGAGATAATTCAAAATTACTATATTCTCTATTGATGAGATCAGCCAGTTATAATTCAACAACATCATGACGCTCCCAATCCCCTGGCAAACTCAACTCGAAACTGATCAGTTATGGATGGATCAAGCCCTAGATTTAGCAATTAAAGCAGGGCAACGGGGCGAGATTCCCATCGGAGCTTTAATTGTCGATCAATCAGGTAAATGTATCGCTGCCAGTGGTAATACCAAAGAACAAACCCACAATGCCACTGCCCATGCCGAAATAGTGGTACTCCGCTCTGCTAGTCAGGTTTTGAAAGAGCCATATTTAACCCAATGCACATTATATGTAACCTTGGAACCTTGCCCCATGTGCGCTGGTGCAATTTTGCAAGCTAGGGTGGGGCGCTTAGTCTATGGTACAGCCGATCCTAAAGCAGGAGCGATTAATACGGTGTTGAACTTACCGGCTAGTGAAGCTGCTTTCCATTCCTTGCAAGTAACAGCGGGAATTCGCGAAACTAGCTGCCGCAATCTTTTACAGCATTGGTTCGCCGATTTACGCCAAAGTAGTTCTCTCAAATCCCCTGCTCAACTGAAGCAATATTAGAAGATATTATTCGTGGGAATAAATTCGGCAATTGATGGCTTGAGCTTGACAATTACACTATATTCGGCAATAGTTTCTGGTTTTGCTAAGGTGCGGCAACGTTGCCAATAAGGTTCTGATTCTTGAGATCGTTCCGTAACATCATATAAATTGCCTAAAAAACAGGAAGCAATTCCATTACCCACCGTGTCATCAGGTAGATATTTAAACGCAATCTCAACCGCAGTTTTTAATTCTTTTTCGGCTTCAGGATAACGCTTTTGTTCTAAGTAAGTCCATCCTAAGTTACGATGCAACTTATATTTCAATAAATAATCCACAGGCTCAGGCAAATTTTTAGTGCGTTGCAATCCCATTTTGAGGTAAGTTTCTGCCATTTTCAGATCTTCTTTGGCAATGTACACTCTTCCCATATTATTCAGAGCTTGATTATCGCCCATCTGAATCGCCAAAGTATAAGAGTTTAATGCCTCATCATTTTGGCCCACGGACTCATAAACCAAACCTAGGTTATTATGCACTTTAGCAATTGCAGGACGCTTTTGATCTGGGATTTTTAGGGCATATTTGAAGCTTGCTTCCGCATCTAATAACTGACTATCACGATAATACTTTTCTCCAGTTTGAATGGCGATTTGAAAATAGTAATTTGGTAAATATTGCCGTGCTATAAATGCCCCGCCAAATAGTAATCCTGCAATTAGACACGTCACCTCACTGCACAGGTGACTGGGAATGCCCAGTTTGCTGATATTACGAGTGAATTTGTCCTTATTGATCCCCCCGCGCAAATTGGAACCAACTACGGTGACCATAGCACCAGGGCCAACTAAACTGAACGACTCAAAAATACTAATGCCATTTCCACTCATTATCGGTAAAATTTGGATCATCAAAGCTGCAAAACCAGCTAGAAAAATAATGCTGAGCAAGTTCCATACCCAATCAAATTGATCCCATCCATGAGTTTTGACTAATGGTAGCAAATACCACCACCAGCTAGATTCCGGTGGACTAACGGTATATCGCCATTGTGCTAGATCAATTTTATCAAGTAAAATGCTTCTCTTGTCGTAAAGACACTGATCTAGTTCAGAGATGACAACCATAGTTTCTGATTCTAGATAAGACAAATCGTTCAGTTCTGCTTGTAGAGCATCCCGAGCCGATAGGATATTTAAACCATTTTTGATGTTGAAGTTCTCTAATGGATTTTCTATATCTAAAGCTTGTAAACTCACAGCATAATTTTCAATCCGCATTATCAAGGCTTCATTGACCGCATCTTCTGTTGATAAAGTTGAATGATCTAGATTTGAGACCTCATTGGTTTTAATTGGCTCTGACATATTTGATCTTAGACCTAATTTTTAAGGAAGGTTAAATTTTAATTTTTGACAAAGTATGATTCCAATTGTCTTAATAACTTGCATTACTTATGAGTGTAATTTGTCAGCATCAGTTTATCAAAGATATTTGATTCAGCAAAATTAGAGATGATCAAGATATGCAAAATGTAATCTTGTAAGAATTGAAAACCCTTAAAAAATTCCTAAAAAACAAATATTAAAAGATATTTTTTGTTGAAATATATTTAGCAATTGATGGGTTAAATTTAACAATAGTCCGATATTCCGCAATGGTTTCTGGGCGTGCGGCATTGCGGCAACGTCCCCATGCTTCAGCAGCTTCTTTCTGCCTTTTAGTTTCTTCATATAACTGCCCTAAAAGACAAATAGCCATACCTCTACCGGGAACATTTATATCTAGATTATCACGGCTAATAATCCGCGCATGGCCTAATTCCCATTCGGCTTCTCTATAGCGCTTCTGCAATAAATAAGACCAGCCTAAATTGCGGTGAATTTGATAGCTTAGTAAATAGTTTTCGTCGTCTTTACTATTGGCTAATCTTTCTAAACCAATGTTGAGATAAGTATTAGCTAATTCGAGATCGCCTTTGGTGACATAAACACGACCTATATTATTTAAAGCTTGATTATCACCCATTTCTAAAGCTCTTTGATATGATTCAATTGCTTCGTCATTATTCCCAATAGACTCATGAATTAAGCCTATTCTAGTGTAAACCTTACCGACATCAGATATAGATTGATCCGGTACTTTCAATGCTTGCTCAAAACTGTTTTTAGCATCGATCAACTTACTCTCAGAGTATTGTTTGTCTCCTAACTTTACTGACGATTTAAAATAGTAATTGGGTAGGTGTTGCCTTGCTACTAATGCACCAACAAATAAGAAACCCGCAATTAAACAAGTGATCTCACTGCAAAAACGCTTGGGAATACCAATTTTTTGCATGGACTCGGCAAACTTTTCCTGAGCTTCACCCCCTTGCATATTGGAGCTAATGGTACTGATTAAAGCTGCGGAACCCACTAAACCGAAAGATTCAAAAATACCAACCCCATCGGCGGCAACCAAGGGCAAAATTTGGGTCATCAAGGAAGCAAATCCTGCCAAGAAAAGTAAAGAAATTAAATTCCAGAGACCATCTAGGCGATCCCAAGGATCGATTGTAACTGGTGGAGCCATGAACCACCACCAGTGGGACTCCGGCGGACTCACTACTTTACGCCACGAGTCTAAATCCACTAGATTTAAGAGGGTGACTCGGTTGTAATAGAGCCGATCATCTAATTCAGAAATAGCAATTAAAACCTCTCCCTCAAGATGATTCCCCTGGCTAATTGCTTCCTGTAAAGCATCCCGCGATAAAATAATCCCTAGCCCATCTTCTACAGTCAAAGTTACTGCCGGATCAACTATTTCTAGGGTAGTGATACCTTTAGCATATTTATGGAGGTTGACCAACAATTGCGCGTCTATATGGCCAATAAGGTGAACGTACTCATCATTCTCGTTATCAGGGGTAACCATAGAGGTCTCTTCCTCGCTATCTGTAAATGTTGTGGATTGTTGCTCTTTCATAATTACTGTGATGGAGAATATAGCGTTTACTTCTGTCAAGTATAGTGGCTCAGAATCAGATTATCGGTCTGTTCGAGATCTTGATTATCTAGAATATTAATTATCTAGAATATTAAATAGCTGTGAGATGTCTGACATTTCAATCACTATCTAACTGTTCTTGCGATACCATTTAAAGACAAACCGATGATCTAGAAAATACCTTTAGTGGTAATATATTGAGCAATGGAAGGATGCATTTTAACGATAGTGCGATATTCGGCAATGGTTTCGGGACGGCCCAACTCGCGACAACGCCGCAGAAATCTTTGTGCTTTAGGCAAATCATTTCTTTCATTATAAATGTGCCCTAAGAAGCAAGAAGCGATGCCTCGACCTAGGGTATCTTCAGGTAAAGCTTCACCAATTTTAACCGCCCTCGTTAATTCTCTTTCCGCTTCGTCATAACGCTTTTGTTCCACATAAGCCCAACCTAGATTCCGGCGCAATTGGTATTGTAAAAGAATGGCTTCTGGTGCTTCATTCTTGGCATCACTTTGGGTGCGTTGCAGCCCAATTTTAAGGTAAGCCTTGGCATTTTCCACCTCACCTTTAGCGATATAAACTCGCCCGATATTATTGATGGCTTGAATATCTCCTAATTGCAGAGCCTCATTGTAATTTTCTATAGCTTGATCATTGTCACCAGTAGACTCTTTAATTAGTCCTAAATAGGTATAGACTTTTGCTATATTACTGGTGTCTTGATCAGGGATTTTTAGGGCCCGCTGAAAAGAATCTTGGGCATCTAGCAATTTGCTGCTGTTATAAGCTTGTTCTCCTTTTTTGAAGGACGATTTGAAGTAATAGTCGGGTAAACTTTGTCGCGCCATCATGGCTCCAGCAAACAAAATTCCTGTTAATAAACAGGTTACTTCACTACAAAATCGCTTCGGAATACCGAATTCTTCCATTTTTTGGGCAAATTTTTCTTGACTTTCCCCACCTTTTAGGTTAGAGCCAACCATAGTTAGCAGTGCCCCAGGTCCCACCAAACCAAAGGACTCAAAAATACCCACCCCATCGGCAAAAATTAAGGGGATGATCTGGGACATCAATGAGGCGAACCCAGCTAAGAAACCTAGACTAAGTATGTTCCAGAGCCAGTCCAGTTTATCCCAAGCATCATGGACCTCTGGCGGCTGCAAAAACCACCACCAATTACTTTCCGGCGGCACAATCATTTCCCGCCATTGTTCTAGCACCAAGACATAGAGAATCATGGCGCGTTTGTTATAAAGGATATTATCTAGTTCAGCAATCGCTAAAACGAATTTAGGTGGAATTTCCGAGCTAATTACTCCTTGCAAAGCATCCCTAGCCAATAGCACATTTAAGGCTTCTTCTTCGGCTAAAGTTTGCTCGGTATTTGGTGGATCTAGAGCCTTAAGTGCTGCGGCATAACTAGCTAACTTTTGCGCAATATCAGATTGATCGTCATTGTTGCTGGAATTAACAACCTCGGTGGTTATATCTGTCGAGCCTGCCGTCGGTAAATTTGAGGATTCTGAATGATCTGCTGACATAATCATTAACGCAAAGTATTAATTTAGATGAGCCTCTTACCCTATGTTCTCATTTTTATGATCCCAAACTCCAATCGTCAAGGATCATAATTTATGGAGAAATGAATTTAGATCTACACATATCTGTTATTCGACTATGGCTAAGACATTATTTGTCAACTAGTCAAATCCAAGATACTTGATCGTAAGAATAATTAGCTAATTATCCTTGCAATTATTATTTTGCCTTAGTCTGATCCCATGATGCAATAAAGGGCGACAGGTGATTTACTGATATATTAAGTCTTGGGCAAAAACTATCACTGACGCAGCAATTTTTGCTCATCAATCGTCAATGCCTCAAAACTAGTTAACTGTTGATCAAGTAATTCCACCGTAGCATCAGACACATCTTGATTTGCCGCTGATCTGCTAATGAGTCTGTCCATTAATGTCGTCCGCTCCGCTGTACAAAAAATGATTTCACAGGGAATATTAGCCGCTGTAGCAGATTCTAAAACTGATTGACGCAGAGCAATGCGATCATATTTGGCATCTAAAACAACCGTGGCTCCTGCTTGGGCTAATTTAATGCCTAATTCGCAGAGTCGGCTATAGGTTTGGGCGGTTAGTTCTGGGGTGTAGATGTTGGCATTGCGTTCCGTTAGATCTACGCCAGCGATGTGTTTACGAATCACGTCCGATCTGAGGTGAATTGCTTGATCCGCAGCAGCGATGGCTCTGGCTTGGGTACTTTTGCCACTACCAGAAACCCCTGACATCATGATCAGCTTACTTTGCCTTGGTTGGGTGTATTGCCATGCTAGTTGATAATAGGCACGGGCTTCGGCGGCGGCAGATTGTTTGACTGGTTCGCCAATAGCGGGATCATCGAGCAAAAATGAGGTAACTTTGGCTCGCACATAGGCTCTCATGCTGCAATACAAGGGCAATAATGCCAAACCTTCGTAATCGCCGGTGTATTCGAGATAGGTATTCAGGAATACATTAGCTAAGTCGTCCCGACCTCGAAATTGCAAATCCATCAACAAAAATGCCGCATCGTAGAGGACATCGCTATTACGGAATGGCTCATTAAATTCAATGCAGTCAAAAATCTGAATCTTGTCTTGGTATAAACAAATATTTTTCAAGTGGGCATCGCCGTGGCATTCCTTAATTTTGTCTTGGGTGATGCGTTGGCTAAATAGATCCCTATGGGTGGCGAAGAATTGATCGGTATAGGCGCGGGTTTGGTCAAACCAAGTTTGTTCTTGAGCGAGGCCAATATATTTAGCCGTGGCATCATAATTGTCGTGGGATACCTGCTGCACCGAGTCCATTGTGCCAAAGGTCGCAATATGGTCATTGGTGAGGGCGGTTTGATGGAATTTTGCTAACTGACGGCCAATTTCTGTCACATGATCGGTAGTTAGCTGATTTTTCTCAAACAAATTGATCAGCAAGTTTTCTTGATCAAATTGCTGCATTTTCAGGGCATATTCGCTGATTGCGCTGGTATCACCTAAATGATGTTTACCTGCATTATCCAAAGAAATGGGCAAAACTTCGAGGTATAGCTCAGGAGCCAAGCGCTGATTGAGGCGAATTTCTTCATGACAAAAATATTCGCGCTTTGCCAAGGTGGAAAAATCTAAAAAACCGAAATTCATCGGCTTTTTGACCTTATAAGCATAGTCGCCAGTCAGCAATACGAAGGAAATGTGGGTCTGTAACAGTTGAATTGGTTCCGTTACAGGGTGGGGGTAAAAGTCAGCGGTGAGCATTTGCTCGATCAAGGGCGGTAAGTCAGGAACAGCAGACATGAATTTTGGCTCTATGGCATTGATGACGGGCTGGATCGATTTTAGGGGAATTTAGCCCCGAAATCTGCTACTAAATTAGCTACTAAATTTAGCTGTTAGCTATCATGAAAATCTAATGCTTATGGTGCGTGACCGTAGCGCCCTAAAGCCAACTGTAATTTAGCCCCATCCATTTGATACCAGCGCTCCAGCCGTTGCAATTCTTCGGTTAAAGAGCGTGTAGCCGGAAATGCCCCACAGTCATAACCTAAACTGCGTAAACCTGCCACAATTACCGCTGGCGACACCCACCATTCTTGTGCCAAACGCAATAAATCTAGGGGCTGGGGCACTGAAAGTGACGACGTAGGCAACAGAGCCATTAACTTAGTCATGAAATCTAACTCTTGGGGCAGCGGCGGGATGGCTCGGCCCACATAAATGATCAAGGGGCGATCGCTGGGGCTTTGGGTGGTGGCGATCAACCAGCGCAAATGGGTCATGGATGGGGGCAAACTCCATAACACCAGACTGGCATAAACCTGTTTACTCAAAGGGCGATCTAGATCCACTTCAGGATCGGGCGGCGGCTCTGATTTAAGATCAGCATCACTAACTGCGGGGGAGAATGCAGGGGCTTTGGGTAAAAACTTCGCCAATGGTCGGTCATAACCATAGAGCAATAAACGGCGCGGCAAAGGGCGGGGCGCAGTGCGTAAATCAACACAGTCAGGGCAATGGTTCAAATCTGGGGCAGGGCGATAAATTAACTGCGGTTTCCATGCGGGACGTAATCCCACCACCTCTAACTCCACACTGGTTTGCACCTTGCCTGAATTATTCGTAAAGCTATTTTCTTGGAGGTGATAAGCCACATCGACCCGCTCTGGCAAGGGGTAATAACCGCCCCAGCGCCAAGCAATACCCCGATAGCCCTTAGAGGTTGGCTGATTAGCGCTGTGAGGATCGGGATTGACTGTCTCCACTGCGATCCGCATAGAAATATGTTGACTATCGGGATGATCTTCTTTGCCACACAGTTTCTGCGCCACAATTTGCACATTGGGGGTATAAAACACCGGCTTGCGGTTGCCCATGCCGCAGGGTTCTAGTTGCTGACACTGTTGATAAAGCTCTAGGGAAATCTCCGATAAAGGCAAATAAGCATCTACTTCTACCAAGGGCTGAATATGTTCTGGTTTTACCCCGTGATTTTGGGCAAATTCCCGTAACATCTGGCGTAATTGGTCTAAATTTGCTGCTGGTAAGGTAAAGCCCCCTGCTGCTTTATGCCCTCCGCCCTTACCGCGAATTGCTGCTATATAAGTCAGGGCTTCAAATACATGAAATTCAGGAATCCCCCGCACAGAAAACCGAATATTTCCCCCCACAGCTTCAGCGTTATTGATCGGGTCGTCATGATTGGGATGAGCCGATGCAGGGGAATCTGCTTCATAGCTGCCAATAAACACCGCTGCCCCATAGCGTTCCACCAACCGCGATGCCACAATGCCAATCACCCCATGATGCCAGTGGGGTAAATGGGGCAAATCCTGAGACTGTAACCACTGACTTACTTCGAGATCAACAATCACCAATACTAGTTCCTGTCGCAGATCCCAACCACCTAAAGCCTGTTGCGCCGTAATGTAAGCCACGGCTTCTTTCTCAATCGCAGCACAGAGATCTTGACGAGTTTTATTGGTGCGCTCGCAAATTTCAGCTAAATCTGTGGCCCGTGCTGGATCATCCGTCGTCAGCATTTGGATGATCACATCAGGATCACCGATACGCCCAATGGCATTAATGCGCGGTCCGAGCCGAAATCCAATCACGTCCGGCTGTAGAGGCGGTAATGTGCCTAAATTAAGCTGTTGTTGCCGTTCATTTTCCGATAGAGACACATTAATTAAGGCTTGTACCCCCACCAAACTAGAAGCAGTCAACTGCTGCAAACCCCGCTGTACCAATTGGCGATTTACCCCCGTTAATGCCGCCAAATCCGCAATCGTGCCCAAAGTAAATAACTCTAACAAGGGAATTGCCAAACTGCGCCCCATCTCGAAGCGCTCCGCCACCGTCAGCGCCAAGACATAAGCCATTCCCACCCCAGCAATGGCGCTATAGGGCGAAGCTGGATCAACCCGATATTTAGGATTCAAAATCGCGATCGCCGGTGGAATCGCTGCGGGATCTTCGGGTACTTCATGGTGATCGGTCACAATCACGTCCACCCCCAACTCCCCCGCTAAAGCAATGGGGGCATAAGCCGCAATCCCATTGTCCACTGTAATAATCAGCCCGATGCCATCTTCAGCACAATCCTCAACGATCCGGTTATTAATGCCATACCCTTCCGTCATCCGACTGGGAATAGCATAATCAATCCGGCCCCCCACAGCCCGAATCGCCCGCCACAACAAAGCCGTACTCGTCATGCCATCGGCATCATAATCACCACAAATCATGATTTTTTCTTGTAAGCGAATTGCCTGCTCCAGCCGGTTCGCCGCCCGAGGTAATTCTAGAAAATGCCGCAACGGATCAGGCAATGCCCATTCATCCTCCGCTAGACTCGCCCGAAAAAACTCTTGGGCAGCGATCGCCGAGTCAATGCCGCGATTGAGCAAAACCTGAGCCAGACTGGGCGCAATCGATAAATGCCGCGCTAACTCTTTAGCTGCGTAACATTGGGGCACAGCAATTTGCCAACGCTGTTGCAGTTGCTTCATAAATTCTCAAAAATACTGCCACGAAGATCCTCAATTTACCCCATTTACGCAAGACACAACTTAGGAGCGCACCAATGCTCACCCCACAAAAGCTGCTTGACTGCCGATTGATTAATATCTATTTAACATCTCTATCTAAAATATTTCTATCTAATAGCTCTGCCCCATCAAATCAGCAGGGGCTATAACCCCAAGGGAAACCAATCTCGGTGAGCTAAAGACTCAATCGGGGGGTATAATCAAAATCAGGTAGTTGTTAAACTATTATTAAGACTAAGATATTACTAAGACCACAAGTGCCATCAAGTTGCGCCAACCTAAACCCGCTGCCATACATGACTTTAGTTGGTTTAATCGAGTTGGCTTGATTTAGGATGGTTTGACTGTTATTGCATTATAGGCATCGCAGGAGCTATGGGTATTGTGCAGCAACCACCGACAAAGCTACAGCTACTGCTATTTATCGACGAACGCCCCACTAACAAAGAACTGGTCAAGGAAGTAGAACAGTTTCTCCAGCGGGATCATTTACAGCGCTCAGAATTACAAGTAATTAGTGTTAGCAGCAAGCCGCAGCTTACCGAACATTTCAAGATTATTGCTACACCAACCCTAGTCAAACTTAGCCCCACTCCCCGCCAAACCCTTGCGGGAAAAAACTTAGTGGCTCAGTTAGATATTTTTTGGGACAAATGGCAGCAACAATTAGATGCCCCAAACCAAACCAATAATAGTGAAGCTTATAATACAGTTGCTTACACCACAGAAGTCGCTAACCTGCGGGACGAAATCTTTAAATTAAAACAAGAAAAAGCTGATTTAGAGTCCCAACTTTACTTTAAAGAGCGTGTTTTGGCGATGTTAGCCCACGATCTACGAAACCCCTTAACTGCCGTCGCCTTAGCCCTTGACACCCTAGATTTAAATAAAGGCGAATTAGATGCCTCAATTGTCACCACTTTAATAAAAAATGCCCGCCACAAAATCCGTATTGCCGACTCCCTAATTACCGATATGTTAGAAGCGGGGCGCAGTATGAATACCGAACTACGCACCCAAAGACAGTTACTTAATTTAGGCCAACTTTGTCAAACCGTAGCCAATGATTTTTATTTAACCCAGTGTCTCGCTGACAAAAAACAAGAATTAATTACCGATATTCCTTCCGACCTGCCGCCAGTCTATGCCGACGAAGAACGCATCCGCCAAGTCTTACTCAATCTATTGGGGAATGCGATGAAGTACACCCCCGAAGGCGGCAAGATTGATTTGACTGTTTTACATCGGATGTCCCACAAAATTGAAGTTAGCGTCACCGACAATGGTTTTGGTGTGCCGCCAGAGCAGCGGGAAAAAGTTTTTGAAGATCATGTGCGCCTCGAACGGGATGACAGCGCTGATGGCTATGGTATTGGTTTATCTTTATGTCGGCGGATTATTCGGGCCCACTATGGACAAATTTGGGTTGATGCGGCGATTGGTAAAACTGGCAGTAGCTTTCGCTTTACCCTACCAGTTTATTAAGGATTGATTAAGAGCGATCGGATTTGTCCTCTTAGATCTCAAGGGAATCCCACCTAGCATTGATTTTAGTCACGAAAAAGTTGTTAGAAATGGAAAAAATACCGCACTAAATTCACAACCTCTAGGGTGATAAATGTGACTAAAACTAAAAAAACGACTACATTCAAAATATTTTTCAAGTTATTCTTTAAGTCTTGTGCCATAGGATTGATTTGCTTGGGATAGATCAGAATTAAGGTAACAGCTAGTTGCAGCTATGGTCTGAAGAATTTAACTAAAAGCAAACTTATGGCAAAACTTATTCTTAAAACTTAATTTAAAGAAAATTAATTTTAAAAATCACAACCTGTTTGATCTATGTGAGATACATTATGAGCAAAGATCTCGCCCAATCTGCAAGGTTTTGCTATAAGGGTTTGGTATCAAGATTTGTGATTAAATCTATGGGCGAGTCAACCATGGCAATTAAAGCCTGTGGCAAATTAGTTCATAGACAGCAGTGAAGAATCCGAGCGGTTGAGATAAACTAAAATTTAGAAAAAGACTGTCAAACCATCACCTGAGGGGATGTTCTTGTGTACTGGCTTACAAAATCTCTCCAAAAAATTGGTCCCCGAAGACGCACCCTATTAACCATAGCCATAGGTAGTTTTTGTGGTGTCGGAGCATCCCTCAGCAGTGGTATTATGCCGGCTGAGTCAAGGTGCTTGGTATTTGTACGTGGTAATAGCGCGGCAAACCTGCAAAAAGTGCGTGCCGTTGTTCCGGCTGCTTTTGTGACTCAATTGCCGCAATTGTCAAATCAAACCGTAATTCAAGCTGGGGTATTCAATCAAGATGCCAATGCCCCTCGTTTAATTAGTCTCCTATCTAGCAGAGGTATTACCGGAGAAAAACTGTGTGGGGCTGGGGCTGGCAATGATGGTGCTAGTGACGATCCTATGACCACTGCTGACAGTAATAATGCTGAGAATAATACTGATGATAATCCCGATAACATAGAAATTACCCCCAATCCACCATCCAATCAGCCCCAAGGTTTACCCACAACGAATGTCCCATCAAATTACCCAGTAGCTACTGCTACGAACCCACCACAAAATACTGCGCAAAATCCGGTTCCAGTAGCCAGTACACAACAACAGACTGTTATTCCCCCAACCCAGTTACCAGTACAGTTCCCTACCCAAAGCAACTGTAACTGTCAAAACAATAACGGTAATAATTTAGGTGCTAATACCATTGCCAGCAGCAATCTGATGAATAGCGGCACAACTGCGGCTGCTAATCATCGCTATGTTACGGCAGTGCCGACCCAAGGTAACCCAGACTTTTTATTAGGACGAGTCAAACAATTTGTGCCTAACGCTGTAATAACTAATTCTTGGCGCGGCTCCTATATCCATGCTGGGGCTTACCCCAATCGCGACGCGGCTGAATCTGTCTCCCGCTACTTGCGTTCTCAAGGCATCGATTCACGAGTTTTATTCTTCTAAACGCCCCTGATACCCCAAAATACTTTTCCCAAGGCGCAAGCATTAGCAATCAATCCTATGGCTTTAGCAGATCCTCCCCTAGAACCAAAATCCGACGGTACACAACGTAGACGTAAATGGCTCGAAGCTCTAGTGCTGCTATTTCCCGGAGCCGGATGGCTGGTGTTATTTCTGATTATCCCTATGGGCTTGATTTTGATTCAAAGTTTTGTCCCATCTGGTAAAAGTATTTTTTCCTTAGAAAATTATCAACGGGTTTTTGAAAGCTACGAAGGTAATTTTATTTATTTAACCGTCGTGTGGCGGTCATTTTTCTATGCGGCCCTCACTACTTTAGGCTGCCTAATTTTGGGCTTCCCCATCGCCTATTGGTTGGCGATCCATGCCCCCCGCCGCTGGCAAAATATTCTGCTTTTATTATTTGTCTTACCGCTGTGGACTTCCTCGCTACTGCGTTCCTATGCTTGGATTACCATTTTGCGCCCCACCGGTTTACTGAATACTTTTCTAAATTTATTTGGCATTTCGGCAATTAACTTGCTCAACAAACCCGAAGGCGTAGTCTTAGGGATGATTTATACCTTTTTGCCCTATATGGTGCTGGTTTTATATACCTCCATCGAAAAATTAGATTTACGTCTCCTTGAAGCATCGGCTGATCTAGGGGCAAACAGTAACCAAACCTTTTGGCAAATCACCGTGCCCCAAGTATCATCCGGAATTATTGCCGGTTCAGCCTTGGTCATGATTAGCAGTTTTAGCGACTATATCAATCCCCAGCTATTGGGCGGGCCAGGAACGCGCACCATCGCCTCAATTATTGAATTACAATTTCTGGGCGCAGGCAGCAACAAAGGTTTTGGCGCATCCTTGAGCATGGTTTTAATCCTTGCGGTGACCATTGTGATTGCCCTGTTATTAAAATATGGTGACCGGAGAGTAGTCAGTGATGGTTAACGCCAATTCCGCCAACTTCAACGACGACAAAGCCACGGATTTGCCGCCAAATAATAGCCCAAATCTCCCCAAGCTCAGACCAGACAAAAAGCAGATCCGCTTCTGGCAACTGGGCTACGTTTTTTTGGCATTTATTTATATGTACTTGCCCATCGGGGTTTTGACGGTATTTAGCTTTAACGTCTCGCCCTATCCGTCCCGTTGGGATGGTTTTACCTTGGACTGGTACAAAAAATTCTTTGCCAACCCCAAACTAATCGAAGCCCTAGTCAATAGCCTCACCGTCGCTGGCGTGGCGGTTACCGTGGCTGCTGTCCTTGGCACTTTAACCTCCGTCGGTCTAGCTCGCTATTATTTCCCCGGCAAAAGCTTATATCGCGGCGTAACTTATCTGCCTCTGATTACCCCAGATATTGCCATTGCGGTCGCCACCTTAATCTTTTTTGCTGCCCTGAAATTTAAGCTGAGCCTCGCTACGATTATTGTGGCCCATATAGTCTTTTGCCTGTCCTATGTGGCGGTTGTGGTATCCAGTCGCCTCGCTGGTCTTGATCCCCGACTCGAAGAAGCCGCCTTAGATCTAGGCGCAACACCCGTCCAAGCTTTTATCCGGGTCCTGCTGCCCCAACTCATGCCGGGGATCATTTCCGGCTGTCTCCTGGCATTTATTCTGAGCATGGACGACTTTGTGATCGCCTACTTCACCGCCGGAGTTGAAAGTACTACCCTACCCATCGCCATCTTTTCTTCCCTCCGCAATGGTGGGGTTAGCCCCGAACTCAATGCTCTCAGTGTCGTCTTAATTTTAGCCTCAGCCATCATTGCCAGCATCGCCGAATACGTGCGCAGTCTAGGCAGCCGCAACTAATACCCTCCCTCCCAAAATGCATAACTAAATGCACAACTAAGATTACATCATCATTTACTCAGCCAAATCGCCGATAAAATCCCACCAATTCCAAATAAAAATCCCTAGATAATCCCTAGATAATATTGTAATTTTATCGAATTTCAAGTTGCGTCTAAACCATATCCAGCAATACTTAAGAGCCTAAATTCACCAAGAAACATTCTCCCTATAGATTATTTTTTTGATCTAAAAGAAACGTAATAGAGCATAATAACCATAGCTAACTGGTTAAAACCTATGGTATAAACCAAAGCTGTGCTATAGTGTACTCTGACAAAGCTAATGACGACTCCCCATGAGTGAGAAGCCCTTAAAGCTGCGTATCTCCATTCCGCCTGTGGAGGGCATTGAAGATGTTCCTGTCGCAGCGGCAGAGTCTATTGCTCATAAAATGGGGTTTGACAGCGCCGACGTACAGGACATTGTCCAAGCAGTTACCGAAGCCTGTGTTAATGCCATTTTGTATAGCACATCAGACTTTGATGTGGAAGTAATCCTCTGGATTACGCAGAAAAGCCTTCTGGTAGAAGTACGGGATCGTGGCTCAGGTTTTGATCCAGATAACGTACCACCACCTGATTTCGCAGTCATAACCGATATGGGTGTGAAAAACGGTGGTTTCGGTATTCACATGATCAAGGCATTAATGGATAAAGTCGAGATCGAATCTTCTGATCAAGGGACAACCATTAGGATGAGTAAATTTTTGCCCTAGTCAATTGCAAACGCGGTTCTTTGATAAGTCGAGCACCCCAATTATGACGCACTCTTCATTTTTGCAGGATGAACTGAAAATTACTGAGGAGCTTGATGGCGATAAAGCAATCCTCAAGCTGTATGGTGTCTTGAGTGTCACCACAGTTGATAAGTTTCGGAAAGCAGTGCAGCCCCACATCGATCGTAAGCTCTCGATCATCGTCTTAGATTTTGAGGGTGTTACGAAAATTGTCAGTCGTGGCGTAGGTGCAGCCATAGACATGGCTGTCCAAACCAAGAAACAAGGTGGTAAGTTGCGCCTTGACAAAGTGGGCAAGTACGCACGCTCTTTGTATATCCAAGGAGTTCATCTAGTTGCTGAAGTGCCTGAATTAGACTTGTTTGACGCATCCCGAACCAGCTAATTTTGCACGTTCAATCAAAAATTAGCTGAGTCATTATTTGACTTGGCTCGTTTTTATGAATAGCCATTATTTTTTATTTGTGATGAGTATTTTTAGATAAATATTTTTAGATAAGTGTTTTGCAGTTAAAAAGCCAGCTAAATCAGCATAAGCTTTTCATCATGATGCTTAGAGGATAGGTCAATGAAAATAGTTGGTCGTCGCTCCCTAGGGATGCATCCTGTCTATGATATTGGCTTAGCAGAAACTCATAATTTTTTAATCACTGATCATGTAATTGCGGCGAATTGTTTTAATAAGTCCCACAGTGTAGCCTATGGTTATGTCACCTATCAAACGGCATACTTAAAGGCTAACTATCCTGTGGAATATATGGCGGCTTTGCTGTCGTCCGTGAGTGGCGAACAAGATAAAGTACAGCGTTATATTGCTAATTGTAATAGTTTAGAGATTACGGCTTTACCACCCGATATTAATCGTTCCGAATTAGACTTTACACCTTTTGGTAACGAGATTTTGTTTGGTTTGGCGGCCATTAAAAACTTGGGCATGGCAGCAATTGAAATGATTCTGCGGGTGCGTCATGCTGATGGTCCTTTTAAGTCTTTAGCAGATTTGTGCCAGCGGGTGGATGGTCGCTCGATAAATAAGAAGTCTTTGGAAGCACTGATTTTAGCGGGGGCATTTGATGGTTTAGAGTCGAATCGTCATCAGTTAGTGGCAGATTTAGATTTGATTTTAGATTGGTCTTCGCGCAAAGCTAAGGAACAAGCTTCGGGACAAGGCAATTTATTGGAATTGTTGGGGGGGGGCACGAACCAAGCTACAGCTAGTTTTGACCAAGCCCCGAAAGCACCGCCGGTGGAAGACTATTCCCCCCAAGAAAAATTACGCCTCGAAAAAGAACTCTTAGGTTTTTATGTTTCTGATCATCCTTTGAAGGTGGTGGGCAGTTCAGTTAATCTGATGGCTCCGACTAATTTGGACAAATTAGCCACTGTGCCCGAAAAGCAAACCATGACGGCGATCGCTCTATTGCTAGACATCAAAGAAGTCACCACCAAAAAAGGTGACCGCATGGCTATAGTGCAGCTAGAGGATCTGAGTGGGACCACTGAAGCTGTCATATTCCCGAAATCCTATGAGCGTGTCAAGCAAAATCTGATCAAGGATAGTCGTTTGATGATTTGGGGCAAAGTGGATCGCCGTGATGAGCAGGTGCAATTAATTATTGAGGATATGCAGCCCATTACCTCGATTCGGATGGTGAAGATTGATTTGGATGTAATGACAGCAGGTAATAGCCAAGAAATGCTGCGCTTACGCCAACTGCTCACAACCGGACAACCTGAATCTGATGATCACAACTTTGCCGGTAAATTGCCCGTGGTGGCATCGTTGGGATATTCGTCAAAATTTGTGCGCTTTGGGCCACAGTACTGGATTAAAAATGAGGCGGAAGTACTGCAAAAACTGCAAGCAGCAGGCTTTAAAGCAATGTGTGAAACTTTAGTTAAAGAATAATAAACTAATTCTTAGGGGAAATCCACAAAAATTCTTCAAATCAAGTAGCCCGGAGACTACGCCTATCCCAAGCATCCCTTAGTGCTGCTACCTTCCGGTCCTGACACGGTTTGGGCGTTGAAATCGCATAGATCCGAGCCGTTATTAATAATACACCAAGTGATCACTATTTACGCAAAATTTGCCTAAGTTTTTTCTTGGCTAGATTTTATTAGCTAATCCCCGATGCCTAAGCTCTCTTTAGACAGGCTCAAATTTCGCCATAGATTCTGGATGTGTTCATATGCTTCTAAAGGAGAGATTTTTCCGCCAGATTCCAAAGCGGAAATAATGCTTACCCGATGGGCAAACTCTTGCAGGTTAGCGTCAAACAGCAGATTAGCTGGCGTAAATTCTCCTTGATAACGGGGAAGGGGAGAAAAAAAGGAAATTTTGCTCATGACTGGTCCCTCCTAAAGAGATGCAAAATATCGAGATAAAAAATATGATCCTTAATTAATCTAGATAGTTCCTAATAAACTAAAACTATTATTTCTTGAGACCACTATAGACCTAAATCTTTAAGGCTTGATGCAGTAAACCAATAGTTTTATAGGTTCAACGCAGCTATTCTATTCAGTCCATACTAACTAGTCTTGATTTTTATTTCAACCCTTAGTTAACTAGCCGTTAATCTAAATTTAACCCTAAGTTAACCATTTTGTCACTATCAAATTACTGTTATGACAGGGAAAAGTTTACACGTCTTTACAAATTTATACGAAGACCGAAACTTATGGTCTATTAACTAAACAAATCAAGAAATGCAAAATTGGGATCGACAAGCCTGCCAATCCCAATCCATAAATCTGATGTGCTAATCGGTTTTGTTGATCCTGAATTAGCACTTATTGCTACTGGGCGCAATTAGAGAATCCATCAGGAATGATGTTATTTACCAGCAACAGTAGCCAAAGGCTTCAAGTTGGTGACTGATTTATTGAACAATTGCGACAACTGGCGGGGGGCGCGATCTTGCCAATTCCCTTTACCATAGACATATCCGGCGATCAGAGGCAGGGCGACAGTGGCTTCCGAAAAGACCATTTGCTCCTGTACGATGTCCACCTTGCCCCAAGAATGGGCTTCTTTTAAAGTGGAACCAGATAATGCGCCATCCCGCTCGTCGGCAACAGTAATTTGTACCGCATACTTATGCATCGCAGTTTCAAAACCAAGCAACTCAGCCGCAACTACGGTATCTTGGGCGAAATTCTTGGGTACGCCACCACCAACCATGAACAAACCAGTGTGGGGCGAAGCCAACTTGCACTGAGTCAATTCGCGGAAGTCACGCACGGAATCGATACTGAGATGCTCTTCTGGGGAATACCATTGGTGATGCACCAAACCAAAGCCAGCGGAACAGTCACTAAAAGCAGGCACGAAAATTGGCACTTGATGCTCGTATGCAGCTAATACCACAGATTCACGATTCTTAGCGTGCTTGTCGAGATAGGCTCCCATTTCATAAATAAACTCCCGGGAAGAATGGGGGCGTGGGGGCAAAGATTCCGCAATCTTAGCAATGGTCATATCACAGACGCGCAGTTCATCTTCATCGATATAGGTGTCATAGATGCGGTCGATTTGATTTTCCCGCAATACGGAATCATCCGCGAAGGGCGAACCAATGTAATGACGGAACCCTAGGGCTTCAAAGAAATCCTGATCGACAATGTTTGCGCCAGTGGAAACGATCATATCCACCATGTTGTTCTTGATCAGATCGTAAACAATCCCCTTCAAACCAGCGCTAAACAACGAACCCGCCAAGCACAAAATAATTGCACAATCCTTATCGGCAATCATGTCATCATAAATTTTCGCGGCCCGTCCCAAATTACGACCCTGAAAAGCGGTCTTGGACATAGCTTCAACCAAATTCACCACATCAAAAGCTTTGATGTCAATGTGCTCAACGGTGTCTTTTAAGAATTCGCGTTTCATGATTTCTTTATCCCTAGATATGTTCAATAAGTACAGTGTTCAACTTAAGATTTATTTCACAGCATCTTGAACTTATCCACACCTTGAACCACGAGCTTCCGCACCCTTAATGAGGAGGATGGCAGCTTTCTCAAATCGGAGCATCAATTTCAGTCATATAGCTTCCATTCGCAAAACATTTCCCTGACAAACCTCCAGTTAGTTGTTACCACCAAAAATACGGGACGTAATTGGGGAATGTAATTGCCTAACTGGTTTTTAGTCAGAATTATGCTTCTGCATTTACTAACACCACAGCAAAGTGGCATCAAAAAGCTTTGCAGACAGGATGATATATGCAGTTCCTAGTCAGGATCAATCGGTAATTTCAATCAATAATTTCAATTAACAATTACTATTGCCCGACATGGCTGAGAATCTATGCTAGAGAAAACCCCTTCCCAAGGGTAGAAATTGCCATTAAACTTTCACAAGACTCAACCTAGCAAGGCACTAGGTCTGAATTCAAGCTGATAGAATTTGGCGTGGCTTAAGTTGTAAAAATTTTTATGGTGCTGTGAAGCATTACCTTCTCATAATTTTGAGAAGCGATCGGCCTAGGCTGTAGCGATAAGAAGTAGGGCTTAATCCTGACAAACTAGACAAAAATAATGAAAATTTGGCTTTTCTAAAATTTACTGTCAGTTGATAACGAATCAGTCAGGTTTAGCAAACTTTACCACAACCCTAAGAGTTAGCAGGCCGACCAGAACATACTAGGCCCTTCGCAGGCATCGTCCCAAGATAGGGCTGGATCTGCCTGTCGTCTTTCTCCGAGCTTGACGTAAAGATGCCAGGCACAGCCAATGATTAAAACTGCTCTGTTCAATGATCTTTAGTGAAAAACAACAAGTCGAGACAGATCATAACACCTAATCTCGATAAAGTACAGCAAAATGGCGCTAGAAATTTTATGGCGGGGTGCAGTTCAATCATGCTGAGGACGCACAGGCACTTGTTGCCCGTTTAAGGAGGAATTGAATTGAGAGGCGTTAGTTTAACGACATCCCAGTACCAGATGGCTTTGCAAGCTTATGCTGAGGGACGCTATGAGGAAGCAATGCAGCGTTTTTCAGATTTGCTGTATGAAGATCCCCGTAATCCCCGATTACACGTCTGGTTAGGGGCTTCATTTCGTAAGGCGGGTAAACTAGAGTATGCCAAGGTGCAGTATCAGCAAGTGTTGACTTTGACCACTGATGCTGATTTGGTGAGTTTGGCGCGGAGTTCTTTGGCGCAAATTCAGCAGCAGTCAATTTTGGCGAGTAACCGTGATGGTAGTGGTGATACGGACACCATGACCACGACATTGCAAATTAACGATACTGGTTATCAGGTGCGGCGTAATAAGCGGGAAGGGCATTTGTTGCCGTCAAATGATCCAGATGCGACGGTGGTTGAGCATCATAGAGCAGATTATGGATCAAATAACCGGAATGGTGCGATTCCACCACTGCCAGTAAATCATCAGCAACAGGCTAAGGGACGACAGGGGCATAAGTCTCGTGCGGTTAAAGCATCCCCAGAAGTTAAAGAAGATCATGTTGATAGGGATACCACTGTGGGGGGGAGGATTCCGCCTCCGCCCGGATTAGTAACGGTGCCACCTTTGCCACCCCTAGCCGTGAGGGTAAAGACTCCATCATCTCAGGGAAATAATGGCCAAGGGAGCAATGGTCTGTCATCTGCTCAGGCTCAATCTGCCCATGAGGTTGATTTGGCTCTAGTTGATCGGGTGGAGCTAGAGGCTAATGGCAAGTCTGGTGTGGCATCTATCCATACCCCAAATGATCTACATGATTTACAAGATGTCGCAATTAGTGTAGATCAAGGTAATAGTCCGGCATTGGTTGAGCCAGCGGCAGCAACTCAAGGGGTTGAAGCGTCAGTGGCTAGGGGTTGGGGTAAGTTTGCGCTGCCGCGTTTGGGGATGCATCGTCAAGATGAGGCTAAAACTGCATCCCATAATGCTAAGAGTGGGACTGCCCCGCAGACTAGTGTTTCTTTGGCAGAGTTGATTAATCGCACGGAACTCACCGGGACGGAGCCAGTCACTAAACAGCGGTTGGCTTTAGAAGATGTGATTAATTTGGCTGGTTTAAAGTCCAAGGCTACTTTGTGGGCTATGGCTTTGGCCACTGTGCCGGTGGTGGGGATGGGGGTAATGACTTATCAAATGGGTGATCGCTTGTTAAAAGAGCAGGTGCGTCAAACTTATTTGTATGATTCGCAAAATGCCGCCAAGCAGGTACAGCAGTTTTGGCAAGGACAGGTAGGGCAAGCTAAAATTACGGCTCAGTTGTTGAGTGGTGAAGCAATTAATTCCAGTGGTGTTGCTGTAGGTAAGCGCAATGTGGCCACAGCACCGCTGACTAATCGATTGAGACTTTACCATCAGGCTAATCCCAAGCTTGATGATTTGTTTGTAGTGCAAACCGATGGAGAAATTTTGGGCCGATCTGGTACAAAGGCGAGCGCTGTAGTTAAAGGCTCGGTTTTGATGCTGGAGCCGGGGCTGCTGGAACAAGCTAGTTATAGCAATGCGCCAATGATGGTAATGATTCCCAAAATGCCGCTGGTTGCCATTATTACTCCTATTGGTGCTGGGGCGGTTCCATCTAATGGGGTTAATGCCACAAGTAATACAGTCAATAACAATAATTCCGATAATGCTAAAACCGGCAGAAAAAATGCCTTGATGGTGGTGACAATTCCGCTTAATGCCATGCAGGATCGTTTGGGTGGTCTGAATCGTGGCGGAGTGCATATAGGAGATGCTCAAGGGCGGACACTGTGGAGTAATCCGATGGTGGGTTATGCACCTTTGGTATTTGGTAGCGCCATTAGTAATACATTCCCTGCGGCAGGTATCTTACAGACATCAGGGCAAGGTACGGATGCCAAATTCCAAGATGATGTCAGTCTTGGGGATAAGAATCAAGGGGTAATGGCTTATGCGCCAGTTAATTTAAATTACGCTTCCACTGGTGTCAGTAATACCACTGCGGCAGATTTGAAGTGGGGTGTATTTCTGGTAGGCGAAAAGGATAGTCGCAGTGCTGGGGTGATTGTTCTAGCTATTTTAGTTGCTATTGGGGCTACCCCTGTCTTAGTCGGATTAATTGCTTTTCTGTTAACCCATCAAATCACCAGTCGCATCAATCACATTAAGTATCGCGTGATGTCCGTGGCTCGCACTGGGTTAGAAGATCTATTACGGAAGCAAACTCTTCTGATTGATGAAACAGAATTGCTAGAGAAAGATGCTGCCCATCCCCAAGATGAAGTGGGAGCATTATCCCATAGCATTAATGACATGGTCGAGCAATTTCAGATCCTGTTGCGGAAACAGCAGCGTCAAAAACAGCAATTGCAGAATCAAGTGGTGCAATTAGTCAATGAGCTAGCCCAATTAGCGGAAGTAGATCGCAATGATTTGCTGCCGCAAGAAGGTGGTATTACGCAAGTAATGGAATCGCTCAAAACTAAGCTAGACAAACAAAAAGCGCAAGAAGAGAAGTATTTACAAGAACGTCAAACCCTCCAACAACAGTTAACTAATTTGGCGATGGAGTTATCTGATTTACAACCGAGTGGTGCTGATTCCACGGACATTACAGCAATGACTGGAGAATCCATGCATGAACTGCCAGAATTTATGCATAGGGCTATTGCTCAGCTTAAAACCGTAGTTAATCAGGTCAAGCAAGGCGCAAATCAAATGAATCAATCCCTTGGTCATAATGAATTGACTTTAGCGCAATTGATTACTTTAGTGGGTCAGCAAGCGGAACTGGCGCAACGGACGGTCAACTCCACTGATGGTCTACATCAAGATCATAATGGTATGATTCGTAATGGTCAGTTGGCGGTCAATGTGAGCCATCAAATTCATGCTGAAGCATTACAAAATGATCAGGCGATCACGGAATTGATTACTACCTTGCAAGAGATGTATCAAAGCATGGTGCAAACCGCCCATACAGTGCAAAATCTGGGCAATTCTTCGCAAAAAGTGAATCGCGTTTTAGCTTTATTAAATGAGTTGGCGGTGCAGATCAATTTTATTGCGATCAATGCCAGTTTGGAAGGAGCGAAATCTGGCAATAAAAATAATTCTCTAATTATGATTGCGGAAGAAATTGGTCAAATGGCCAGCCGTTCGGTGGATATTGCGAAGGAAGTTGAAGGGATCATGCAACATCTGAAAACAGAAACCACCGAAGTCATGCAAGCAGTTGAATCTAGCCGAGAACAAGTAGTGACTAGCAGTAATTTATTGCAAAATACCCAGTCTAGTTTACAGGAATTATCTCATTTATCGAAGAATATTCATGAATTAGTCACGGCCATGACAGAAACTACCCAATCACAGTCCAAAACTTCTGAGTCTGTGGCTAATTTGGTCAACAATATGTCTCAAGTAGCCCATAGTGCTTTGCAAGCATCGGAACAAGCGCAACATTCTCTGCAATCTACGGCGCAAATTAATAGCCGTTTGCAGGGCATCTTTAATTGAATTTGTGCCTCTGATGTGCCATTATCTGCCAATTAATTACTTGCTCAGTTATTTACTAACTCGTTGACTAAACCCTTGACTAAATCTATGAACAATGAACCTCATCAAAATGTGGATCAAAATCCTGATCAAGATGTCGAGATTTTGAATCACACCTATGTGCAAGCAAAACAAAATTTCCCTATTATTAGCGAGATTAGTCAGTTTTATTTACAAGCAATTCAAGATATTTTTCTTGAATTAAATTTGAATCAGTTTAGTCATGCTGTGCTTTACCAAGCAACGGAAACAATTTTAGATGAAGCTAATTTAAACGCTACCGAAATTATTTTGGATCGCTTGATTTTTAGTGTCAATCAACTGGTGCAAAAAGCATCAACTTATGAATATCATCACTTAACTAATGGGGCGGATAACCTAGAAGCAATCTTAGTAGAAATCAAACAAAATCTGGTAAATTTTGTATCTTTACCTAACTTGCATCAGTTATTAATGAATCACATCTTACTGCTGCGAGATATAGTTCATGGCTATGTTAATGGGCAAGATGTTAGTTATTTTCTGCATCTCGAAAAACAGTGGAAAAATATTTCGCAAACATTTAAGGTCATGCAGCTTAATCGTCAAAAATTATCCCATCAGTTTAATGATGAGTATATTTTTGCGGTGAATTCTGTTTCTAGTGAGCCAGATGTCATTCTCGAAAATAACTTAGATCAGCCGCAGCAACTGACACCGATGAGTCCATTTGAATGCGACAATCAGGAAGAACTTTTAGCGCTTTTTGATTCCCATAATTTTCTAGAATCAGCCACAGAGGAAGCAGATTTTATTTTTGCCTTAGGACAAATAGACCAAACTACGGATGCAGAATTAGTCTCAGATGATTTTGCTATAGAGGTTGCTAAAAGGCTAGAGTGCCAAGATGATTCTTCATTATCTGAAGATGCATTATCTGAAGATGATGTAGTAGATGATGATCCAATTAAATCTATTCTAGGTAACGCAATCAGTGAGTTAATTGATGAAGCAGAGCCATTGGATTCTGCTGTAGATCCAGATGATTTGGAGCAATTTGATCAGGATTTATTTGAAGATATAGCGAATGAGCAATTGTATCAAACCCTAGATGAAAATATTGAAGATACATCATTTGAGTCATTTTTGATGGGTTTGAATCAATTCGATCACGAAGAAGTGATTTCTAATTTTGATGCTGATGATAGTCATGACCTAAATATTAACCCCGCTGAAGATTCGGCAGAAATTATCAATGGTATTGAATTTGATGCCAGTCAATTTGACGATGAGTTAACCATACTTGAGTCAGTTAATTTAGAAGATAATTCATTGGCGAATATTTCTATCTATTCGCAAAATACAGTGACAGATCTTGATTTTATTGCCAATGATGACTCTGATTCTAATCAAGATATTTATAGCATTCCGTCAGAAAATGTTGACCACTCTTACAATGGAGCCTCTGACCATTTAGTTAATCATGAGGATGAAACACAGCTAGATCTAGTGATCAAAGATTTAGCATTTTTTGATGGTGATAAAATCGAGCCTCATGGGGAAATAAAAGAAACTAATGATTTATATTGGGATGATGATTTGCAAATCCCTAAAATTGATGGGTCAAGTAATCAGTTAAATGCAGATTCATGGGAAGATTTTCTGGGGATTAATTCTGAAGATCATAATTCTTTAATAGATGAGCCGCAAGTGATTAGTTTCACCGCTAATGATGATGAGTCAATGACACAATTACAATTGGCTGAGGAACAATTGCCTGAAGATGAATTTACTTTTAGTGATGCCAATATTAATCCACAATCTAATGATTCTACCTACACTTATGAGTCATTTATGGAGATGCTGACTGCATCGGAACCTGATGCAAATTTAAGTCATGTTCAGCATTCTATTACCAATTCATCAGATAGCCACCATAAAGAATCTAACCAAGATGATGACTTAAGTGTTTGGCAATGGGCAATGAATGATCCTATTGACACCGATCAAGATAATTTAATTACCGATAATTCAACCCAAGATAATTTAATTTCTATTGATGAATTAACCGAGTTTGACCAATTTGAAGGAGTGCCTAGTATTAGTCATATCTATGATTTTTCAGCCAATGAGCAACTACTAGAGACGATCAATGTGGCTGATTCGCAAATATTTGAAGATAATGATGAGTTATTATCAAATTATCATCGATCTGACAATAGTTTAGGTAATAATATGGTTGGACAAGATGATGATGATTATGTGCAAACCCTTGAGCGATTAATTAATTTTGAATCAGCGGCAGATCTAGATATTTCTAATAATTTAGACTATGAATTTGATGGGGCAGATAATGCATTTATACAAGATCAAAATCATGCCCAAAATGTTGACAATCCATCCTATCAGATCGATAATCTTGCAGATTTCTTTGATGGAGAATTTACAGCAGAAATTAATAATTTATTAGACGATAGTGGCGCAGATATTCATGAATTACTCGATCTACAGCCGATTACGCCTGAGTTAGTAAGTCAGCATAGCTTTGATGTCATGCAAAATAGCACAGCATACAGTAATGAGCATGAAATGTTCTGGCAGAATTTACAAGACATCGTAACTGGTAATAGTGAGATCAATCATGATGATAATTGGTCAGACAGCCAGACTTTAAAATCTGGTCACGGGGCAGAAAATGTAGCTAATTCAGCCTATGATTTATCTATTGAATTTGCATCTAGCTTTAATGATGATAATGAGCCATCTTCAGGACTAGAGGTAGATCCTAATCTTGCACAACAAATTTTTGCTAATCAGAAGATCGAGCAAATAACTCAACATAAAAAATCAATTCGGTTTGCCCACGAAGAATTGCAATATTTAAAGCAACTCAGTGAAACTACTTTATCGCGGCAGGTTTTGTTAGATCAACAAATTAGAGATATAAATACTCTCACTGGCGATTTGGTGCAGGAATTGCCCCCTAAATATCGCAACCATCGCCTACAAGAATTATTAAGTCATCTGCATCAGAATTTAAAACAGATGGAAGATAATTCTCATAGTGTCGAAACCAGTTTGTCTCAGATTTATCAGCGAATTAATCAAAGTCAGATTTGTCCTTTCCGTCAAGTATCCAAGCGCTTACGTCAGCTTGTGCAACAATGGTCGATGATCCATAATCAACAGACTGATAAAAATGTGGAATTATGCATTACTGGAGAAGATACTTGGATTGACCGCCAATTAACGGAAGTATTGTATGACCTGCTCCAACATTTGTTGCGTAATGCTTATGAACATGGCATTGAATCAGCCCCATTGCGGCGGCGTTTAGGCAAACATCCAACTGGAATTATTACAATTCAAGCCGAAGCTAATCTGCAAAACACAATCATTAGTATTCATGACGATGGCGCTGGACTGGATTTAGAGAAAATTCAATCTGGACTGACCCATCATCAAACCCATGAACCGAATCAACCGATGACTACGGAATCACTATTAGATCAGGCTCTAATTCACCAAGACGATCTTACTCAATCCGAACTGCTCGATAATATCCTCGATTTAGGATTTAATGGCATTAAAGGCGTGGGTGTAGGCTTAGACATCGTGCGCACTACCATTCAGGAACTAGGTGGCACAATGGGTTTGCAAACTGCTGCCAATCAAGGAACGCGCATTACTTTAACCATTCCCAGCGTGCCTCCATTGGTTAAGGCAATTATTTTGGAACAGTCGGGAATGTTAATTGCTGTGCCTGACAATTTAGTCGAAAAAGTGATCGCTTTTGATCATCAATGCTTGCAGTCTGGGGGGCAGCTTAACACAAGCCAAGAAGTATATCTATGGCAGGATCAATTATTACCAGTGATCCGCCTAGATCGCGACTTGCACATTAACTGTCGCTGCCGTGATACCTATCTGCAATATCGCCCTGTCGGTGTCAGCCAAAGTGTGATTATTGTCAATGTTGGTGAACAGCAATGTGCTTTAATTGCCGCCGCCTGCTGGGGTTTACAGCAAGCTATTATGCATCAAGTTAACGGTGATATTAGTTTGCCGTCTCAATTTGTGGGTTGTCTGGCCACTGCTAACGGGCAAGTCGTGCCAATTTTAAATCCTGATTTTCTGGCTAAAAATTTATAGGGAATTGTGGGAAGTGGTTAGATGGAATTTTTCTTACTTTCCACTAACCACTATCCCCTAATAACCTAAAGGTTCCCAATTAGAGGGCTAAACCCAATTTCAAACCTAAAGCGGCATGGGCAAACAATACAATCATAGTCAGAGAACCCAAATAAGCATGGGCTGTCCGTAAACCTGCTTTATTGCCAGCAAAACCAGTCAGGGAAATTGTGGCATTGACAAACAGCAAAATTAGCACCACCGAACCCGTGATAAAGTGGGGACTCTCTAAAATCGGCTTATTCTGCATCACCAAAGAAAGCAGACCGCCGGAATAACCCATCGCTAAAAATACCGTCATCAAAGGCGCAACCTTACGATGTTCAGCTTTGCTCTTGGTGGCCACTTCAACATCCGTAGTCGTGCGACTGCGCCACCCCGCCCAAGCCACATAACTACCCATAAATACAATCACAATCCCCATAAAAAAAGGATGGCCCCAATGGGTCACAGGTTCGGGAATTCCTAATTTACTAAATTGATCCGCTAAAGGCTTGAGGGACTCAAAAATTTTGGCTGCTGTGTCTGTCATGGCTATGTCCTAACTGTGTTTGACCGTCTTTATCTTTATACTAAGTAAATTTTACTGAGTACATTTGTGGTGCGCATTTACTTAGCACTATTGACAGCCAAGTAAACCTTAGTTTCGCCAAAGGACTAATTCAGCTTAAATTACTGCCAAGGAGCCGCGTAAATCAGCACTGGCTATATTTTCTAACAATTTTGTAACTTTATTTTGATTTTTGTTAAGAATTACATACAAAAATCAATGAAAACCGCTGTTCCATCAAACCGAAAAATACTGTATCCCTAAGACATAGCCCCCATAAGGGCTTGATGAGTCAACAACTAATTTACTCACTCGAATTTACTTATTTGGGTTATCCTGCGCCTCATATAAAGGTGCATAAGCCCGCAAAGCACTACTCAACTGATTGAGCATGGTTTCTTGATTAACAGGTTGACCAATATTAGACCGATCGGGGAAAAATTCCGGACGATCTAAATACCGTTCAATGGCTTCCTTGACCTGTTGAGCGATCAATAATTGCAAATCTTCTAAAGCACGTTCACGCTGATAATTTGACCCCTGTTCCGTGGTGGCATACAAAGGTGGGAGCCGGTTGAGAGCATAGGCAGCAATGTCCCCCAGATCGAGAAACTTCCCACTTTGATTGCTCTCAATTTCCGCCACCCGCGACACTGCTTCGTTAAGGACTAATTCTTCCATGACATTAATAAACTGTTTGCGCGGCACAGCTATTACGTCACCAGTTAACAAAGCCCCCATCAGTCGATCGAGGGACATATACTCTTCGACGGATAACTCAAAAGCGCTATCACAAATGCGCCCCACTTCGGCTTCCATCGCTGGTGTGAGGTATCCATCTTGCAAGGCTTGGTCAACAATCGCTTCGATACTGGATTTATTGCTTTTTTCCACAGCTTTACTCTCTTAACATGGGTAACATCAAAGCACTTCGATGAGAATGGTATTTTCATGGGGCATAGCTGTCACAAAATGATTTTCTTGAGTTAAGACAAGAATCAGCCGTGCCGCCATCTGCGGTCTCACCACCAAATCGTACCAAGGAATTGACAACTCGAGGCACTCTGCTATGGCTATTTTGCTTTTTGTGGGCTTTTTATACCACTGATGATAGGCAGTTGCTTCATAGATTTCTACGTTAGCATCGTCGAAATTAATCGCACAGTGATGGTGGAACAAATAGTTGAGAGGGGCGAGATCAGGCATCCCCACAATGTTAGCAAAACCAGGTGAACTATGAATCGGGCTAATATAGTGTTGTTGTCCGGGATAAAACCATAGTAAATGAATTTGGGTCTGATACTTGAGATCCCAGTGAGGAGTACTCCCCTGAGGAAAACTAAGATCATGGCGTTTCCATTCCACCCGTAAATAAAACTGCTGGTCGTTGTAACCATACAAAACCTGACCAATGGACAGATTTTGATGCATTGTGCCCCGCGTTCCTCTGGGATCTATTTTACCAGCTCCGGCCCAGTCGGTGAGATTTTTTTTCTGTAAATATCCATCAATCCGGGGACTGATCGCTAGTAAGGGGGGAGATACGGCAAATGACGTAGCTTTTGCTTCAGTATTATGGGGTTCTAGGGGGTAAAGCAAGCTGGTGGGTATGGCTTCATTTAAGTTACTGTAGATAGCTTGGAGATGTTCCCGAAAGAGTTGGTCAAAGATGGCATCTTGATTGGAGCTATGCCCTTCGCCAAACCACCAAAACCAATCGGAGCCTTCGGCGGCGAGGAGGTGTTCCCACAGTTCGGGGTTGTTTTCTTGGGTGGCTTCTGGGTGGCGGGCGATGGTTTGACGGGCTTCGGCAAGCAGATCCCAAGCGCGGTTTTTAATTGGATCCCCAATCCAGGTGGTGAAGTTGGCATCAATCCATGAGCCGCTGTGTAGTTGGTGGGGCGGAATTCTTTCCGTGGCGGGATAGGTGGCTAAAAATTCGCTGACGGTGACGCATTGAATGGGGGCTAATTGCTCAAGGCGGCGATAAAGCTGATGCAAGAAAGGATTGCCGTCTTGGGGATAAAATTCCCAGCAGTTTTCGCCATCGAGGGCAATGGTGACGAGCCAAGGTTTGTCTTGGGGATTTTTCGCTAAATAGTCGGTTTGGGCGGCGTGAATTTCTAGCAGATGGCTACATAAATCATTGGCGGCAGCTTCGGCGGTCATATTGGCATAGCTAAAGCCAATCAGATCCGATAGATGGTGATCGCGAAAGACAATCGACACATTGCCGTGCATAGTCTCTAGCACATAGGGTTGATAGAGACGCTGGGGTTCTTGGAGACGACCTTGGCCATCGCGGCGGAAATAATGCCCTAAGCTCCAGCCCAAAACCGCTTCGTCAGAACACATCCATTGAAAACCCTGTTGGGCCACATGGGTTAACATCGCCGGACTGACCGATTGCTCCGATGGCCAAAGTCCTTGGGGTTGTCCGCCAAAAAATTGCTGATAAACCTGTTTAGCTTTGGTCAGGTGCAGATCAATATCCTGTTCCCATTGAAACCGCAGACCAGGTAAGAGCATTTGCGGCACTGCCACCCGTCCGGCATAGTTATCAGCCAATAAGGGTAAAATCGGGTGGGTGTAAGGCGAGGTAATCAGTTCTAGCTGCCCACTTTTTTGCATTGCCAGATGTTGGGGCACAATTTGCGCCATAATCTCCCGCTGTTTGGAATAAATCCTTTGTCGATCGCTCAGGGTAAAGTCCATGCCTTGGGTAAACCACGCCGCCACTTCGGGATCTCGTTCGCGAAATAGGGGGTCAATCCAAGTCAGGTTATGCCATGCCAGCAGATCGCTAAAGTCGGCGGCTGACCAGTTGGCCAGACACCAAGGGATGCCATAAAGTTCTTGTTGTTGCCACAGTTGGGCATAGCGGGGATAAGGCTCCACCATAGTGGGATGATGGGCATCAAAAAAACGGCTGACAATGAATTGCTTTTGTTCGTCACTGAGGGCATGAATCGGCGTTAAAGTTAACTCTAAGTAAGGATCAAATGCCACACCGCGAATATAATCTTGCAATTGCAGCAAGAGGGACGGCACTAAATTTACAGTTTGATGCAAACTAGGATAACTAGCCAGCAACAAAACCAAGTCTAAATAATCTTTAACACCGTGCAGACGCACCCAAGGCAAGCGGTATTTACTCACGCCCGAACCAACGCCTAAAGCTTGCCCTTTAAAGCTTTGGGCAGTAGTTGGGGTTGTATTAAATGAATTAAATGCATTAGGACTCGAACTATGGCTCAGCCCTTCTACTGCCGATGTCCATGAACTTTGTTTATAGATCGGTTGGTGCTGATGCCAGATAAAGGCGACGTGGAGTGGAGCAGTCATAATGCCAAAATTTACTTAATTCAAGTGTACAAACATGATCCATTACCCCCTGAGTACATCCCAGATGAGCAAGTCCAAGACTATCCCAAGCAACATCATCAAATCACACATAACACAGACCAAGGGATTATCCCTAGATCGTCACATATTCTTTCGGCGTTGGCTGGCATTGTTGTTGATTGCTGCTATAGCTTATCCTCTGGGTGGTTGTTTGCCTGAGGACAAAAAACAAGACCAAATGCAAGCGCAACCGCAAATCACGCCATCGGTTACCCCATCATCAACTATCAATGCGAAGCCCACATCTGCCACGTTGACTAATCCGGTGCGATTAGATCTAGCCCAATTTTTACCGGTGGGAGCGCGGGTTACCGTGAGTAATGATACGGTTAAAGATCTGGTGCTTGATTTAGAAGTGGCCCGCACCCCAGAGCAGCAGTCTAAGGGTTTGATGTATCGCCCTGCATTGGCGGCGAATCGGGGGATGTTGTTCTCATTTAGTCCGGCCCAGGTGGTGGCATTTTGGATGAAAAATGTGCCCGTTGATCTGGATATGATTTTTTTATCTCAGGGTAAAATTGTGGCCATTGCGACGGCAATTCCTTGTGTGGCGGAACCCTGTGCTTTATATCCGAGCAATCAAGGTATTGCGGTAGATCAGGTGATTGAACTACGGGCGGGCCGAGCCAGAGAATTAGGATTAAAGGAAGGGGATAGTTTGACTGTGGAATTATTAGAGACAACCAAACCATAGAAATCATCACATTGATTGGTATCCTATTGGACTCAAATGGGGCATAGCGCATCACAGCTAATTAGTGCTTTCCCATTTGTGGCTAGGTCATCAAATTGATTCTAATTGATTCTCAAAAATTGCTTCTAAACTGCCTGCTTTAAAATCTCTTCTTTACTGTAATACTTCAAAAGGAATTCCCCCTGCGCCGATGACTGACCTAATTTATCGCTATCCTGATTTACGCTTAGGCACATTGCTAAAACGGTATAAACGCTTTTTGGCAGATATTGAACTAGACGATGGCTCGCTCATTACGGCCCATTGTCCCAATACAGGGCCCATGACTGGGGTGTGTCATATCGGGGCGCGGGTTGGCGTGACTTACCATGATGATCCGAAACGCAAACTAGCTTACACTTGGGAAATCATTGAAGTTGAGCAAACATGGGTGGGGGTAAATACTAGTTTACCGAATCGGATTGTGGGCGAGATGTTAAAGCAGCGGCTGTTGCCGAGTTTAGGGGACTATCACGCCTTTAAACCGGAAGTTAGTTATGGCAAAGAAAAGAGCCGTATTGATTTCCTTTTAACCTATGGTGAGGCGGATCGAATTACGGCGCGAAATTATTTGGAAGTGAAAAATACTACTTGGTCAAAGGGAAGCTTAGCTTTATTTCCCGATACGGTGACGACGCGGGGGCAAAAGCATTTAAGGGAATTAATGGCTTTAGTGCAAGATAACCCATCATCTGGGGGGATTGAGGATCGCGCTAGTATTTTATTCTTTATCAATCGCGGTGATTGTGATAGTTTTGCCCCTGGCACAGAAGCTGATCCAGAATACGGCAAACTATTTGCCCAAGCCCAAGAGCAAGGGGTGCATATTCTGCCCTGTCGGTTTGCGGTCTCACCGGAAGGAGTGGCTTTTATGGGAATTGTGCCGGTTAAGTATTAGTATTTCTGCACTACGAGTTTTGATTAGTTTTTGATTAGTTGAGGAAGTTTCCATCATGTCATCACACCCAAATACGACCGCTGCCATAACTTCCCCCAAACAAGCGATCCTATGCGGCTATTACGGCATGGGTAATACTGGTGATGAAGCCTTATTAGCGACGTTATTGCAAATGTTGCCTGATGGCTTAGAACCCGTGGTACTCAGCGCTAATCCTGAGCAAACCTATCAACAGCATCCCTCCCTGAATCCCGACTGCAACGCAGTGGTGCAAAGATTTAATGTCCTAGAAGTTTTAAAGGCAATGCAGTCAGCGGCGGTATTTATCTGGGGTGGGGGCAGCTTGATGCAAGATGTGACCAGTTGGCGTAACCCCATTTATTACGGTGGTTTAATGGGTCTAGCTCAAGGGATGGGACTCAAAACTGTGGCATGGGCCCAAGGTATTGGCCCGTTGCAGCAGCCCATGAGTCGCTGGATTGCACGGCAATCTCTGCGGGGCTGTGATGGTATCACCGTCAGAGACATGGCTTCGAGGGAGCTACTAGAGCAATGGCAAATTCCCCACTTCTCAGCACCAGATCCGGTATTCGCCCTAGATAGTATTCTACCACCGCCGTTAGAGTGGTTATGCGATGGACAAACCCCTCCAGAGCCTTATATTGGTGTGGTATTGCGTCCTAGCCGCCACCTGACTCCAGCACGTTTAAATGTCATTCAACAAGCCTTAATTAGTTTGCAGGCTAGCACCCAAGGCACGATATTTTTATTACCATTTCAGCCTTTGCAAGACATCCCTATAGCCGAGGCTTTACACCGTGCTATACCCCACAGCTACCTGCTGACCACTGATAATCCCCGTCAGATGAAAGGCTATCTAGCATGGATGGATTTAACCGTAGCCATGCGCTTACATGGGGTAATCATGGCAGTAGCCGAAGGGAGGCGCTGTTATGCCCTCAGCTATGACCCAAAGGTGAGTTATCTCATACAGGATTTATCATTAGCTGGCTGTGAGTTAGACCAATTACCCAACAGCGTTGCCCTAACTAAGGCATGGCTAGATTTACTAGCTCAACCAGCTACGGTGTCCCCAGAACATCGGCAGAACTTGAAAAACCACACCTATGATCATCGAATGGTATTGCAAAGGGTTTGGGAGAGTTTATAGCTTTTGCGGCTGATATGTAACTCACCTTACGCAGATAGAAAATCTGCCCTCATCCCCCAGCCCCTTCTCCCAGAGCGGGAGAAGGGGAGCAAGAGCCATTTTTAGCTTTTTCCTTTTTCCCCTCTCCCTTTTTGGGAGAGGGGCTAGGGGTGAGGGTCTTATAACCTTCTGCGCAACGTGAGTATGTAATTACTTTGCCTTAGTCCGGAACCGCACATAACCGTAGGAATCGGCAGGGGTTCCCGCAGCAGTCGCATTAGGCAACGAAGGGAATGTCGGCGAACCACTATTACGGGTTACATCCACCACCACCGTACCATTGGGATTGCTAGAAATATTGCAGTTAGCCGGTACGGTAGGAGAAGGTACATATTCGCCCCGATCCGGTGCGTCGCTGATATTCGACATATGGAACTCTGAGCCAGTGCCAATCTTTAGGGCAATGCCTGCATCCCCAAGGGAACCGGGGTTATCTTGAGGGAATATACCGGTATAGGTATTGGTCACAAAGTCTTGCCATGACTGAATCGCATCACAGATCCGCACCGACTGCGCCGCACTACCACCATTATTGAGGAAGTAGATCGTATATTCGATTTGATCTCCTGGCTTACCGCTTAAGGCGATTTGTCCTAATAGATAATTGCTGGGCCACTTGGGATCATTGTCTTCATTATTGGCAACACCATCATCAACGAATGTGGTGTAGTTGGTGCTATTTAAGGCAGTCACCCGCTTGATCAGGAGTAAATTTGGTGGGTTATTGCCTAAAACTAAAGTGGCACTAGCAGGATTTTCATTAGTGGGACCAGGCACTGCTGGATTCACCCCATTAACCACCGATGAAGTCAAAGCCCGCGCCGGAATTGTATTGGTATAGTTGCCGCCTGTGCCCGAAGTGACATTGACCTGAATCGTACAACTGCTATTAGCAGCAATAGTGCCATTAGTTAAGCGCACTAAACCAGTGTTACTCGCTGCTGCCACAGCACCACCGCAGGTATTAGTTACCCCTGGTGTTGCCGCAATCACCAAATTAGTCGGCAAGTTATCATCTAGATTCATATTGACCAAACCCGATGTATGAGGGTTAGTAATGGTAATCGTCATTTGTGATGTACCACCTAGAGGCACATTACTAGGATTAAAACTCTTGACAATCGTTGGCTGGGGCTGAACCGGTAACAATGTAGTGGCAGGTTGTTTGTTGCTGATAGCCTGAGCAGTTTGCAACGCCCCAGCAGGAATAGTGTTGTTATATAGTCCCGGATTAGCCGCCGTTACATCCACTTGGATCGAACAAGTCGAACTAGCCGCCAAAGAACCACCACTTACTTGAATCAAACTAGCCCCAGCATTAGCCGTAATCGTGCCGCTACAGCCATTGTTGCGGATATTGGGAGTCGCTGCAATAATCAAGCCAGAGGGTAGGTTATCTTGAAAGTTCATCCCAGTTAGATTAATTGCCGTTGCAGTATTAGCCACACTGATTTTTAGGGTCGCTACACCACCAGCGGAAATACTCGGCAGATCAAATTCCTTAGAAAACTCTGCCGATGGCAACACCGAGAAGTTCGCGGCTACTGTTGCCGGATAGCCAATCCCTTCCTTACTGAGAATCCCTTGATTAGTTGCGAAATTAGAAGGTTGAATGAAGTTAGTTAAAGTGCCTTGTTGTACCGACGTGACATTGAGGGTAACGGTACAGGTTTGATTAGCCGCTAAGGAACCGCCACTAAAACTAAAGCTTCCTGCTCCCGGCGTGGCACTGACCACACCCCCTGGACAATTCGCCGACACAATCGGATTCGGCACTGAGTAAACAATCATCCCGGTGGGCATATTGTCTATAAATCGCAAATTGGTTAAAGGAATACCCGTACTAGGGTTAGGGTTCTCAATATCAACTTTTAAAACTGTGGGAGTACCGCCATCAATGGTCGATGGGGTAAAAGATTTACCGACGATCAGGCTGTAGGTAGTAATCGTCAGGTTAGCAGTGGCAGCAGTACTGTTGGTAAAACCCTGCACCGTACTAAGATTATTCACCGGAATCGTATTGCTGATTGGGCTAGGAGTCGTAGCGGTAGCAGTCACGTCAAACTGCACTAAGCAAACACTAGGAGTAGTGACCGAACCCGCTGGAATCTCTCCACCACTTAAGGTCACAGTCTTCTGACCTGCCACAGCATTTACCGTGCCTCCGGCGCAAGTAGTTGAAGCATTGGGTGGATTGGCAATTTGCAGATTAGCCGCTGCCCAAGTGTCGGTCAAACCCACAGGGCTACTGGTAAAAGTCACCGCACTAGGAAACTGGTTAGCAATGGTCAAGGTGACGGTAGAGATACCATTAACACCAATGATTGAAGAATTAAAAGACTTCGTGATACCTAAAGGCGTGGTGACAATTAAAGTTGCTGATGCTGGGCTGGTATTAGTGACCCCCACTCCGGTATTAATGGCACTGACAGGAATGGTATTCACATAACCCGCATTAGGCACACTGCTAGTCACTGTGACAGCTAGGGTACAAGTCGCGCCATTATTAATAGAAGCATTAGTAATCTGGAATAGATTCGTTGACGGATCAGCGGTGAAAGTCGGTGAGCCGCAGTTAATCGATGAAGCTGCGGGAGTTGGCGCAATCAGCACATTAGCAGGCAAGTTGTCATCTAAGCTGACCGTACTCAGATTTTGCCCACTGGTGTTATTAATCGCAATGCGCAGTACCGAAGTTTGCCCCGCGACAATGGTTTTGCTCGTTAAGTTATCGAAGGTTTTGGTGACATTAAGCCCCGCGACAAAATTAATACTGGCAGTGGCACTGGCTTGGGCTGGCAAAAGTTGATCGTTAGTAACTTGGGTGCTGCGGTCAATTGTATTCGCGGTAGCACCAGTGTAGTTGGCCACAACGCTAGAGGTGACGCTAAAAGTTACCGTACAGCTTTGTCCTTGGGGTAAAGTTGCTCCAGTCAAAGTAACCCGATCTTGATTCAATGCTACATCTTTTGTAATTATTGCTGTGCCGCCTCTAACGGTGACGCAAGTACCGCCTGTAGTGCCGGGTACTGCTCTGAGATTCGCTGGTAAATTATCGGTAAAGCCTAGATTAGTTAAACTAGTAGTACCTACGGCAGCAGTGGTGTAAGTATTCGTCAGGGTTACCGTCGCCGTGGCATTGGTATTGATAGAAGTACTAGCTGAGCTAAAACCTTTACCGATGGTTAGGGGGGAGTTGGTTGTAGCTGAAGCTGTATCAGGAGCCGTATCGGTACTGTAAATATTATTAGCTTGACCTGTGACCACACTAGTATTAGTGGCTTTGACACTCCCAATAGCTAATGTGTTGTTATAGGCAGTGCCCGTAGTACCGCCTTCTTTGGTGGCAATTACATAGAAGGTGATGGTACAAGTATTAGTCGCTCCTATTGACGCAGAGCGGGATATCCCCCCTGAGGTCATGGTTAAACTGGTTCCACCATTAGAACCAGTAAATAGAGGGACACTTGAATAGTTACAAGTAGTGCTAGGCTCGAAAGCAGTTGTGCCCGGGCGATATAGGGTAAAACTCGCGCTATTACCAGCTACAGGGAAACTGTCGATTAAGTTTAGTCCAGTTAGATCTAAGTTACCGGAACGGTTACGCAGGGTAATTCTGACCGCGATGGGTGTGTTGATCTGGGTTGTTACGTTGCCGCCAAATGTTCCTAGTGTGGTAGTTGTAGCCGTAAATGATGTGACAGTTGCGACCTGCTTGTTACTAATATCCAGTGCGCCTATGGGTGTCAGGTCAGTAACATTAGAGCCAGGCGATTCCACCACTGCCGGACTCGGACCACTGCCATAGTCGGCGGTTGTGGTAGCCAAGGGTAGGGTATTGCGATATGTCGTTGCCGGATTAGGAGCCGGGGATGCATCCGCTGGTAGCACATCCGTCTGCACATAAAAGGTAATGGTACAAAAACTAGGTGTACTGGCTGAACCTGCGGCAATCGTGCCCCCAGTCAGAGTCACTGTTGCACCAGCAGTGTTTAAAGGAGCCGTTAATGTGCCACCACAGGTATTACTAGGGGCGGTAATTGCGGCAGGAGTGAATAAACCCGGCGTAGTGGGTGAAACAATCCGCAATCGTGGATCTAAGGGGTCAGTTAAGCTAACGTTATTTGCGGCTAAAGTACTACGGTTTCTAAGGGTAATGGTTAGTAAAGTTGGATCGCCCTGTCGTGGATTTGTTGGACTATATACTTTCTGGGCTGTAAACGGTGAGTTGATTGTTATGCTCGGCGTGTTAGAAACAGAGTTAGTCACGAGTTGCGTTGAGGTAACATCTCCCTGAGCAATAGTATTTGTGGTTGTACCAGCAGTACTACCTGTAATGGGAATAGTCAAAGTACAAGTTGCACCTTTGGCAATGGAACCACCGCTAAACGTAAAAGCGTTAGAGCTTGTGCCATTAATCGTACCGCCACAGGTTGAAGTACCTGCCCCTAAACCTGTAGTCGCTAAGATAACCCTACCACTGGTATTAAAAGCATCAGAAAAAGTAATGCCACTGACGGGATCGACATTACTATTAGCGGGGTTAGTAATGGCAATCACCAAGTTAGACGGATCACCAATGGATATAGGTGAAGCCGAATAACTTTTCGCAATCGACAGTAACGGATTAACCGTAACGTTTGCCGTAACGTTATTGACTGGCTTAAGGTTTTGATCATTAGTGACATTAGCTGCTACCACCGTATTGGTGCGACTGCCTAAGGTATTTGATGTCACATCAAAACTGAAGGTACAAGAAGCACCGGCATTGAGAGTGGCATTCTGGAGAGTGATCGTTGCGGCTGTCCCTGAAGCACCAGTAACGGCTACTGATCCGCCCGTACAGGTGGTTGATGGGTCTGTTAAGGGAGGGTTGTCATTGCGATATAACAGTCCTGAAACTGGGTTATTCAGATTATCAGGGACAATCAAAGTAGTCAGTTGCTGCGTACTGTTGTTGGTAATAGTGACCGTAGCCCGAGTAATATCCCCCTGTTTGATTGGGCTAACTGAAAATGATTTGGCTAAAGATACAGGTTGGGTAATAGTTACATTATTGCTAAAGCCCGCTGCGAAGCCCGCACCTTGAAATGTAGTTAGGGCATTGTTGGCAATGGTATTTGTGTATGTGGCTGGAATTGTCCCCGTGACGCTAAAAGTAATCGTACAACTACCACTAGCAGGGATTTTACCGTTGTTTAAAGTAACTGAGCCGCTGGTGTTTGTAACTGTCGTCGCCCCGGGGTTCGGCACAATAATACCGTTATTACAAGTAGTGCTAGGTGTGCCTGTTACCGTCAACCCACTAGGCAAGTTATCTGACATGGTTGCCCCATCTAGAGCAACGTTGTTGGGATTATTCAGAGTAATCGTCACTGTACTAGATTGGGTTGCCGCAAATGAAGCTGGCGAGAAAGCTTTAGCCCCCGTCACCGCGCTATAGGTAATCGGACGAATGCTTAAGGTAACGCTAAAAGGTCCATTGGTATCATTTTGGTTATTGGTTAAACTGCCAGCCAAAATATCACTGCTTTGGGTTGTGCCAGAAGCACTGGAATAGACATCAAAACTGATCGTACAAAGTCCTGTAGTTGCGCCCACGGTAGGAGGTATAGTACCGCCACTCATGGTTACAGTACTAGCACCCGGTGTAGCATTGATTATCCCAGCCCCACAGTCGGTAGTGGCATTAGCAGGGTTATAGATTTTGATGGTGCTAGGCATACCATCGGTAATGCCCGCATTAGTTAAAGCAAAATTATTGTTATTAGTAATCGTAATTGTGGCGCGAGATTTTTCCCCCGGATTGACTACGTTCGGCGTAAATGATTTAGCTACCGCAGCAGCGGCATAGGCAGGGTGCGGCTGATTAGTGAGCGAAAACCCCAAAGCAGCTACAAAAGCCAAGACAAACAAACCAGCACCCAAACGCCACCGACGATTAGGTAAGATCTGATGCAATGATTTTCCGATCTGTGCAAAAGATTGCCTGAGCTTTTGACCGAAGTGCAATGCGGACCGCAGCATAGCTCTAACACTGGCTTTCATAGATGCTCAACTTCCTAACTTTGGCTCTCGTGTATTGAAATAATTGTTTGGGGCAGCCATCATGAATGGTCTGCGTCTAAATGACCAATTGCTAACGCTCTAACTGCAAGTCAGTTTCGAGGTCTTCGATTTCAATTTTTAGACCGCGTGTATCTTGGAACTGAATTTCCACCCGTCGATCCCGCGCATAATCAACGATACTATCGCCAGTGGTGCGCCGATTTCTTTCGCCAAATGTGCGAATCGTCATGCGCTCTGGGGCAATCCCCACACTGAGTAAATAATTACGGGCGGATCGGGCCCGACGTAAGCCCAAATCAATGTTGTAGGCATCACTGGCACGGGGATCGGTGTGTCCTTCGAGATCGATAATTAGCGAAGGATATTGCTTTAGCGCCGCTGCCACCCGATCTAAAATCTCGGCACTGCGGGGACTAATATAATCTTTGTCTAAGGCAAAGTGGATATTACGCTGAATTTTGATCCGAATTGGCTGGGGCGGTATCGGTGGCTCATTGGCAATGGGTGGCGTAGGGGTTTGAGGTGGCGGTAAATTAGGTGTAATTGGCTCCGGCGGTGTGGGTGGGGTCAAACATACCGGAATATTACGCCAATCCGGGGGCTTGGGTTCAATCAGCGGTAAGGGATCATTCAGGTTGCTAATGCGGGCATTAGTGGCTGGCTCGGAAGTACCATACTGCGGATCGGTGGCGATCGCCGTAATTAAATCTCCAGCTTTAAGATTGCTAAAATCAGCCTGAAATTTGCCTTGAGCATCAGTTTTTATCGTAGCTAAATGCTCACTTAAGGGCCCATGTAAAGCATAAGCCTCATTAACGCGATAGATATCAATTTCGGTATCGGGATCGGCTTTACCGTCAATACCTACCTTGCCATCAATTAAGAAAAACTGGTTTGCGAAAAATTCCGGGGCATTAATCGCACCGTTGCCGGTTTCCACCCGCCGAAAATGGGAATTACGCCAAGGGTTTACCCCTTCGCCGGAACGAAAATCTGACTCCGTAACATTACGCTGGGTCAGTAAATCAATGCTCAAACCCTCAAGGGTGGCAAAAAAGTTATGGCGGATGATATTGCGATCACTTTTGGGATAAGCCGCCACCGCCACCCCAGAACCGCCTTGGTGGGTAATGCGATTATTTACCACCTGATGGTTATGCCCCATCAAATACACCGCTGCCCGCCGTAACCCTCGTCCATTGGCAGTAATGCGGTTTTCTTCGATCCGCACGCCGCCACTACCTTCGGGCTTGAACATATACACCCCTGCCCCATCATTGCCACAGACTAAATTCCCTTTAATCACCATCTCGGTAATATAACCCTCTAGACGAATCGCATCGGGCATCCCCGCTAAACCATTACCCGTAATCGCATTATTGAGAATCTGGGAACGCTCGGAGCGTACACTGGTGATAATAGCGCTGCTTTCGTGATAAGCCATGCGGTTGCGCCGAATCATGGCATCGGTAGTATTGAACAGCGCCACGCCAAAAGCTGAGGGCTGACTGGGCATAGCGCCATCGGGGCCCACGCCTAACCAGTTATATTCCAGTAGGATATTTTTGGGGGGAATGTCTTCTTTGCGATAGGGGGCATCTTGGGCGGGGGTTTGCTGATAACTCGTATCCGGGGGCGGTAAACGATGGGCAATAAATACATCCGCCGGAGGCACAGGAGCCGTCACATTATGAATCGCATTAAAACCGTGAATGCTCAAACCCCGCAGCGTAATATTGTCTGCCACTAAGACAAAACCCCGAAAAATCTCCACATCATTGGCGGGCATAATTTCCACAAGGGGGCGGGGAATATGCAACTCACTGGCAAAAGAACGCCCTTTGTCATAGCCCTGCTGCGTCGTACCATCGATCACCAAATTGGGGCGCACAATATGGGGTAAGGGTTTGCGCAGTTTAATCGTGGTTTGCCCTGACGGTAAAGCGAAGTTAATTTGTGATGGGCTATTAACTGGTAAAACTTGAACTAGCTTTTGTTCTGCTTTACTGAGTCCATTGAGGGGTAATGCCCCAGAGGTCAGCATCACAGCTTCGCGCAAAGTAATCTGATCGTCAGGGGTCGGCTCGGCATCGAGATTAGTCGTGACGGTAATCTGTAATGCCGGTAGTTTGCCAAGGCTTTCTAGGCTCGGCGTAAAATTTTCGCTGCGGGGATCGGTGGGGCTTTGGTAATTTTGCAGCGGGGCATCGGTAATCTGCCGCTGGATCTTTGGTGTAATTTTTGGTGTGATTTGCGGTGTAGCCTGTCCCTGCATTAGCGGTGGATTGGTTGCACTAGTTTGGGCCCAAACTACACCACCAACTAAACTTTGCCCCAACCAAACCAAAGCAAACAGCCCGCACCGATAACGCGCCGTCCTTGTCTTCATCTGGGGTTGAGTCCGTATAGGAAGCATAAATTTAAACATAGGGTTGCGCCTCCTTTATTGCCCCACCGTAGAATACATCGCCACTGCCCCCGCCATCGAAACCACGGTGACATTAGGCAACAATGCCTGAGGCAGTTGATTTGTGGTATTAGCGGCTACGGTGGTGGGTTGCGGTGTATTCGCATCGGGTAAACGCTGAATCCATTCCAAGAAATCTGGTTGTCCAGTATTTGCCATCGCCAACTGTAAAGGAGTCATTTGCGGGCTAAGGCGTTGGGCCATTTGCGCCATAGCTGGATTAGTTTCTGTGGCTACATTAGGTTTGATCGTCGAGTCTTGGGGTTGGGGTGTAGTCAACTTCTGCAAACCAAAACCGTCCCATAGTTCATTGAGCTTAAATGTGATCATGGCGTAAGGGCCTGCACCGGAACGTGAGCCGCTAAAATCTCGATCACTGTTGACTGAGCCGCTACTATAACCAGCCGCTAAGCGTAAATTAGGAGTGAGGTAATAGCCAAGTTCGCCCACAAAACCAGTTTCCATATAACCGGCGCTGGGCTGACCAATGCCCCTAGTTTCTACCACCAAATCCATGTTGTAGCTCATGCGATAGATCGCCCGCAGTTGCCCTAAATAAATACTCGAACTAGCCGTAAAGTCATTGGCGATATAGGTCGTGCTGTTCCGTAATGCCAATTTGCCATAAAATTCCCATTGCCAATTAGGGGCGTAAATTCCTTCCATAGCAAATAAATGATCTTGACTGCCCGTGCCGGAACCAATTAACAAGGTATCAGGAATCGTACTAGGATTAACTCGAAATTCATAGCGTAATAGTCCATTAAACATATCGCTATTGGGATCTCTAAAAGCTAAACCGAGTTTTAAGGTGGTGGTGGGACCTAAGCCTGGAGTCGCTTGGTTGGCAGTTCCGGCCTGTTGATAACGTAATAAACCGGTAACTTGAGAGTTAATCTTACCCAAAACCGAAGCGGATAAAACCGTATTTGCGCCACCACTGGAAGTGCGATATTCATAGCGGGCACTGGCTTTGAGATCGGGATTATCGGTGTATTCTACGCCTAAGTTATAGTTGTCCCCAGCTTGCAGGGCTTGGGTTCCCGTCGATTGTCCCGTGCTAAAAGGCTGTAAAGTGGTGACCCCTGTGCCTGTATTGGTGGTGAAGTTGCCGAAGACGCGCTCATAACCTAAATTCAGTCGCCACCCAGGAGCTACGGCCCAGCGATGATTTAAACCCACAGCCCCTTGGGTTGTACTGGTATTAGAACCACCTAAAACAGAATATCTGCCAGTTAAGGTGGTGTCGGCAGCGAGTTTATATTCCCCAAGTAATTCAGCACTAGTAATGGAATTACCTTTTAAATCACCACTATGGAACCATTGCTGACCGACGCGGAAGTTTAACCCTTGGAAGATGCGCCAATCCAAAGCCATCAAAGTCCTGTCAGGGAAAGAACTATCGGCACTGCCCGACAAGCTCATCTCATTTTGCAGAACTAATTGCAGATTGTCCTGTAATGGTGTGGTGAAACGGGAACGCAATTGATTAGAATTAGCAGCCAGAGAACTAGTACTAGTGGCGGCATAATCTTCGCGACTGCGAATCAACCAATCTAGTTCTAAATTACTCGATCCCAATTGCTGCACTATGCCCATCGTCCAGGTTTGCAATAAATTATCTACAGATGTACTAGTGGTGCTAGTGGTTTGCCCATAAAAATTAATCGCTTGGGGTGGCGTGCCTTGGTTGCGTTCCCGTTCGTAAGCGGCTTTGATGCTGGTAGTAGAAGATAGTTTCGCCTGCACTTCGCCACCAAATCTAGTTTGCCCAGGAATAAAACTAATGGTGGCATTGTTGGCAAAACCAGTGTCAGCACTGCGCAGGAATAACCGTCCCATGATGCCACTGGCGATAGCTCCTTTTAATTCGGTACGAAAAGCAGTACCAGTCACCGTTCCCATCACATCGGAAGCATTTTCGGAACGGGCATATTCAGCAATAAAATCGGAACCTGTGCCCATAGATACTAGGCTACTCAGCCCGTACAGTTTAAAGTTCCGGATTCCCTGACTTTCTTGGAAATAATTGAAGCCTAGCCATGCATCCTGATTTAAGCCTCGGTTAAAGTGATACCGCGCTTGACCGCCATAGACGTTATTTTGCGCACCATCGGGACTGTCGTATTCATAGGTGACCACAATGCGACGATAGAGATTTTGTCCCGTGGAACTAACTTCTGTTTGGAATAGGGGCTGCCGAAATAGAACTGTACCCCGTGTGTAATCTATGTCATAATCCTTGCCCCGTTCAAGCTTAGTAGATTGCACCACTTCGCCAGGGCGATTTACCTCAGCGGTTTCTATGGTCAAACTTTCGCTACCAGGCATTAAACCGCGCTTCGTCAGGAAGTAATAGCCACTGGTTCCATCCGGTACTAAATTATCCCTTTGGAAACCCCTAGTGGTGCTGCTGTATAAACCGGTTAATTGCAGATTACCCCAGTTATAATTGGTTTTAAAGCCGTTGAATTGCCGACTCATAGCGGTAAACTGTTGCGCCACAGAGTTAAATTCTTGGGTATTAAAATCCCCCCACATGAAATAATCAATTCCCGCTTGGGGCACAGGGGAAGTGCGTTCCATGCGCAGATAAACGCTGCTGTAGGAAG
>JBAXSK010000020.1:0-32029 GCA_037130765.1 Pseudanabaena sp. ELA607
TCTTGACTGCCAAAAATAAATTCCGGCTAATTGAATACTTACCAGCTTTGACCGCATTTTGATCTGTGGGCGCAACACCATCAATCGGCACAATCCGCACAATTTCCTGATTGGCAACTTGGGCAACAGTGGCATAACTAATGGCATTATCGCCCAGATCACGCAGAATTGCCGTAGTTTCGTCTCTGGGCCAAGTGATAAAGTTGACACTATCAGGGGCAAAATCGATGCCAGTCAAAACAACTTCTTTAAAAAAATCTCGCGTTCCACTGCTAGCATTACGGTTAATCACGCGAATTGGAGCATTAATTCCGCCCACCTCAGACCAGTTCGTAATCTTTCCTGTATAAATATCACGTAACTGATTCATGCTTAAGCTTCCTTTAAAAGGATTATTAACCCCCACCACCACTGCTATAGAATCTTTGGCAATAGGAAGCATCTGGATATTATATTGCGCTTCTTCGGCTTTTAAGGAACGGGAACTAGCGGCTAAAACCACTTGATCATTAATCAGATTTTTTAATCCTCCCGAAGAACCCGTGGGCGAATTGTCCGGCACACCATAGGTTACGGGTAAATTAGGATTTTGTTGGGTAAACGCCGTTCGTAATTGCTGCACCGTCGCCACCATAGTAGTGCTACCATCAATTTTAATAACCGCTGGATTCGGTTGATTTACTTCGAGATCTTTGAGAATGAGATGAGAAGAAGTCTGCCCATTAGCTTCTTTCCCTGATTCTGCGATGGAACTGATTTTGGGTTGATTCACAAAAAACCAATAACCACCACCGGCAAGGGCAGCAGTTATCAGAATCGTTAAGGCTAAAACCGTGGTTTCTTTACCTTGGGACATAAATATAAATTCCCTTCAAGACTACATGGTGATTATAATTATATAGGTAAATTAGACCGAAGTTTATCTAATAGAGTCACAAATTGATTAAATTCTGTGCGATAACTCAAAGGATGGGCAATCAATCGCGCCGTACTGTAGTACAAGACTTCGATTTCAATTAAACCGTTTTCTTGCAGCGTCCGTCCCGTAGAAACTAAATCAACAATCGCTTCTGACATCCCTGTAATTGGGCCTAACTCGACGGAACCATTTAAGGGAATAATTTCCACTGGTAAATCAATGCTGTCAAAATAGGTGCGAGCCGAATTAACATATTTTGAAGCAATCCGACAGTGGGGCGACAAATCTAAGGGTGATTGATAACCACTTTCTTTGGCCACCGCAATCGACATCCGACAACCACCAAAGCCTAAATCTAATAACCGCGCTACCTTAGGTTTTTTTTCTTGCAATACATCTTCACCGACAATTCCCATTTGGGCTTGGCCATATTCTACATAGACAGGCACATCTTGGGCCCGCACTAACATTGCCTTCGCTTTGCCAGTGGGATCGATCATTTGCAACTGACGATTACTGCTATCGAGGAAAGCACTAAAATCTAAACCGACATTTTTGAGTAACGTAATGGCATCTTTGAGCAATGAACCTTTGGGTAAGGCGTAGGTAAACATAATCAATCAAAGGTAATGGGGTAGGACGGGGCTAAATTTGCCGGTGCAATGGCTCTAGCAATCTAGCAAAGCAAATAGCCCACAGCAATTATACGAGGCAATGGAAAAGCTACCGCCCTAAATCATAGGCATCACGGCAAATAGCTATAATAATCATAGATTATTATCTATGATTTGTGGTAAATAAATTGAGAAAACAAATGCTCATTATAATCTAAAATTTATGCATAGCTATGATTGTGAGCAATTCACTCATAGATGTATCAAAGGATCTCAAAGCCATTCTCTCTGAATACAAATAAAACTTTTTAAACTAAACTAATGACGCAATTTTATCAAGCTTCGACGATGACCGCTATCCTAGCCTTCACCATGACTATGCCTGTGGTGATGCCTGCCCCTGTTTTAGCCCAAGCCCAACAGTGCCGCACTACTAATGCCACGGAAATTGCCAGTTTATTTGACCGCTGGAATCAATCGCTACAAACTGGCGATCCCAATAAAGTTGTGGCAAATTATGATGCCGATTCCATTCTTTTAGCCACTTTAGCCAACAAACCAAGAATTACCAGCGCCGAGAAAAAAGAATATTTCGTGCATTTTCTCGAAAAGAAGCCCGTTGGTAAAATCGACTCGCAAAAGATCACCATTGACTGTAACACTGCCAGTAATTCTGGGGTCTATACCTTTACTTTTGGGGACGGCAGTAAAGTACAAGCGCGATACACCTATAACTATCGCTGGAATGGTAAACAATGGTTGATTGCGACCCATCATTCTTCGGCGATGCCTGAAAAAGTAGCTACTGCCGCCAAACCAGAAGTTGCTGGTAAAGAAGGTACTAACAGCGCCACCCACACCTGTCGCCCCACCAATACCAGAGAAATCGCCAGTTTATTCGATCGGTGGAATCAATCCCTGCAAACTGGTAATCCCGATGCCGTAGTTGCTAACTATGGGACAAGTTCAGTGCTATTGCCAACCTTGAGCAATGAAGTTTTAATGACTGCTGAGCAGAAAAAAGCCTATTTTACCGAATTCCTGAAGAAAAAGCCTTCAGGTATAATTGATATGCGAAGCATCTTCATTGATTGTAATTCCGCCGTGGATGCCGGTTTATACACATTCACTTTTGGCGATGGTACTCAGGCTAAGGCTCGTTATACTTACACCTATGGTTGGAATGGCTCTAAATGGGTGATTACCAGCCATCATTCCTCATTATTCCCCCAGCGTTAAATTTCCTTGGCTAACTATGATGGCTTCTGGGGTACGGTAACACGCACCTCAGAGCCACGTAGAACCGCCTATCTAAAGACCTCAATTCCTTCTATGATGGATTTTAGTTAGTTAACCAGCTAAAAAATAAAACAATCTATTCCATAGTTGATTTTAAGAGGACTTTCCTAATGCAACCCACTAATTCTAATCAATTTACCGAAAAAGCTTGGGAAGCCATTGGACGCACCCTAGAAATTGCCAAAGCTGCCCAACATCAACAAATAGAAACCGAACATTTATTAGTAGCACTTTTAGCAGAAGATGGTTTAGCAACTTCCATTTTCACGAAAGCTGGGGTAAGTATTCAGCGCCTTAAGGAATTAACGGAAGTTTTTTTGCAGAAGCAGCCCAAAATCGCTGGGGGCAATCAATCGGTGTATTGGGGTCGTAGTGTTGACATATTATTAGACCAAGCCGAAAAGGAACGGGGCAAGTTTAAAGATGATTATATTTCCATTGAGCATTTGATTTTACCCTATGCTAAAGATGATCGTTTTGGCAAAAATCTATTACGGGAATTTAGTTTGGATGAGAAGAAATTACGCACGATTATTCAACAAATTCGGGGGAGCCAAAAAGTGAACGATCAAGCACCAGAAGGGAAATATGAAGTCTTGACTAAATACGGACGGGATCTGACGGAATTAGCCAAATTAGGCAAGCTTGACCCTGTGATTGGTCGGGATGATGAAATTCGGCGCACGATTCAAATTCTATCGCGACGCACCAAAAATAATCCCGTTCTCATTGGTGAGCCGGGGGTGGGTAAAACCGCCATTGCCGAAGGTTTAGCCCAACGGATTCTCAATAATGACGTACCAGAATCATTACAAGAACGGAAATTAATTGCCCTGGATCTGGGGGGCTTAATTGCCGGGGCTAAGTATCGTGGCGAATTTGAAGAGCGGCTCAAAGCCGTATTAAAGGAAGTAACTGAATCTAATGGGCAAATCATTCTCTTCATTGATGAAATTCATACCGTGGTTGGTGCTGGGGCAACTCAAGGGGCGATGGATGCTGGAAATCTCTTGAAACCAATGTTGGCGCGGGGGGAATTGCGCTGTATTGGTGCAACTACCTTGGATGAATATCGTAAATATATCGAAAAAGATGCTGCTTTGGAACGTCGTTTCCAACAGGTATATGTGGATCAGCCCAACGTAGCGGATACAGTTTCTATTTTGCGTGGGTTAAAAGAACGCTATGAAGTGCATCACGGGGTCAAGATTGCTGATTCATCCTTAGTGGCAGCAGCAGTGCTATCTAATCGCTATATTTCCGATCGATTTTTGCCCGATAAAGCCATTGATTTGGTGGATGAAGCCGCTGCTAAGCTAAAAATGGAAATTACTTCTAAGCCCGAAAGCCTTGATGAAGTGGATCGCAAGATTTTGCAATTGGAAATGGAGCGGCTCTCCCTCAGAAAAGAGACGGATCGAGATTCTTTGGAAAGGTTAGGCAAAATTGAGCAGGAATTACGGGAACTGCAAGAAGAGCAAAAAGGACTAGCGGCACAATGGCAGTCTGAAAAAGGTGCAATTGATAAAATTCGCCAATTCAAAGAACAGATTGATCGGGTCAATATGGCGATTCAGCAAGCCGAGCGCGACTATGACTACAATAAAGCCGCTGAACTGAAGTATGGCAGCCTAACCGCGCTACAGCAGGGTTTGCAAGATGCGGAAGCCCATCTCAATGAAACTCAGTCCCACAAGCGTTCCCTATTGCGCGAAGAAGTTACCGAAGCAGATATTGCTGAAATTATTTCTAAATGGACGGGTATCCCTCTAAGTAAACTCATTGAATCAGAGAAAGAAAAGCTATTAAATTTAGAAGCAGAACTACACCAGCGGGTGATCGGTCAAGGGGATGCGGTGACTGCGGTAGCCGATGCCATTCAGCGGTCACGGGCCGGATTAGCGGATCCAAATCGTCCCATTGCTAGTTTTATGTTTCTTGGCCCCACCGGAGTAGGTAAAACAGAACTGGCGAAAACCTTAGCGGCTTATCTGTTTGATACCGAAGATGCGATGGTGCGCATTGATATGTCAGAATATATGGAAAAGCACGCTGTGGCTCGTTTGTTGGGCGCACCTCCCGGCTATGTCGGCTATGAGGAGGGGGGACAATTAACCGAAGCAGTACGCCGCCGTCCCTATGCCGTAATTCTCTTTGATGAAATTGAGAAAGCACATCCTGATGTATTTAATGTTTTGTTGCAAGTCCTTGATGATGGGCGAGTGACTGATGCAAAGGGGCGTACCGTGGATTTCAAAAATGCGATTATCATCATGACGAGTAACATTGGTTCGCAATATATTCTCGATGTGGCAGGGGATGAAAGTCGTTATGAGACGATGCGCGAACGGGTTACCGAAGCAATGCGAGCTAGTTTCCGCCCTGAGTTTCTCAATCGTATTGATGAATGGATGATTTTCCATTGTTTGACTAAACCAGAATTAGCACAGATCGTCTTGTTACAGATTAAGCGCTTACAGGCAAGGCTGAGCGAAAAACGGTTTGATTTGGAAGTCACCCCAGCGGCATTGCATTTCATTACTGAAGTTGGTTACGATCCAGTTTATGGAGCCAGACCCCTTAAGCGGGTGGTACAGCGTGAATTAGAAACTCCTATTGCTAAGGCTCTATTGCGTGGTGATTTTAATGAAGGTGATACGATTGTAATTGATGTGGCTAATGAGCGGCTAGCTTTGCGCAAGTCCGAAGCTCTGGCTAAATTATAGTCTGGATGCGATTTATAGAGCGGGCAGCTTGTTCGCTCATAATATTTTTCTCAAAGGAGCAAATGCGCGGTAATCAGTAACAGGAGTTTCGTTTAATCGGATCAATGAGTTATAATTCAATCTCTAATTGCGAAATCTCTAATCATGAAATTTCTGATAATGCTAGACCTGTTGTCCTTGACTTATTTGCCGGTGCAGGAGGAATGTCCTTAGGATTTGAAGCCGCTGGTTTTGAAATCGGTGCTTCTATAGAAATTGATCCGATCCATTGCGCCATCCATGAATTCAACTTCCCTTATACTGCCACTATATGTAGTAATATTGGAGATGTTACCCTAGATCAAATTGAAAAGAAGCTATTAGAGAAAAGATTTAATCATATAGATGTGATCGTAGGTGGGCCGCCCTGCCAAGGTTTTTCGCAAATGGGACTGCGACAATTAGATGATCCGCGTAATTCGTTAGTTTTTGAATATTTACGGTTAGTGCGCCACATTAAACCAAAATACTTTGTCTTAGAAAATGTCAAGGGAATGATTTTGGGAAAACATAGAAATTTTGTGACAGAATTGATTGCCGCATTCGAGTCTATGGGCTATCGTATCGTTAATCCTTACCAAGTCTTGAATGCCGCTGATTATGGAGTGGCTCAGAATAGGTTGCGCTTTATTTTGATAGGTATTAGAGCCGATCAAGCAGATATTGCCTATCCTCCGCCGTCCCATACATCTACAGTTCAGGATCAGTCTATTTTATCTTTAGCTCAGCATATTGGCAGCAGAGCAGCTATTGCGAATCTAGAGCAATGCCCTGTTTTTATAGAAGATGATGCGGGTTTACCCATCGGAGATTTAGAATATGAGGGCTATGCTGAGAAATTCAATTATTTACCTGCGGCGGATTTTGCTTTATGTCATATCAGAAACCGAGGGCATCAAGTGATTTATGGTCATAAAAGTCCCAAGCATAATATAAATTCCCAAAGCAGATTTGCGGCAACTTTACCAGGGGAAATTGAACCAATTAGCAGATTTTTTAAGCTTCATCCCGACCGTCCCTGTCATACTTTAAGAGCAGGCACAGATACTAAAAGAGGTTCACACACTGCCCCTCGCCCCATTCATTATGCCCAACCCAGATGTATTTCCATTCGTGAAGGAGCTAGACTTCATTCATTTCCTGATTGGTTTCAATTTCATTTAACCAGTTGGCATGGATTTCGACAAATTGGTAATGCAGTGGCTCCTTTATTTGCTAAACAAATTGGTTTAGAGATTATGAAAGGATTGGGGATGAGTCCTAGTCAGCGGAGCCAAAGGGTGCTGGCGCAGTCCGATGAGAATTTGCTGAGGATCAATATGAAAGATGCTTGCAAGTATTTTAATGTGGCTGAAGATATTATTGGGAAACGACAGCGCAAAAAGAAAGCTTTGTAATAAAACCTTTGTGGAAAAAGCATTTTAGCTGCCAATGATGCCACTTATTTAGGTGTAATATGATATCAAACCAATTTGATATTTTAGGAAGATTTATCAAAGCGCTTGAACCTAGCATTAGCATTGATTAAAGTTCTATCAAAGTTTTGCACCAGACTTTTGCATCTTTCAACCCAAGCATTACTCCTTTCCATATCCCAATGCATTGGACATTTTCGGGGCAACTTTAAACCGAATCTTAGTCATAATCTACAGAAGGCAATAAATAGCCCCCCCTGCCAAAATAATTTTAAATGACTGTATAAGATATCAAACAGACTCTATAACCAATTACCCACCAAAATAAACGACGACCAATAGAACGGATGGCGTAAATCAATATTGCCACCAGCTTCCGGTAGTTTTAGTCCATTTAGTCCCGTAATACCTTGAATTGTGCCGTTATCCATGCGCACCTTGCCACTGAGTAAAGAAATCTGCGCCGAACGTAACGCCGCTGCCTTATTTACCGCATCAGGAAAGTCGCGATAGAAACTAATCATCAATGGTGCTGTGCCTGCATCAGAAACCGTCCATAAAGAAGCTAAAACACTTCTTGCCCCAGATTCAATGGCTAAACCACTGATGCCTAAATTAGAACCCACCGCAGTTTCACAAGCACTGAGGGTCATCATTTCCACCACAGGACTATCAAAGCGTAGATTCGTAATTTGATCCATTCGTAACCGATTATCCCAAAACTGAATAAACGAACCTTTACTAGTATCACTGACAAATTTACCGTGGGTTCCTAAATGCAAAATACCATAGTTACTATTACGGCGCTGTTGCTGCATATTTTCAATGGTAAAGTCTTGATTCAAAAATGTTTGTCCATTCAATACCTGTTGGGAAATAGTGCGCAATTCCACTTCCACCGATGGCAACCGACTAAAACCACTCACCGCTTCGGTTAAACCCATTGCTAAGACTCGATTGTTAGCCCGATCACGATATTCCAACCGAGTAAGCCGTAATGAAGGAATATTTACCGTAGCATAGCGTTCAATTAAAAACTGTTTGCCATCATGGAGCGCCGCCGGAGGTACAATTCGCATCGCTCCATCCATCACAAATACCAAAGTATCAATCTTCTGGCGCTGTAATTCGGCATCAATGGGCAAAATCACCCAATCATACAATTGGCGCGATTGCTCTAGATAATCTTGGGAAACAGTGTCCCGCAGATTTGCCGTATAGTCTTGTAAAATTGTGTTGACTTTTTGGGGCGTGGTAGGGGCGCTAGTGCGACGGAATGGCATCCCCCGATCCTTGGGCGGAATCACCATAATCTCAATCCGATCATCCAAAATTACCGGATAAATCAGCGCCGCACTGCTGCCCGTCCGTTGCGAAATTTCGGCTAAGAGTTGCTGCCCCTCGTCAATGCCAACCCATGCGCTACCAGATTCGCCACTACCACCCAACTTCTTGCCGGTATAAACTTCTAATTCTGCTTGATAGCCTCGTTCTAAAACATCAAAAGCTTCAGCTAGTCTATTCACTTTGAGTAATTCACCCACTTGGGTTCTAGTAATCTCACTGATATTAGCCACTTTAGTCGTGGTCACTTGCGTTGGTTTGAGTGGCGCTAACACGGTAGGATCGACAAATATTGGCCCACTAACCACCGGAAGAATTGAGATAATTCCACCCGGCGTAATTCTAATATTGCCAATTAGATAATCACTGCCCACAATCACTGGAATTGTTGTGCCCACCGGAACTGTGCTTAAACCACTAGTTAAGAAGCCCGCTGAGCCATTAAGAGCCGCACTACCCACCACAAAGGGATTTAGTCCGCCATGTTGCAAACTAATAGTGCCCCCAGTACCGCCTGCTGTACAAATACTCGCGCCAATACAACTGGCATTAGTCGCAGTGCTAATCGTATTGAGTAACTGTAAAGCGCCTCCAGTACTCACTAGGCTGACATCGCCCCCTTGGGTTGCCCCCGAAGTATTAATAGAACCAACGACCACATTACCGACGGGATCAAGAGTAACTTTGCCGCCTTGACCAGCAGTAGCACTGCTATCAATATTGCCGGTGGTGATGCTAGTGGCAGCAGTTACCTTAATATCGCCACCACCAGTGATTCCTGAAGAGATTAAATTTCCACTGGTAAATACACCGCCTGTGGTGAAGGTTTGGGAGCCGCCAGCACCACCATTAGGAGTACTCGTATTTACTGAACCAGTAATAGTGAGAGAACCTTTGGTTTGAAGCAATACGGAACCGCCACTACCACCCAAACCTGAGCCAGAAGCCCTAGTATCAATTGCCCCTAGGGTGATTGAGCCATTGTCACTCACTAGGTTAACTGGGCCACCATTAGGAAAATCCCTATTACCAATATGGGTTATATTACCCACAACAATGTTACCGCTAGTGGAACGAAGTTGAACAGGAGTGCCAGCAGCAGTTGATTGTATATTCCCAAGGGTTAAATCTCCAACTACATTAATATTCTGCAAACCAGTGTAGTTCGGATTAATCACTGCCAATGAATTTAGAGGAGTAACAGCACCAACGTCACCACTAAATGAAGCAGGCAAAGTACTGTTAACTGTCAAGGAACGGCTGCCATCAAGAGTGCCACTAAAACCGACTTGTCCACCAGTTAAAGTGATTGGTGTATTTCGGGAATTCGTTAAGGTTGCTGGAGCATAGAATGCTAAAACATTAGTGACGGTAAAATTATCATTAAGCCTAATTTGGGAAGCATTCACCGACAAATCTAGCAGTGGCGCAGTATTACCAACAGCACCGCCAAAAATAACTGTTCCAGTTCCATTAACCGTTAAACTGGTTTTGCCATTAATCGTATTGCCAAGAGTGACACCACCAGCATTACTGGTCAGAATGACGCTAGAACCAGTCAGATTCACTGGTTGATTGAAGGTTATGCCGCCTACGGTAGTGATGTTATTGGCAATGTCGATATTATTAGCACTATTGATAGTTAAATTATTCAGGTTTTGCGCCGCACTAGTACCCCCAACCACATCACCGAAAGTTACGCCTCCGCCACCAGCAGTCAGGGTTAAGTTAAAGTTTGGCGGAGTAGCACCCGTAACTGACTCTAAAGTAGAATTGAATGTAATTGCTCCATTACCCGTACTAGAATCTAACAGAACATTATTTTTCAGTAATACAGGATTGTTATAGTTTTGGCCGCTAGTGGTATTGGTTGTAATGTTACCGCCAATGATAGTTGTGCCACTCGCCGCAGTTACCAAAGCGCTAGCCGTTACATTCTGATCAAATTGCGTCGTACCTGTACCAAGAATCGTCAGATTGCCTATGGGATTGGTTGCACCCACTGTACCTTGGAATGTAATATTACCAGTTCCAGAATTAACGTTTAAGAAACTGGGGGTAATCGTAGCACTGTTGACACTACTAGCAAAAGAGATGGGTCCATTATTCGCACTACTATTTAAACTAACTCCAGAACTACCAATGAATACTTCCCCCCCATAGGTTTGGCTATTGCTAGTTGTAACATTACCATTCAAAGTCAAGCGACTACCAGAACCGCTCTTTAATGTATTTGTATGCAAACCTTGCACCGCAGTTAAACCAGTAGAATTCAGCACGAGATTCCCTAATGGAGTGGTCGAACCTAAAGCTCTGCCAAAAGTTACATTACCCGAACCAGCATTAACTGTCAGATCAAAAGCCCCATCAACAGTGCCGTCTAAATTAATCGCGCCATTAACACTTTCGAGAGTAGCATTAGTTTGCAGCGTCACTGCATCACCAGATTGAGTAATTGCACCACCTGCCGTAGTTATATTTCCATTTAAATCTAATCCGCCGATCACATTGACCGAACCGCTCCCTATTGCTGTCAGCGGCGTTTGAACTACTAATTTACTCCCCCCAGCAGGCTGCAAAGTTAATGGTACAGGAATATTAGGTACAGTAGCCACCGCAGTAATATTACCGCTAGTGCCACCACCAACATTAAGGGCGGTCACCCCCGGAAATAGAAATAGATTCGTTAAACTAGCGGATGTTAAAGATAAACTGCCAGTAGTTGCTACGCCACCTAACTGAATTGGATAACCAGTAGTAGCTGGTTGGAGCGTCAAATTACCCAACCCACTTACCGCCCCGCCAAAAGTTAGCGCATCACTAACTAGGGTTAAAGTTTGCCCAGCACCATTCAAGGTCTTTTGGAAAACAATGCCATCAAACTGATCATTAGATTTAATTATGGTTGCACCAGTCAGATTGACAGGACTACCAAATAACATATTCCCTTGGGAACTGATGGAACCAGCGATGGAAGTACTGGTAGCGCTACCGCCAATAAGTGCGCCAAAACCTGCCACAATCGGTGCACTGGCAGCGATATTAATGGCATTAGTCGCTGTGATATTTAGGGAACCACTATTAGGATTCTGGGCGGTAATCGGTGAATTAATGTTTACAGTGTTCCCATTCAGAATAACGTTACTACCATTAGATGTCAGCGCAGCATTGACGGTCAGTGAACCAGTGGCATTCAATCGCAATAAACCACCGTTGAGTACATTAATCGGTGCAGTTACCGTAATGTTGTTTACCGGCGGTGTGGAACCCACATCTAAACTACCACTATTAATACTTGTCAGTCCCTTAAATTCTACGGTACCACTAAAACCACCAATAAATAATCTGTTAGCCGTAATAGCATTCAGAGTTGCATTAACGCCGGTATTTAAGCTCAATTGACCTAAGGCTTTGGTATTGCCCACCGCACCAAAGAGATTGAGAATACCAGTAGATCCAGAACCATTAACGTTAATAGAGAAGTTTTCCCCACCAGATAATCCATTAATCGTACCGTTAACATTTACATTACCACCACCGAGGGTAGGATTCACACCAAGGGCAACCCCACTAGTTTCAATAATTAGATTACTATTGAGCGTGCGATTGGTGCCATTGAGATTACCAAAAAGCTTGGTATTAGCCGCCGTAACCTGCAAGTCGCCATAGGTAGAAGCCCCAGAAACAATGAAATTACCCGGAGTTAAGAACTGAATTGGACTTTTATCTAAACTAACCCCTCCTTCTGATGTAATATCTCCGGCACTGGCATTACCAATGGTAATGAGTTTATAAGCATTAGTATTTAGTGCTGAAATGGTAGAACCATCTAAGCTCAGACGACTAGGATCAGCCGCACTATTGGTGAGTAAAATCCCCCGCCCAGCACTAAAAGGCTCAATGATCACATTACCATTAGCATTAGTCAGGACTCCCAAGATAATGTTGTCCGCAGTAAAGCTAATATCACCGCCACCGGAGTTTACTGTTCCCGGAACTAGAGTTACTGTACCGGTATTAGCTTGATTAGAACGGAAAGTCATCTTCCCGCCACCGGTCGAGATAGGCTGACTTGTACCATTGACGATGACATTCCCAGCAGTGGCAGTCAGGCTTAAATTGCCCCCAGATAGTTGAATGGAACTCTGTACATTGAGATCACCAGCACTAGTGGCAGTAAATGAACCTGTGCCAGTATTGGTAATATTCGCCCCGCTATTAATCGTTAATGTATTATTCGCGTTCAGAGTCAAACTATTAGGGCTATTCCATGTAATAGGAGCGCTAACATTTAAAATGCCTATGCCTGCATGAACGGAAGCGGTAGAAATGGTAACGTTATTGTTCGCTAAAAAAGTTTCAATGTTGCTGGCAAGAATCTGATCAGAACTACTATTAGGCAAATAATTACTATTGGCGACAAAAATTCCCGAAGTCGAACCGCCAGAAACAATATTGATATCCGTTGGATCAAGTAATAAACTGCCATTCTTTCCCAATGGCGCAAATGTAGTCACATTGCCATTGAATTGCAAGCGTTCTTTGCCCGATACTTCCACAAATCCGCCATCACCGCCACTGACTCCCCCCTGAGCCGTGATATTCCCAAAGAAGCGCGTTAAACCGTCCGCCCAAATAATTACTCGACCGCCGTTGCCATTGGTTAAAGCATCGGCTTTTAAGAAGGTAGTTGGACTGATATAGGTGTAATTAGCGCGGGGCGTGGTTCCTTGCCCTTGGTAGTCGCCGCCGACGAAAATATTACCGCCTCCATTAGGGCTAGCCGTATTGATGGTTCCATTAGTTAGCGCTAGTTGTGGCCCTAAAATCCTGACTGTGCCCCCAGCAGCATTGGCTGTACCACTGAATACTGTACTGCCTTGATTGACGGAAATCTGATCCGCTTGAGGAGACTGCACCAGAGCCAGACTGCCATCGCTCTGCACCACCACCTGATTAGCTTCTGGCGCAGGGCCCGTCAACAGGGCCGCCAATTGGGGAATATCACTCAATTTCCCCTGCCATTGGGGATTTAGCCCCGTTACCGCCAAACCTAAAACACTATTCGGCGACCGGATTTCTACCTGTTGCTGTCCCGATACCGATTGCAGCGTAATATTCCCTTGGGGCGCACTGAGATTTCCGGTATTAACCACCGTGCCACCAGTTAAAGAGAGGGTTTGCCCTTCTCTAACTGCGAGATTGCCTTGGTTAATCACCGCTGCTGGTTGAGTCGCCGCAAATTGAATGCTCTGGGGATCACCATTAGGGAAAGTAGTACTGTTTTTATCAACTTGGAAATTACCCCCCGGCGCAAAAGTCATGCCCGTTCCCGTCGTGGCATAAAACGACCCACCCACATCCAGTTTGGCATCTTTACTAAAAATCACCCCATTGGGATTCATTAAATATAAATTGGCATTAGGGAAAGCTTGACGGCTCTCAATCGTGCCCAAAATCTGCGATGGTGTATCTCCGGTGACTCGATTAATGATGTTATTGATCTGCGCCCCATTTACCGCCGAGTTGCCCGTCCCAAATACCACCCCATTAGTGGGCACATTAAACTTATCAAAGCTGTGATAGATATTGCCGCCGTTGACCGTACCTGTTCCCGTGGGCACAATCACATTGCCCTGCACCTTAGTGGCCGTGGAACCATCGGGGACAATTTGCGCCATTACAGGGGTTAGCCCCATGAATACCGTACTAAGGGTACTAAAAATCACCTGAAAAACTTTAGTACTGAAACCCTTGGCATCAATGAGCCAAAATCTGGAGGTTGGGGCTGTAACCATCGTCATAGCGGCATGGCTGGAGGATTGGGGCATCTTCATCGCGGTTTAACCAGATTGCTAATATGAGAAATGGGGCAAAATATCAGACAGCTAATCAGTCACAGAATTAATCAGAGAATTAATCAGACAAATTCGAGGCAATTAAACTAGGGCAATTAAAATTCACGGTAATTGATTTAGATTATGCCAAAGGTGGCAGATGCCGTCACCCTCAATGATGCAATTTTTCGATAGTTTTCTCTGGTTGATGTCATTACTGTAGCTTAAGGGACTCTAACGCCACAGAATTTAGATCCAGCTATTTAACCATTGGCAGATCCCTCTGATGCAGCATATTACGCTGATTGGCTACATCGATGTTGGGGTAATACTTAGCGCCCATCTATAGCCTAGTGGCGTTCTTGATTATGGCTGGTTCTTTTGGGGCTAAATCAGCCAAATAGCTGGGGCAATCGCAACATTAATAACAATCTTATTCAGTAATTTACATCCAAATATAATAAAAATATCAGCAATCTTGCTATAAGTAACAGTATCTAGTCACATTTATTTGCATAATTCTTCAGAAACTAATCCTAAATCACTTTCCATAGATTAAATTCAATGGCTCCTTGGTTATTGGGATCAAAAATCTTGCAGGAAATACCTTGGATTGTGGCACAGGCCTTGATTAGCCAGCTTTGTAAAGATTCGTATTTATCACCCTAAATCTATTGGGTAGTAAACTTAGGCAATTTTTGTGTATTGTCTGAGTTTATTTTAAACTAAGACAGCAAATTGATTAAATGACTTTTTAAAAGTAAATTCAGGTATTTAAGGCTTTTTATAATTAAAATACTTTCATTTAAATCGAATTGCTTTGATTTACTCTGATTTACGCTATAGGAACTATTTGGCGAAACTGCTCGGCTCACCCATAATCAAACTCAATCAACACCACACCCCTAAGTCATGGGCAGGAGCAAGCGTAGTGAAACTGGCAGTATACGGAAAAGGCGGCATTGGCAAATCCACGACCAGTTGTAATATTTCCGTGGCTTTGGCCCGACGCGGCAAAAAAGTTTTGCAAATTGGTTGTGACCCGAAACATGACAGTACCTTTGCCCTGACTGGCTTTTTGATTCCCACGATTATCGACACCCTGGCCGCTCGTAGTTACCATTACGAGAACGTATGGCCCGAAGATGTGATTTACAAGGGCTATGGCGGTGTGGATTGCGTTGAAGCCGGTGGGCCTCCGGCGGGGGCTGGCTGTGGCGGCTATGTGGTGGGCGAAACCGTGAAGCTGTTACGGGAATTGAATGCTTTTGATGAATATGATGTGATTTTGTTTGATGTGTTGGGTGACGTGGTTTGCGGTGGTTTTGCGGCTCCGTTGAACTATGCCGACTATTGCATGATCGTCACTGACAATGGCTTTGATGCTTTGTTTGCTGCCAATCGCATTGCGGCTTCAGTTCGCGAAAAATCTCGCACCCATCCCCTGCGTCTGGCGGGGTTAATCGGCAATCGCACCAATAAGCGGGATTTAATCGACAAATATATCGACCATGTGCCCATGCCAGTTTTGGAAGTATTGCCCTTAATTGATGATATTCGCGTTTCCCGGATTAAAGGTAAAACCGTATTTGAGATGGCAGAGAAAGATCCTAGCGTGGCTTACATCTGTGATTACTATCTGAATATTGCCGACCAAGTTTTAGCGGCTCCCGAAGGTGTTGTGCCTAATGAAGTGATCGATCGGGATCTGTTTGCTTTGTTGTCGGATTTTTACACTTCTGCACCAGTAGAGGGCAAGCCAGAGCCTGTTTTAGCAGCGGTCTGATCCCCCTAAATTTCCCTTAAAAAGTACCGGTTCAGATCCCCGAATTTCTCTAAACAAGCAAAGATAATTTGCAAATTTACACAAAAATTCGGGAGTCTGGCCATTGATAAAAGTTATTTCCATCAAGCATTTCCATTAAGCCATAAATCCCCACCTATGACTTCCACTGCACCACAGCCCACCGTCCCCCAACCCCTCACCTTCGATTGCGAAACCGGCAACTATCACACCTTTTGCCCTATTAGCTGCGTGGCTTGGCTCTATCAAAAAATTGAAGATAGCTTTTTCTTAGTCATTGGCACGAAAACCTGTGGCTATTTTCTGCAAAACGCGATGGGTGTGATGATTTTTGCCGAACCCCGCTATGCGATGGCAGAACTCGAAGAAGGAGATATTTCCGCTCAATTGAACGATTACGAAGAACTAAAGCGGCTCTGTGACCAAATTAAACGGGATCGCAATCCTTCGGTAATTGTTTGGATTGGCACTTGTACCACCGAAATCATTAAAATGGATCTCGAAGGCATTGCGCCTAAGTTAGAATCTGAAATCGGGATTCCTATCGTGGTCGCTCGGGCTAATGGTTTAGATTACGCTTTTACCCAAGGGGAAGATACCGTACTGGCTTCGATGGCGATGCGTTGTCCTGAAGCGGCTCAAACCGTTAGCGAAAAAGAAGAACGCCACGGCTTGCAAAAGTTACTCAATTTCGGGCGCAAAAATGAAGACATCGCCGCTTCTGCCAAACCGGAACAAGCTCCCCTCATTCTATTTGGTTCTTTGCCTGATCCTGTGGTGATGAATTTAACCCTAGAATTACGCAAGCAAGGCATTGAAGTTTCCGGCTGGTTGCCTGCGAAGCGTTTTACGGAATTACCCGTCGTCCCAGAAGGAAGCTTTGTCTGTGGCGTGAATCCTTTCCTCAGTCGCACCGCTAGTACTTTAATGCGGCGGCGGCGTTGTAATTTAATTAATGCGCCTTTTCCCATTGGGCCCGATGGAACGCGGGCATGGGTCGAAGCCATTTGTAAAGCGATGGGTGTTGTGCCCCAAGGTCTAGCGGAACGAGAACAGCAAATTTGGGAATCTCTTGAAGATTATCTCGCTTTGGTGCGCGGTAAGTCAGTATTTTTTATGGGTGATAATTTGCTCGAAGTTTCTCTGGCGCGGTTTTTGGTTAACTGTGGTATGACCGTCCAAGAAGTAGGTATTCCCTATATGGATCAGCGCTATCAAGCTTCAGAACTGCAAATGCTGAGCGAATCCTGTGCCAAAATGGGCGTACCCGTGCCCAAGGTAGTGGAAAAACCTGATAATTACAATCAAGTACAACGGATCTATGAACTGAAGCCAGATTTGGTGATTACTGGCATGGCTCATGCTAACCCCCTTGAAGCGCGGGGCATTAATACCAAATGGTCAGTAGAATTTACTTTCGCCCAGATTCATGGCTTTAGTAATGCCCGTGATATTTTGGAATTGGTCACCCGTCCCTTACGCCGTAACCAAACTCTTGCCGCTGTGACAAATAACTAGTTAATGATTCATCAAAAATAGCCCCGATTTCTTAGAGAAGCCGGGGCTATTCAGTTTAATTCAGTTTGACTCTAACCCTGCCAATTTACCCAATCTTGGGGCTTAAGGAAAAACTCATGTAGCCGCGCTTCGGGGGTATTTGGTTCTGGCTGGTAGTTATATTCCCAGCGCACCAAGGGCGGCAAAGACATCAAAATTGACTCGGTGCGTCCATTGGTTTGTAAACCGAAAATCGTGCCTCGGTCATACACCAAATTAAACTCCACATAACGGCCGCGACGATAGAGTTGCCAATCCCGTTCGCGATCTCCATAGGGGGTATTGCGGCGGCGTTGACCAATGGGCACATAGGCAGGCAAGAAAGTTCCTGAACAATCTTGAATAAAAGCAAAAATCTCTTCCCAAGAGCGTTCCGGTAATTCGCCGATTTCATCACTCATGCGCTCGGCAGCAGGGGAATCATTACTGTTTTTGTACAGCTTGCCCTTACCATCTTGATAATCAAAAAACACACCGCCCACCCCTCTAGTTTCACCGCGATGCTTCAGATAGAAATAATCATCACACCAAGTTTTAAATAGATTGTAATAGTGGGGATTATGCTTATCACAGGCAGCTTTGAGGGTGGTGTGTAAATGCTTAGCATCTTCTTCAAAACCATAATAGGGGGTCAAGTCCAACCCACCACCAAACCACCACACCGGGCCAGCCTCAAAATAGCGGTAATTCAAATGCACCGTTGGCGCGTAGGGATTCTTGGGGTGCAACACCATTGATGTACCCGTAGCATAAAACTCGTGCCCCGCAGCTTCGGGATGTTGGCGCAAAATACTCGGGGGCAACTGCTTGCCAAACACCTCCGAAAAATTCACCCCACCTTTATCAAAATAGTCCCCATCACCAATTACTCGGGAACGACCACCACCACCTTCAGGACGCTGCCATTCATCTTGTTTAAATTTTGCTTTGCCATCAAGTTCTTCTAGCCCTGCACAGATGTTGTCCTGAAAAGATTGCATAAACTGGCTGATACGAGATTGAGAATCAGCGGGTATAGTCGTAGCTAAGGACTTGGGCGCTTTAATTGGGGTAATAGGAGTAGTGGTCATAGATTTGCGGCGTGTAGCGGATATAGGTTAGGCAAAATCAAAAGGTGAAAAATAAACCGGTTGTTATAAATTATTCAATAAATGAAAATTTAAGGTGGATCCGATGACATTTTGAACCACGTTTCGTATTCCAAAAGACATAGACTTGACGTGATTAGATTAACGTTACTATTAATTTCAACCACCATCGCCAATGTAAAGGATTATTGCGAATTAATCAGGCACTGAGGGCAAAGCAATGGTGGGCAATAATTTTAGCCGTAGTATGCTATGGGGAAAGGTGTAGTTCAGGGTGCATCACCCAGATGTGCCAGTTAATTTATGCAAATACACAGAAACAGTTTGGCTAAGGTTTGACTAGATAAATCATTGTTATATAGTCATTTAAAATTATTTTGGCACATTAAAAGAACTTAACCACCCCCCGCCTACGGCGTACCCCTCCAAGGGAGGGGAATTTTAATCTTTTCTGTAATTCCCCTCCCTTGGAGGGGTGGCAGGCAAAGCCTGACGGGGTGGTGCTATTTATTGCCTTCAAGCCGTGCCATTCTTAATTTGATTGACTATAAACTGTATCTTTCAGGTTTATCAGTAAATCTTGATCCATCTAAACCTGCATTAAGTACATCATCTGGAGCATAGTGTTGCAATAAACATCTGGCCTAGCAAAAACTACTACAATAGGTAGATAAGTAAATTGCGATGTCAATTCACCATGATTTACGGGCACTGACACAGGAAATATTTTAAGCTTAACCCTATCTTTAACACATCTTAACTTTATAGTTAAGCCTGAAGTTTAGTATCAGAACGTACTGGTTAATGGCTCCCGTTTAACCATCACTAAATCTCCATGATTTATAAGCAGATTATTTATCCCAAGTCATTAAACTTTGTTGCTGGTGTTACATTAGCAGGTGTTTTGTCTGCTTGTAGCTCTAATGCCCCCAGTCCTACCACTACTGTGGCTGCTAATCTCTCTAACAAAATCACTGTTGATGGTTCCAGCACAGTGACACCAATTAGTAAGGCTGTGGTCAAAGATTTTGCCAAGGATAATCCTGGGATCAAAATTACTGTGGGTAGCATCGGTTCTGGCATTGGTTTTAGGGAATTTTGCGCGGGTGAATTAGACATCTCTGGTGCTTCTCGCCCGATCAAAAAAGAAGAATCAGCCAAGTGTGCCGCAAAAGGCATTGAATTTCTTGAGCTACCGATAGGTATTGATGGCTTAACCATCGCCGTCAACAAAGAAAATACTTGGGCAAAATGTCTTAAAACAGAGGAAATCAAATCCATGTGGGTTCCCGAAGCTGAAGGCAAGATCATCAACTGGAACCAAATACGTGCTGATTTCCCCAGTGAGGCAATTTTATTGTTTGGTGCTGGGGCTGAATCGGGTACATTCGACTACTTTACCGAAGCCATTGTGGGTAAAGTCAAGGTGATTCGGAAAGACTATCAGCCTAGTGAGGATGACAACGTCACTGTCAAAGCTATCCAAGGCGGCATAGGTGGTTTAGGTTTCTTTGGTATTTCTTATTATGAAGCAAATGCCGACAAGATCAACGCGGTGGAAGTAGATAATGGCAAAGGATGTGTCGCTCCCACGCCCAAAAATATTATTTCTGGCGCATACCAGCCTCTGTCCCGTCCTCTGTTTATTTATGTGAATAAGCAGTCATTGAAGCGCCCAGAAGTAAAAGCTTTTGTTGACTACTATGTGGACAAAGGTATGTCGCTTTTGGTGCGTCAGGCGGGCTATGTGCCTTTACCTAATGATGCTTTACCTAAGGTCAAAGCAATTGTTAAGGCAGAGCGCACTGGTTCTACATTCATGGGTGCTGTGGCAGGCACACCGATCACTGAATTGTTGGAGAAAGACTTGAAGTGAAGTAATTAAAACCCAGAAATTACCCCCAGAAATTGCCAAATTAAGGCGGTTTAATGTCTCTCGCCTTAATTGATCAATCACAATATTGATCAACCACAATCATCTGGCAAAAATAATCAAGCAAAATCATGGACTTTCTTGATGATCGGGGACTTTAATCAGAGCAATTTTTTCTGAGCCCAGAGGAATTGATCCAACTTTGGCTTATAAAGTTTCAGGCGCAGACACTGGAGCATTTGATACCAAATGTCTATCGATTAATTTCGGTAATTCATGAGGTGGCAAATTTGACCAAATTCTTCAAGAGATAAATTTTAAGTAAAAAAACACTTATGGTAGACCAAATGTTATCGAAACCCGTGGGAATTTTGCGTGCTGAAGATGTCTATGTCTACTACAGTTCTAAAATTCCGGCTGTAGCTGGGGTTAATCTAGAGATTTTTAGAAATCAAATTACCGCTTTTATCGGCCCGTCTGGCTGTGGCAAAAGTACGATTTTGCGTTGTTTTAACCGTCTCAATGACTTAATTCAAGGCACAAAAATTAGCGGCTCTATTACCTTTGGCAGCCAGAATCTCTATGGTGAGGATGTCGATCCCGTAGCAGTGCGTCGCCACATTGGGATGGTATTTCAGCGCCCGAACCCTTTTCCTAAATCGATTTTTGAAAATATTGCTTTTGGGCCTCGCATCAATGGCTTTAAGGGCAACAAAAATGACATGAGCGAATTGGTGGAAAAATCCTTGCGCTCAGCGGCTTTATGGGATGAAGTCAAAGATAAATTAGATCAGAGTGGTTTGGCATTGTCCGGTGGTCAGCAACAACGGTTGTGTATTGCCCGGGCGATCGCAGTTGAGCCACAGGTGATTTTGATGGATGAGCCTTGCTCGGCATTAGACCCAATTTCTACCCTGCGCATCGAAGAGTTGATGAATGAGTTAAAAGAGCGCTTCACCATTGTGATTGTGACCCACAATATGCAACAGGCATCGCGGGTTTCGGACATGACGGCATTTTTTAACACTGAACTCAATGACAATGGGGCGCGTACTGGCAAGTTAGTCGAGTTTGACCGGACTTCTAATATTTTCAGTAGCCCCAAACAGAATGCCACCGAAGAATATATCAGTGGTCGCTTTGGCTAAACTCAATCGGGTTAAATTTCATCTGATGAGACTTGCTTGATTGACTGCCGCGATCTAAAAGATCATGGTATGGTCTTACAACCGATGACAGTTTTGCAAACCTGTGGAAAAAGAGCAGTCACAATCTTGGTCAAAGCAAATGCCCGTGCAGCCGTTAATTCAGCTAACGGGCATTCATAAAGCTTTTGGCAGCAATACCATTCTCAATGGAGTGGACTTATCAGTATCTGAGGGGGAAGCCATTGCGGTGATTGGCCCTTCTGGTACAGGTAAGTCCACTATTTTGCGGATTTTATGCGGCTTACTAGAGCCTGATGCGGGTCAAATTCAAGTCTTGGGCAATGTAGCCAATGCCGAAGCAGTCCAAGAAAATAAATATGGTTTGCAATTGGGGATGGTGTTTCAAAATGCCGCCCTTTTTGACTCGTTGACTGTGGCCGAGAATGTAGGGTTTTCGTTATTTGAGCATTCCCGACTGTCGCGCCGCCGTATTTTAGAGATTGTCGAAGAAAAACTGGCTTTAGTAGGTTTATCTGGCATTAGTGATCGTTATCCGGCGCAGCTATCTGGGGGGATGCGCAAACGGGTCAGTTTTGCCCGAGCCATCGTCGATCCACCGCTGATCATTAACAGAAGAAATCCCAATGCAGTGAAGCCGTTTAAAATTTTGCTCTATGACGAGCCGACGGCTGGACTAGACCCCATTGCTTCGACGATTATCGAAGATCTGATGGTGTCATTGCGGCATCAAAAAGTTTGTGATAGCTATATTGTGGTCACCCACCAAGACAGCACGATTCGCCGTACAGCCGATCGCCTAATCATGTTATACAAAGGTAAAGTGCAGTATGAAGGGGATGTGGCCACAATTGACGCAGCCGATAATCCCCATGTACGGCAGTTTTTTAGTGGCAAAACCGATGGGCCGATCCAACTTTTGTTGAAAGAGGTGTAAAAGAGTGCAGCAAAGATGGTTGAGAGATGGTGCTTTGGGCTTGCTGATCATGGGCGGTCTGGGCTTATTGGGCGGTGTGATGCTTTGGTTGCGAGGGGCACAGTTAAATGCCGCTCGGTTTACCTTTGTGGTGAAACTGCCGGATGCGACGGGTTTGGACGTGGGATCAGCGGTGCGGTTTCGCGGTGTTGAAGTGGGCAAGGTGCAGCAATTGCGCTCTTTGACTGAAAGCGTAGAAGTGATCGTTGCCATTGACAACAGCAAGTTAGCGATTCCCCGTCGCTCTTTGGTGGAAAGCAATCAGGTTGGCATTTTGGGCAGTGCTTCGAGTATTGACATTGCCCCCCAAACTAATGTCAATGGCATTAGTGAATTAGATCCGATGGCGAAGGATTGCAGTAATGAAATAATTGTCTGTAATGGCTCCAGCATTGATGGGGTGCAAGGGGTCAGTTTCACCGCAGCAATGAAAGATTTTAGCCGCACCATCAAGAAAGTTAATGATGAAAATTTGATTGAAAATTTTAACGAACTGATCAAAACAAGCACGGTAACCGCGAAAAATATTAATAAACTGACGGATTCCGCCAATCGGTTAATTGGCAGCATTGAAGCGCAAGTGGAAAAATTTGGCAATACCGCCGAAGCCATTAGCGGGGCAGCCAATCGGGTCGGTAGCGCCGCCGAGAGTGCCCAAGATCTGATCGCGGTCAATAAGGAAAAACTAGCGCAAACCCTTGATAGTATTGCCGCTGCATCTAGGGAAGCCCAATCTTTAATTGCCAGCGCCAAACCTTTAGTGGCCGCCGACGGTAAGTTAGCCTCTAATTTGCAAAAGTTGTCGGAGGATGCCGCAGCGACGGCGGCTAATGTGCGGCAATTGTCCAATGAGTTAAATAATCCTAATACGATTGCTTCATTTCGCGAGGTATTAGATTCGGCGCGGGCCACGTTTGCTAATGCCCGCAAAATTACCGCTGATCTGGATGAATTGACCGGTGATCCTAAGTTCCGCGCTAATATCCGCAACATTGTCAATGGTTTGAGTGGTTTGCTCTCTAATGCCCCAGATTTAAACCCAAATCCGGTGGCAAGTCAGAACAATAAGTTAGATGCCAATGGCTTAGGAACCGCAGATCAGTCCGTGCCTGTGGACCGGAATAAACAGCGCCAGTCTAACTAACTTCCCTTGAAACCTGTGTTAACGTGAGTGCGATGATGAAAAATATTTGCCAGATGCAACATTCTCGCCATCGCAGTTTGCTCAATTTCTTGGTTAATCTCCTAGCAGGCTTGATTGCCTATACTTATCACGGAACTAAACCTGCTTTGGATCTTTCTTTCAAAGACTCGTCTGCTCTTCCTTATGCCTGTTTTTAATTCCTCGAACTCACGTTATTCAATAATCACTTCAGGGTAAGCCTCAAAATCTGCCATAGTCTCTAAGTCAAAATGATGATTTGCATTTTCTGACTTCAGATGATGCTTTTGTTTAGCATCACAACGATAATAAAACTCGCACCGGCTGCAAGAATCGACATTCTTTGGCTGAGCCGGGAAGTTGGTATGTTGCATTTTAGCGAGCTTTTGCTGTAAGTCTCGATAGGTTTTTTCGTGCTGAGCGCGGGAGTAATTTAATATCGTACTTTTACCTTGTCCAGCAAACCAATAGGTCATAGAAATCGCTTCTGGTTCGTAGTGGCTAGTTGCTACTAAACCATAGAAATAGAGGCGAGTTTGCCATGATGATTGTAATTTGGTTTTAGGAATTAGTTTTTCATGGGTTTTCCAATCTAGAATTTGGGCTTGATCTGTTCCTAAAACCAACAAATCATAAACCACTGTAAAGTAATGGTAATGTTGATTGACCTCTAGGGCAAAGGTTCGCCTAGTCTCACAATGGCGCTCTCCGAGAATGATTTGCGGTGGACGCTGCTGAAATTGCTGATACCAAGCAATTAATTTGGGATGACTTGCCGCTAAATCGGTAATATCTAAGCCTAATTCTTGTTGCTGTAATAGTAAATGGAACTGTGAACCTAAGGTGAGTTTATCCTGTTGCTCTGGGGGGAATGGTAAGCGCACCTGATCAAAAAAGCTGTAACGGAATTTTAAAGGACATTCATCCCATTGATTGAGGTGTTGTTGCGATAGATAAATTAAACCCGGGTCGATAACGGTATTCATGCATGAGAGGCTTTATGGAACTTAGAGCAGTTGAGTTTGCTTAAACATGGTTAATAAAAAGAACCATAGCAGTTTGTAAATCAAAATATTCTAGCTTACAGACTGCTATGATTAGAGGTTAAGATAGATTCTAGAATTATAGTTATTTTAGTTAATAACGGTACATCTTCAACGGTAAAGTTTAGCACTAAAGTGCTTACTACAAGATGCTTAAAGTTTTGTAGTTAGTGGTTTAGCTCTGTACCAAACTAAGTCGAAATAACTATAATTACTTTGTGGTGACTCAGTTAGATGAGAGCAACCTATGGACGCTTCCGAAATAGCCAACAAAATACCACCGTGGATAAAGAACCAGCCACTAAAGCCTCTGCCCAAAAGAAAGATAAGAAATCTGTTAATCCGCCGATAGGTGGCACATAGGGCTGTAAATTACGCACTGCTGGCAAGGCGAAAAGCAATGCGGTCATAAACGTAAACATTGGTAGTTCTGGATCACGACGCTTGCTACCGACTAAGAAAGCCATAGAAAATGCTGTCAATGACACTAACCACATCACGACCATGATAAACAGGGCGAAGAATTTTACTACTATGGAACGACTAATTCTCACCCGTAAACCAATATAGGTGTCACTGGATTCAAATTCTGTTTTAGGGATATAGTCAATATCAACGTTGTAACCAGATAGATTGCCACTAGCTGAAACTAGTAAGGGTACTTCTTCTTTCTCATCTTTAGGATTGACGGCATAGATGTATATATCAGACTTGTACACATCAAAAGGATATTGATTCAATTTGCCGTCATACAGTTCAAAAGTCCCTCCCAAAGAATCTGGATAGCGACCTTTAGCTAGGGCGATTTCACTCTTGGCATTTTCTAAGGACATATGCACTCGCACATCCTTAGCCATACGCTTTTGATTATCGTAAGTTCCTACGGGATCGAAGCTAATCCGTGCCGTTAAATCTTGTTTTTCTGGGGCTACTCCGGTTAAACTGACAGCAATGGAGAGATGATTGGGTTCTTTCTCATCACCAAAGACCCAATCGGCGGTGCGCTGGGTATAGTCGCCTTGGTAGAGATACAACACTCCGGCAAAAGCACTGAAAAACAAAATCAAACTAATTGACCAGCCAATAATTTGGCGGATGCGTCTCTTTTGGCGTAAAGATTTTTCGGCTTGGTCTTCTGGCATTTGATCTGGGGATTTAGTATCATTCATCATAATTTCTAGAGTATAGAGACGTAATTATTGAATAATAGGTGTTACCAACCAATTAATAACATCAATTATTCAATAAATTTAATCCACTTTAAATGATTATTATCGGCAATCTGACAGTCACTAATCCTCAAAAAATTCTCAGACATCCTGTAACATCAGCTATCTCTAACATCAATTACCGCTGGAAGTTACTTGTTAGAGCTATTTCTTCCGGTTGTGGACGAACTGCGGCGGGGCAAAATACTGGTTTCTGTACTTAACTCCAATAGATAGGGAAATGAAGTAAATTCTTCATAGGAACCAATCCAAATATCATAGGTTCCCGCTAACCAACGTCCGGCAATCGCTGGATTGCGATTAGCGCTGTCATCATTGCACCACACGCCTCCAGGTCCGCGCACTATCAGCACCGTATCCCCAGGACTACGCACCAATAATTGCAAATACTGCAATGGCTGAGTTAAAGTCAACCGATGATCTGGCTGGCGATCTACGAAGCCAATACATTCACCAGTTTCTGTTTTGGGGCGGAGGGTAACGCTTTGGCTCATCGCTGGTCCGCCACTAATACCGTGTAATAGAAATTTTTGTGGTGTGGCACTAGGCGCAATTGTCAGCGACTCAAACATTGAGACCGATGATTTTTTGTCAATGGAAATATTACTAGAATTACTAGACTGAGCCATAGCAATAGAAGCAGATTGATGCAGAGGTAATTCACTAATGAAGATGCTTGCCCCCGCACTTAACCCTAGACCAATCAATACAGTCTTTAAGAAACTAACCTTACCAAAATCTTGCGATGATAGATCAGGTGGATTTTGCCAGATGCTTACTCGTTGTCCGAATTCATGGTAAATAGATGCTAGTGGCAACTTTAAGCATCCTGACTTACGAAATAATGCCATTAATAATGCCCAACTCGGTATAGTTCTATTCTGAAATTTATTCTCAACACTATTTTGCGGCATTATTCCTCCACATTAGCATTTTCTGCGGCTTCAGTATGATCATCATCTAACAAGAATTCAATTTCTGGCAACTCAGCTTCAATAAATGGCAAAGAAGCACCATCTAAACCGCGTTTAATCCGTTTGGGGGTGTAATCTAAGGTAACGAATAAGGGAAAATGGGATTCTCCTTTGTCACCCATGAAATTGCGATGCTTCCAAGGTAATAGCCAATAATATTCTTCCCCTAAAATCACTTCCACCTGCCGCCAACGTTGCAACATAGACGAAAAATCTTCCTTGGGGCGATGGATAAAAATAAAAATTTCTTTTTCAGTTTTTACTTTCCAGTCTGGATCGCACATGATCAAAGCTAAATCACACTGCAACTGCGTATGATGATGATTGCCATTGGGCAATGCCATTTTTACCACAGGCAAAGGCACACTGATCAAACTTTCGTCGGGGCGGCGTAGGCTAGGCACTAGCTCAAAATAAGACCGATAGAGCCGCAGCATATGCAGTGCCGCTTGGGGATGGCTATAGTGGGATAGCAAACAATCATATTGCGCTTGATGAGTACTCATAGCATTGATAGGGCATTAATTAAGGAATTCACGCCAGATACACTGGATAATAAGCTGAAATATTGCACCATGATGGACAACTATCGAAATTTTGCGCCCTAGAGGTTCATTATGTTTGCCCATTATACAAAAGAATACCCCACCAACTCAGGTTATTTTGTGGGCGTTAGTTATTTGGAGTTATTTACCCCGCTAATTTCTTTGATATTGGGAGAGCATTCCCCATCGATTTGACTCTTGGTGGTGATTATGATTACCGCCTATCATTGCCAGCACGATCATTACCAGAGTTTGGCTTGAGTTCTATCTTATCCGGTTTATTCCCATCGGTTTTATTGGGATTATTGAGATCGAGGGGCATTTCCACTAGGGGCGAAGTAGGATCGGTTAAATCAATATGGCTAAAAGGTTTATCTTTTAAACTTTTGGGCAAGGTTCTTAATCGATCTAAAGTTTCTAACTGCTTAGGAAAAAGTCGCGCATCATAAATACCAAAATGTACTTTGCCCAAGTCAGTATACAAAATGAGATTTGATTCATCACGCCAGTCAATTTGGCTGGTTTTAATTTGGGACTGAATCACCTGCTTATACAGTGATGTCCACTGAGGGCTAATGGGACGATTGTTGGCTTCTATTACGGCTAAATTGGGTTTGCTAAAAGATGCTGGATACGCACTCTGAGGCATCCATACGCCTTCCCTGTCCAGAAAACCAGCTTGATTATTACGGGTTAATGTGGCCACCGGCAAGCGTTCTTGCACCTGAATTGTCAACATCGCCGGAAAAATGGTGCGCGTCACGATTACCTGTGACACTGGAGCGGTGCGCTCAATTTGGGCGGCAATATTTTGGGGCTGCACTTGGAAAATTGACAAAGGATAGGGTAAAACCACCATCTTGCGTAAAGTGTCTTTACCAAGCAGGCGATTACCTTGGATCGTAATTTGTTCATTGCTGCGTAACTGCCATTCGGGACGGGCCGCCACCCATACCAAGCCACCAGTAATTGCACTAATGCTGATAAGTTGCCAGATCCGCAACAGCATCATATTGCGGCGTTGTTGACGGCGTTGTTTGCGCCGCTGGGCATAACTCAACGGTTGAGCCAGTGGTGGGGTAGTTTTTTCCACAGACAGATCGCTTGGCATAAATTCAACAAAGCGCCACAAGCAAAGGGCAACGCAAGATAGTAATCCAAAATAGCAGACTAAAGCCTTAGATGGGTCGTCATGCCACTTAATATAATTAGTAATTACGCCATTTGTCTCAAATTAGGTTGGCTCGATTTCCGCAATTGATTGGCGAGTATTTTCGAGTAACCCCCAGCCAGATTCAACCTTAATAATCATCTAAATAATATAGATGATTTAGAATAGTATTTAGAGTATTTTACGAATTAGACGAGTCTGTTGAAGGACTGATCCGAAATTGACGCTCTAACATGGCCACAATTTCTTCCCGATGGGCGGCAATTACTTCATCAGCTAACTGAGAAGTGATCGCATTTTGGGAGTGATTTGCGGCTTGGCTTGCTTCCATAGGTTCTGAGCGCATCAAAGACTGCATTGCTTTAGCAAAGAAAATTGCCGCGCCGCCTATGAGTAATAAAGACACAGAGATGTAGAGTAATGCGGTAATAGCCATACCAAACACCCAATATATTTTAACGATATTTCAAATGATGAATTGTAAACGAGAGCGCAAAATTGCCCGACTTGCACGGCTTCCTAGTGCTTATACAATAGTTGACCGCGCTAGATTTTTCAACCTTTAGGGGCGTGCCGTAGGAAAACAACACAATTACTGTTGCAACTCTTTGCAATTACGGGGATTTCCGATCAAACCTCATACAAATATTAATGATAAAACCTTGGTGGGGCAGGTATTTTGCTAACTAATTCTTGCTGTGACAGATTGTAATTAAAACCCATGAAATATGCTGTAACTAATTGTAAGTATTTAGACAGGTTTTTTTCTGATTAATCTAGGCTCTTCATCAAAACAGAGCAGGCTGTAAATTACAGGTTGCAAATTAATTGTATGGTTCGGTATTACGATCTTGTGGCGTAGATCTAGGTTAAATTCCCATCGGTATAATGGCTAAGTATGGCGGTATGGCTCATGGTTCAGATCAAAGCTAGCCGCATCAATGATGTAACACCCAACTCACCAGTCATAATCACCAGACAAAAATCCTATGCGCGAACAAGGCACGATTACGATCCATACCGACAATATCTTTCCCATCATTAAAAAGGCATTGTATTCGGAACGGGATATTTTCTTGCGGGAATTAATTTCTAATGCAGTGGATGCTATCAGCAAATTAAAAATGGTTTCCTATGCTGGGGAAATTAATCACGTTGCTGAGCCGGAAATTACCGTCACCATCGATGCCGAAGCCAAAACCATTGCGATTGCCGACACTGGCTTGGGCATGACTGCGGACGAAGTAAAAAAATATATCAATCAAGTGGCATTTTCTAGCGCTGAGGAATTTGTCCAGAAATATGCCCAAGGTCCGGCAGAGCAAAAAATCATCGGTAATTTTGGACTGGGTTTCTATTCTTCGTTTATGGTGGCTTCCCATGTGGAAATTGACACCCTATCCTATCAAGAAGGAGCCGCAGCAGTACGGTGGTCTTGCGATGGTACGACTACATTTAACCTAGATGAAGGCACTCGTACCACCGTCGGGACTACGGTAACTTTAACCTTACAGGAAGATGCTGCCGAATTCCTGAATGCTGCTGAAGCTAAGCGCGTCATTCTCAACTATTGCGACTTTTTGCCCGTACCGATCAAACTCAATGATGAGGTGATTAACCGCCAAGTGGCATTGTGGGATCGCTCTCCTAGCTCGGTCACTAAAGACGAATACCTAGAATTTTATCGCTATCTCTATCCGTTCCAAGAAGATCCTTTATTCTGGATTCACCTCAATACAGATTATCCTTTTATCATTAAAGGGATTCTCTATTTCCCCAAGATGCGGGCAGATATTGACCCCAACCGTGGACAAATCAAACTATTCTGCAATCACGTTTTCGTCAGCGACAATTGCGAAGAAGTAATTCCGAAATTCTTGTTACCTTTGCGGGGTACAATTGACAGCACTGACATTCCTTTGAATGTATCCCGTAGTTTTCTGCAAGGGGATCGCAAGGTACGCAAAATTCAAGACTACATCGCCAAAAAAGTTGGTGATCACCTGTGTAGCCTCTATGAAAATTCGCGGGAAGAGTTTCTCAAATGCTGGCCCGATATTAGCCTGTTTATGAAATTCGGTTCCATGAACAGCGATAAGTTCTATCAGCAAATCAAAGAAATTTTGGTTTATCCCACCACCTACACGCCCCAAGAATCAGCCGAATCTGAAAGCGCCACTGATTCTAGCACTGTAGTTAGCAGCACTGATGATAAGCGTTATACCACCCTAAAAGCTTATCTAGAACGCAATCAAGCCAAGCACGAAAATCAAGTTTTCTATACTTCCGATCCCGTCACTCAGTCTACCTATATTGAACTGCACAAGAGCCAAGGCATTGAAGTATTAACCTTTGATTCGTTTATTGATAGTCATTTTGTGAACTTCCTAGAGCGGGAAGTGAAAGATATTAAGTTTTCGCGGGTTGATGCCGAACTAGATGAGCGGTTGTTGGATAAAGAAGCCAATAAAACGGAAATCGTTGATCCTAATACCAATCAAACCCGTAGCGATCAATTACAGGCTTTGTTCCGTAATGTTTTGGGCAAGCCTCAGTTAACGGTACGCACCGAAGCCCTCAAGGTTACCGATGCTGAGAACACACCACCGGCGATGATTTTATTACCGGAACACGCTCGCCGGTTCCAAGAAATGACCGCTCTATTACAACAGGGGGGTAATGTCACTTTCCCTGAAGATCACATTTTGTTAGTCAATACCGCCCATCCTTTGATGCGTAAACTTGCGGACTTGGAACAAAGCAGTGTGATTAGTAGCGGTGCATCGGAAACCACCACATTAAAAAACTTGATTTGCGAACACGTTTATGATCTAGCACTGATGGCGCAAAAGAGCTTTGATGCTGACAGTATGAAAGCCTTTTTGTCCCGATCTAATCAGTTGTTAACTAAATTGACGAGCAAAATTTAGTAGCTGCATTGTTGCTATTAGCATCTGCCCCGTACTGGTCCCAACCTTAGTTAAGAACAGTACGGGGTGATTTTTTGAGGACTTATAGTTAATAAAAATAAAGATGGGACATAATGCAATTAAGTGTGTATAATAGTTTTGTCAAAGTAATATTGAGAAAAAGAGCCGATGTGTTGTTGATTTACGAGAGAAAGTGGTTAAATATCTAGAAGATGGAGGGAGCATAACCCAAGCATCGCAAATATTCAACATTGGCAGATCTACTATAGCAATCCGAAATGAGTTATAACTAAGATAGAAGATAAAGGAGGAGGGGAA
>JBAXSK010000200.1:0-8174 GCA_037130765.1 Pseudanabaena sp. ELA607
GGTTATTCTAATGCGTTGGGTTGTGGAAAGGAGTAATGCTTGGGTGGAAAGATGTCAAAGTCTGGTTAAAAACTTTGACCGAACTTTATTCAATGCTAATGCTAGGCTCAAGCTTTCCTTTATCAGGCTTTTGCTTAAGCGCCTTGCTAAATATTCCTAAGATATCAAATCAGTGCTATACGGCAAAATCACTAAGATTTAACTGCGCTGAAATTGGCTAACTCTCTGCCTTAATCTGACGATATTCAGCCACTGTACGACGCACTCCTTCGCGCAAACTAATCTTGGGCGTAAATCCCATTGCATTTAACCGAGAAGTGTCTAAGCACTTGCGTAGCATACCATCAGGCTTACTCGCATCCCACAGTATTTCGCCCTCATAACCAACCGATGCCGCAATTAACTTAGCTAATTCAGCAATGGTGATTTCTTTGCCTGTACCTAAGTTGATAATCTCAGGTGTATCACAGTTTTCCATTAAAAACAAGAGTGCAGCAGCTACATCATCTACATGAATAAATTCTCGCTGGGCTATACCAGTGCCCCAAAGAGTGACGGTGGGTAATTCCTGATCGGCTGCGTCTACAAAACGCCGCACTAATGCGGATAAAACATGGGAACGCTCCAAATCAAAGTGATCGTTAGTGCCATAGATATTACACGGCATCGGACAAACTGTGACCATACCGTACTGTTCATAATAGTATTTAGCTAACTTTAAACCCATGATTTTGGCTAAGGCATAACCTTCATTAGTCGGCTCTAAAAGTCCAGTTAACAGATGCTCTTCCTGCATTGGCTGGGGACAATTCCGAGGATAAATGCAGGAACTACCAAGGAATAAGTTTTTTTGTGTCTGGTATTTATGACAAGCCTCAAATAAGTTGAGTTGCATCCGTGTATTGTCTGCCAAAAAACCAACGGGATCAGCTTTATTGGCAGCAATACCACCAACCTTAGCCGCAAGCATCATCACATAATCAGGGCGATATTGCGCAAAATACTGATCCACTGATTGTTGATCTAATAGATTTAATTCTTGGCGATTAGGAGTTAAAAGCGCAATTTGCTTGTCTAGGTAAGCCGGTGTTTTTTCTAGGAGATCAACTAACCTAGAACCCACCATACCTGAAGTTCCCGTAATTAAAATTTTGGCGTTTTCATCAAACATATGATTAAGATTTATTATTAGTTTTATTGGATTGAATAAGCCAGTTTTTAGCTTGCCTTAAATTATGTTTAATTCTTGTCTTCCAGCTTGAGGTAAAACAAGCCTCAGGGTAAATCGTATATTTGCGTTTGTTGTGACTGGATTTTTGGGCGTATAAAGTCTCACAAATTTCTGTCAGAAAAGGAAATGAGTTGTATTTATGCAACACTAAATCTTTAGCATTAGCAATAGCCGCACTAGATTTCTCATAGGTTTCAGCAGCGATTACTTCTTCAATAATCTTAATTGCTTGCTCAGGCTTAGTAATATCAATAATTGCCAAAGCATCCTGAGGGAAATAATCTAAGACATTGGGACAACCATAATAAATTGGAAAAGTTTCGCCCAAAAATGCATCATATAGTTTTTCCGAAGTACCATTGATGCAGTTGCAATTCTCTAGGGCAATATGATACTTATAAGGTGCAATTACATCCCATTTATCAGCAAAATCTTTAATTCCCCTACCGTATACATCAATTTGATCTTGGAAATGATCTTGCAAAATACCAACAAATTCTAGGCGTTTTCTATGCCCCTCGGTAAAGGCTTTATTAGAAGAAATAACTGAGATTAATTTGCTTTTTTGTGGTTTTTGGAGAGGATCAACAAAGTCATCATATATTTTATATCCTTCTCGCCAGCCGCCTTCGGGGGTAAATTCAATGCCGACAAACCAACCAAATAAAGCAATATTATCCCTAACATTGGGATGTTTTAATTGACGACCAAAACTAATTACTTGATCAAACTGGGCTAGAAATTTCTGATTGGGATCAGGACGAATACTGGGATATTCCATTAAAACACAAATGGGAGGAAAACCACAAATTAGTGATTGAGGCTCCATGGTACTAATTGATACATCATCAATAATGAACCAAAAATCACATTCTTCCACTGATTCATTCAAGAAAAATTGGCAATTACCCCAAATCCCTTTGTTTTGGGGACTTTGCCGCAATCCTGGCGATGGGCCATAGGGTGAAGTAATTTTAATCTTGATATATTCAGATGTATTAGTCATGGATAAATCCCCTAGACAAACGCTTTAATTGTGCTTTTAATCTGTCGCACAGAACGAGACTTGATTTGCTTTAAAATACTAATTGGATACTTGATTTGTTCCAGCATTCTTCTACGGAAAACATCATTGAGTAGTTTGTTTTTTTGCTCCCTGTTCAAGACTTCACTCTGCTTAATTAGAGCTTCATAACCGTTAAAATAGCTTTGCCAATCTTCTGAGGCACTCGCACTAGTAGTATTGGTGATAATTCGTTTATGAAAAAGTTTCTGTGGCGCAACTGCAAATTTACCTAAGCTTAGCATTTGGAAGATAAATAACATATCTGAAGCCCAGACCCCATTCTGCAAAAAGTGATCGGCAGCAGCAAAAGCTCGTTTGGTATATTCGCGGCGCATTAAACTATAAAACGGATTGGCTTTACCTAAACGTTCATGTTGCTTAATATAGTTGGCCAGCCGTTGATATAAATCATCGTTAGGAATGGCCAAAATAGTGGGATATTCAACTAACATTTGATTAAACTCATCAATGGCATCAAACATAGCAAAGGCAATTATGACCTCAGGATCATTTTCCATGATGGCGACCAATGTTTCCACATACTCTGGTTCCCACACATCATCATGGGCTGCCCACATGAAATAGTCGGCTGTAGCTAAATCTAATACCTTGATAAAGTTTTTTAACACCCCTAAGTTAGTTTCATTTTGAGAGAATTTGATGCGAGGATCTTTTGCTACCCGAGACAAACAAATTTCTTTAGTATCATCTGTTGATCCATTATCAGAAATAATTAGCTCAAAATCTTCATGGGTTTGGGCTAGTAATGAATCTATGGCTTGATCAATAAATTCGGCCCCATTATAAACAGGCATTCCAATACTGACTTTAACTGATTTCATAGGAGCAGCAGTATTTTCTAGTTGTGGTGAATTATTGATTTAGCTCAAGGTTATCAGTTCAGACGACTCACACATTTTTTCGTATCTGCGAGATGGCGCAATGCACGAAATTTTCTTAATTGACTCGTTGCAAATACCCATCTGGCGCAACTGTAATTAAAAGTTTATGCTGAATACTCTGATCAATCTCAAACTCTGGATGATTTTTGAGATATTCCCATACTGCGGTTTTAGGATTATTACCCACTCCCCAAGGGCGATCACCAAACATATCATCGGGCAAATCCTCGATCAGGGTATCAAATACCACGCAGTAGCTACCGACAGAGGTTAATGGAGCATAAGCTTCTAGCTCGGCAAGGACATGATCATGGGTGTGATTACTATCGAGGAATACTAAAATCTTTTGTTTGCCAGCAGCTTTTTCTTTGACCTGTTCAATAATTTCTGGGGCAATACTAGAGCCTTGAATCATTGAGATCCGCTTAAACATGGGATGGGCTTCAATGGCTTCGCGATTGTGGGTGCGAATATCAATATCTAATCCCAATACTTCTGCATCTTGGGAACCACCGCAGATGGCATTTAGCTCTAGCATTGAAGCCGAAAAAATCAGCGATCCACCGTGGGCAATGCCAGTCTCAATAACTAAGTCAGGCTGCACTTTCCAAATTAATTCTTGCATCGCCATTATATCCTGTGGATATTGAATAATCGGGCGACCTAACCATGAAAAATTATAGGTATACTGATGTGGGGCAGAATTTAGCATGAATTGCATCGCTGCATTCTTCACCCTATCATCCTTTCCTAAACCAGCAATGTTTATCGATTTAGCTTGCTCAAATTGTTCAATGGGATTCATGCTAGAAATTCTTTCCAATAAATTGTTGCAGACTTAATATATTCTTTACCCTGTTTACCAGTATTAGCAATGAGATCTAGTATAGCAACATGGGGATTAAATCCAGAAAATTGCTGTGGATAAGGCAGTCTTAGATAATTCATATATTCTACTCTAATGCCATTATTCTCAAAAAGAGCATGATCCAAATAGTTTTTCGCCCCATGTCCAGTAATATAATGAGTCCCATTCAAATGTTTAACTATCTGATATACCCTCTCAGAGCTACTAGCCTTGATCCCAAGCTTAGAAGCAGTATAAAAACTTTTATCCTTTGCGATGTCAAAGTAGTCCATACTGAGTTCCATACTTTTCATAGAAACTTCTGCAATAGTATTGCAGGGAAAATCAAAAAGATTCGTGACTAATTCCAACATTTCCCCAGTATATGGCGCATTCCTATAAGCTTGCTTAAGCATTTCTAGATGTTGCTTTTGCCAATTTTGTTGGTTATCTATTTTTAACTCATTAATCAAAACACCTAATTTTAGATTTTTTAACGGAACTGTAAGCCAATTAAATCCTCTTGATGAATTAGTTTTGATTTGTACGCGATTAGTAAAACTACCTTTAGAAAACTGTACATCATCATAATTAACATAGGCATCGCATAAATTTACCTGCTCAAACAGACCAACCCAAGGAAAATACATTGGTTGTGAGATAACAATTTTCATATCAAACTATTTTTTCCATTAATAGTACATCGTGAAACTCATTCTCTATATAAAAGTCTGCTTTTAGCACCCCAACAATTTGATATAGCATTTTCTTATAAAAGCGAATAGCCCGATTATTTGTAGTAAGTACGGATATAACTATTTTGTGTATATTCAATATTTTTTTTGCATAGTCTTCTAACAGAGTAAAGGCATCTACTGCATAACCATTACCATGATATTGAGTGTCTATACAAATACCTAACTCACACTTTCTATTTATAAAATCTATCTTGACTAATTGTATATATCCGACAGGAAAATCATTGTCAACATCAGCTATAACAAAAAAAACTCCATGTTCATCAGATAACTTTTGGTTTAACCAAAACTCTATTTTGTTAAGGGTATTTGGTTTTGCCCTTGACATTAACATAACTTGCAAGTCAATGTCGTTTCTAAGTTGAAGTAGAAATTCTTTGTCTTTATCTACAGGAGGGCGAAGTAGAGTTTTATTTGTTTTAAGCATATTAATATTCTTACAATCTATAGGAATAAGTAATTATGATCTTTATTACACCAACCACCTATATTTGCAATGTTTGTTTTTGCAATCTTAGGATTTAATCCTACATAAATTACTTTAATTTCTTCAGGCAATTCATTATTAGGAATGATGGGCTTATTAAACGTTTTTGTGCCGTGTAGTAGAGGATTTTGATCGATAAAGCATTGCACATCATCTAAATTTTGCAGACATGTGGCAATAAAGCTACCATAAACTCCGGCTCCATATATAGCAGATTTTTTCCCACTTACGGACTGCTCAAACTGGCAAATTTTATCCTGTAAAGTGTTCCAATAATTGGCTGTTCTTTGTACAGCATTTACTACATTTGCCAAACTTACGGGATTAATCTCCACCTCTAGAGATTCCCGTGAAACTTTCTTGCCTATGATGATATAAGCACCAAAATGGGACGAGACATCAATCTCAACAGTCTCAAAGCCTGCTTTTGCTAGCAAATATCTTAAAGAGACATCACTGTAATGATGTACATGATCAGCAACAATAAAATCACCCGTATTCTCAAAAACATTCGGGACGATGCAGTAAAAATATCCCCTATCCTTTAGTAAACTATTAATATTACGCAATTCTTTAACGGGATCTGGTGTATGTTCAAAAACAAAGAACGAGGTGACTACATCAAATTTTTTGTGCCACTGCTCGCTTGTCTGATAGGAAGCATAGTGATCCGGTGGCAAAAACTTCTCCCACAAGTTCATATACATTTGGCTAACATCAAATAAGTAAGTTTCAATAGAAGGATTTTGTAGACCTAGCCGCTTCATTACCGTACCCTTGGCACAGCCATAATCCAAAACCTGCATTCTAGGCTCAAAGTTAATTTTTGATAGCAAAGTATTTACTTGATGTTCTTGTCTAAAGATCTTCTTTCCATCAACTACTTTATATAAAATGTCATCTTCATCGCTCTGATTGAAAAATTGATATTGTTTATCATAGTAAACATCAATATCTGCAATTTCTTTAGTCTGTAAATGCCCTATTTGTTCATTGAAGAAAACAACTGTTTTACCTTCATAGGTTTGACTCAATGAAGTAACAGATAAATTACCCTGTGATTTGTAAATAGGTGTTTGTAAGGTCTTTCCAGTTAATGCGCAGTTAATCATAGCGGTTAATATTAGACTTAGAATTTGGAAAAATATTTGATTTAGAAATAATTTAGAAGAAGAAATAGTTTAATCTAAAACTAATTCAGGATGAATATCTTTTAGTTGTGTACCACTAGCGACACAGCCAGTCCAATTAATACTTATGCCGCTAGGGTCTTCAAAACTAAAACACCTAAATTGTATACTCCAGCGAGATCTTGCTGATGTATTCACACCTGATGAATGTAAGGTGAGAAAATCCATTAATACCAAATCCCCTGGCTCAGAAAGTGGTGCAACAGTACCATATTGCGCAATTAGAGCTTCTTCATTTTCAAGCCGCATCGCATAAACCCCTGTTTTTTCAGGATTGCTTGGGTCATTTAAATAGGAGCGACGTAATCCACCACTATGGGATTTGGGACAGATTTGCACCGGTCCCATTTCAGGGGTTAGCTTGACTAAGGGAGTCCAAAAAACTATTCCATCAATACTCCTCAACTGATCGCGATACTCATAATGCCATAAAGAACGATATTTCTCTTCATGGGGATTATCAATGCGGATGCCATAGCCTCCTGCGGCAATTGCTGGGGTGTTTGTGTTGCGTAGCTGCGTAAATATCTGATCGTTTTTTTCTAAACTAATTAAACGCATAAAACTAGGGATCTGTTTAACAGCATCGTATACTTCTCCTCCATACCTACGATTAACAGAAATTAATTTTTGATAGCCATAATCAAAAATTTCAGGAGAAAATTTTTTAGCTTCAACTTCAATGTGATATTTCTTAAAAAGAATCCCTAATATTTTCCAAATGCCGTATTGTATTGGCTCGATCTCTCGTTGACGGTCATAAAAGTCTTTGATTACAACATAGCCGTATTCTTGGAAGTCAGCTACTTGTTTCTCAGTAAGTAAGTTATTTAGCATTGAGACAGGATTTTTATAAAATTCTTAATGTGTTGGAGATGCAGTCTATTATAGAACATAACTCCTGCTCATTTAGGTCGTGATAACTGGGTAAGTTAATCGCTCTTAATGGAATACTCCATGAGTTAACATTGAATGCCCGATCTTCAAACATATCTAAACTTGAAAGAGGATGAAAGAAAACTCTTGCGTCTATATTTTCCGGTTTGAAAACTTCTTGTAGCTTCTCGCGGGTAACTCCAGTTTCTTGATCAAAAACAACTGTCGGCATCCATGCGCCATTAATTGTTCCTTCTGGCTCAGGATTCATTGATACACCATCAAGGCACTCCAGATGCTGCTTATAAAATTTTAAAATCTCCCGTTTGTGGCTAATTAGTTCGTCAATTCGTTGCATCTGACCATAACCGATCGCTGCTTGAATATTAGACATTTTATATTTAAAACCGACCATATCCGCCCAAAATTGTTTGGTTTGTCCCCTAGCTCGTCCATGATTGGAAAGAGTTAGAACTGTTTCATACAACTCTGCATCATTAGTGACAAACATCCCCCCCTCTCCAGTAGTAAGAGTTTTAGTCCCATGGAACGAGAAGCTACCAAATTTCCCTATACTGCCAGCCCGCTTGCTTTTATAGACAGAGCCGATCGCCTCAGCCGCATCCTCAATAATGGGAATGTTGTACTTCTGACCAATCGCCAGCAAGCGATCCATATTGCACAGATTACCGTATAGATGCACCGCCACGATTGCCTTAGTGCGTGGTGTGATCGCCGCCTCTGCCAAATCGGGATCAATACACCAACTATCGGGCAGAATGTCCACAAATACAGGTTTTGCTCCCAAATGTACAAT
>JBAXSK010000201.1:0-8160 GCA_037130765.1 Pseudanabaena sp. ELA607
CAGAATAGTCTGTATGGTGGGGATAGACTCTGGTGGGATAGTCAAACCAGCCATCACCTTGACTAGCTTTGACAATGGCTGTAACGGAAAGATTTTTCATAGATTTATGTCATGCCTCTCAATAGATTATCAAGAAGATTACTAAGATTCAATTGGGACTTAATAAGATCAATAACTCAGGTTATCAGTTGACCATCAGGAATGATGACGGGGAAACCGAATCAATTACATCAAGAATTTGGGCGTAAAACCCTACCAGTTAATAGACCCAAAATGTGATTTACTGCGGGGCAGTATTTTTGAATTATTTAATGTATACCAATGTAAGGGTAAGACAGGACAGGCAAGGGGCTTAAGCCCCTTGTTCACTAAGGCTTATCAATTTATTATCTGTCCTAACCACCCCTATCTTTGCTATAGCAGAAAATTATATGACAGGAATAGATCTTTTCAGAATATCCAACCTAGCATAGTCAGACGGAGCATAACGTGACCTACTAGAGATTGAGGCCGCCTCATACAAACATATTTCTTCTGCTTCTTCCACTCACATTGGTTAAACTAAGTGAAATAAATCAAGAATTTTTTGCGATTGGTATCACAGTAGCCATACTAGAGTACTGTTTTTGCCCATAGCATCAATTTTGCCCAAGCTTTAACAAAACTTCCATTTTCAAAGCAGATATAGGGTGCTAAGTCCTTTCATAATAGCTAATGTCCCTTGATATTAAATCTCTGGATATTAAATAAAAGGAAGATTTGGGTTATGATTCAATTGCTTCATCCGATGACATTATCAATTCGCACTGTATTACGACGAGCTATAGTATGCCTTGGTTTGGTATTGACTGTAGTTTTCTGGTCAATGCACCAACCAGCTTATGCGCAAACCACCACACAACCAACCGCTTATCTGAACGCAGTTGAAGATGCTAAAGTGGCTGAGCCTAGTGAAATTTATCGTGGTCTGACCGCAATTAATGCCAGTAATAAGAATCTGGTGTGGAAAGCCGATGCCAATACTGTCAGTAAAAAACGCCTCGCAGTGGTTACTTGGGTCGCCGCCAAAGACTATCAATATTATCCAGTGGGTCAGGCGATCACTTCCACTAGAGATACTTGGGTTACTGTAGTACCAGACTTGAAGAATTTCTGCCAAGCCAATGCCAAAAGTGCCAGTAATCTCACTTCGCGCTTAGAACAACTGATGGGCATTCCCGCTAATAACGGCAAAGCTGGTTTTGTGCAGTTTTGGGTTGATCCTAATGATTTATTCCGTCCTAGCCCTGATCCCGAAATTTCGGACAGTGAAAGCAGTTTGGGATACCCCACTTTGCCAACTCCTGAACAACAGAAGTGGCTCGACAAAAATCATAAACAGTGGATCGAGAATCTCAAAGCAAGTTCCTATGGACAAACCGGCAAAATGGGCTACCCTTGGACTCGTTTAGGCTACACCTACGATTGGGGAAATTCTAAAACTGAAGTTGGTTTGAGCGAGTTTGTTTTAGCTACTGGTTCTAGTATTCAAGTTGACAAAATTGAAGATACCGCAGTCTATTGCAAATAACATAACTTGATCAAATTACTGGTCACACCTTTTTTTTCGTCAATCATACCGATATTTTGACTAGGAAAGGATTCAGATCAATTGGTCAAACAATCTGAAATGTGCGCTGCAATCAAGATATATTGTGCATCCCGTTACTCAATCCTCCAAACGGATAGAGGGCGGGATTTTTAGTTAGTCCCTAAAGATTACGATAAAACCAAAAATCCCATCATGATCCCCCCACCTGCTACAATCATCAAGGCAATTAGCCTGTTCACCTTTAGAATTTTCACCTAGACCAGATCTAGCCTTTGTCAAGATTATGCGTTTATCTCAGATGCTTTGGGTAACCTTGCGTGAAGACCCCGCCGAGGCAGAATTACCGAGCCACAAATTGTTAGTGCGAGCAGGTTATATCCGGCGGATTGCGGCTGGGGTTTATGCCTATTTGCCCTTGATGTGGCGTGTGTTGCAAAAAATCTCCCAAATCGTCCGCGAAGAAATGAACGCCACTGGCGCACAGGAATGTCTGCTGACTCAACTGCAACCCGCTGAATTGTGGCAGGAATCTGGTCGGTGGGACACTTACACTAAAGCCGAAGGGATTATGTTTGCCCTGAAGGATCGGGCGGGACGGGAAGTGGGTTTAGGTCCGACGCACGAAGAAGTAATTACGGCAGTGGCACGGGATATGATTCGTTCCTATCGCCAATTACCACTGCATCTATATCAGATTCAAACTAAATTCCGTGATGAGATTCGTCCTCGGTTTGGCTTGATGCGCGGTCGGGAATTCATTATGAAAGATGGCTATTCTTTCCATACCAATGAAACTAGCCTCAAGCAAACTTACAGCGACATGGATCAAGCCTATCGTAAGATTTTAGCCCGTTGTGGGTTAGAGTTTCGCGCCGTGGAAGCCGATTCGGGAGCAATTGGTGGCTCTGGCTCACAGGAATTTATGGTCTTAGCTGATGCAGGGGAAGATGAAGTTCTCTTTACCGCTGATGGTAAATATGCGGCTAATGTAGAAAAAGCAGTTTCTTTGGCTCCCGATGCGGTGGCTTCTAGTTTTACGACCTATGAGAAGCGGGCTACTCCCAATACTGCCACCATTGATGCGGTGTGTCAGTTACTAAAATGCGATGCCACCCAAGTCGTGAAAAACGTTCTATACCAAGCAGTTTATGACAATGGTAAAACGGTTCTGGTTTTAGTGAGCATTCGTGGCGATCAGAATGTCAACGAAGTAAAATTGCAGAACGAATTAGGCAAGGTTGCAACCAATTACGGCGCGAAAACCCTGCTTAGTTTGACTGTACCCGATGCCGAAGCACAGCAGAAGTGGGCGGCAAAATCCTTACCTTTGGGTTATATTTCCCCCGCAATTTCAGATGAATATTTAGCCCAAAACAAAGATATTGCTCCTAAATTCCTGCGGTTTGTCGATCAGACAGCAGCTAGTTTAACCAATTTCGTTACCGGAGCCGATGCATCTGATTATCACGTTGTTGGAGCCAATTGGGGTCAAGAATTTACACTGCCGTCGGTGGTTGATGTGCGTAAAGCCACCGTGGGCGATCGCGCTGTCCATGACCCTAGCCAAACCATTCAAACTGCTCGTGGCATTGAAGTAGGGCATATCTTCCAATTGGGTGTGAAATACTCTAAGTCCATGGGCGCTACTTTCACCAATGAATCTGGGGAAGAATTGCCTTTAGTCATGGGCTGCTATGGTTTAGGAGTTTCGCGTTTGGCTCAGTCTGCCGTCGAACAGTCCTATGATAAAGATGGCATTATCTGGCCCAAGGCAATCGCTCCCTATCATGTAATCATTACGATTCCCAATGTGACCGATGCCAATCAGGTGGAAATTGCCGAACAACTTTATCACGAACTGCAAACCGCTGGGATTGAAGTTCTATTAGATGACCGAGATGAACGCCCTGGTGTCAAATTCAAAGATGCTGATTTAGTGGGCATTCCCTATCGCATTGTGACTGGCAAGGCTTTGGCGGAAGGTAAAGTAGAAATCGTGCGGCGTGGCACTAAGCAAGCCAACTTAGTCGCTTTTGCCGATGTAGTTAGCTATATGCAAATTGCTTTGACTTAAATCTGTGATACTTTTTGATAATAGAGCGTGTCACTTCATAGGTTTGCTGATAGGTTGAACTTAATCTGCAATCTATGGCAAATCTATGAGGTAATACCAGAGTGGAAAACACTGGCAAAGTCAATCAAAATATCACCTTTAAGCCAAATGCACAAATCACAATGGTTGGCCAAACTCACCGCTTTTAGCAACGAGCTATATCAAAATCAGCCTATTCCCGAACGGATTACCCTAACCCCAGAAGAAGAATCGCAGTGCCGGATGATTGGCGGTGATTTTATTAGTTGGCAGCAAAATAATCTGTCTCATATTCTGATGGAGCGGCACGCTTTAAGAATCAAAAGATTTGATCCTGAGCCAATTATTGTATTTACATCTACCACACCCGGTTTAGTAGCTGCCAAACAGATTATTAACCATGTTCAAGATGATTTAAATCATATCATTTATTTGCCCCACGATGACTTTAAGCAATGGGAACAAAACAATCCCATAGAAGAGATGACTTTCCATATTCATCAATGGAGTTATTTTCAAGGGATGTCCTCGGATTTGATGGCGATGGCAGCCGAGCGGCATGGGGCAATTGCTCCAAGAGATTTACGAGTTCATATCACTGGCGAATTATGGGGAGAACGGTGCGGTATGGAACAAGCTCATCTATGGTTTTGGGATGGTCAGGAGCTAGAACTTTTAGAAGAGTCATTCAGTTACATTAGATTTTAGACCCCTTGAATTACCATTCCCAATTTTGCTTCTAAATTATTTACTTTCCTAGTCTTGTTACTATGCCATCCCATAATTTTCTCGCTAGCTGGCTCAATGATCTTGCAATTGTTTTACGTCAACGTCAGGGCAATCAAACCGATCAACTCTGGCAAACCATTGCCAACTATGCGGCTGGACATACAGTAATTATTGCCATTGATGATATTCACTTATCCATGACCGCTTCAACAGATCCAGCCGACCTAAGCATAATTATTACCCCTGCGCCCCATGATGATGCGCCAAATTTTATCAGTGACAGCCAAACCCTCAAAGATGTGATGGCGGGTCATAAATCCTTAGATCGGGCCGTAGGTGCAGGCAAAATTCAAATCTTGGCCCCATTACCGGATTTAATGAAAATTCGTAAATTAGTCAAACAAGTTTTAGCCATAGCAAACACAGAACCTGCTTTACAAGTACTTTGGTTAGACTTTAGCACCCATTTCGCGGCGTAAATTTTGCGGCATCATGTGCGCTAATCAAGTGGTTTACATCGGCTGTTTTTAGCAATGAATTAGCGATGAATTTTGCGCGATCATCTTACCCAAGAGATTTAACCCTTGGCATTTGTGTTTAGATGTGTCACGATTAAAATAACTTAAACTAATTGTCACAATAATATTTACAACTCCCTAAGCCAGCGTGATTGACACTCGTCTTGACCTTTATCCTGCCTGCACATTTCCCCACGGTTGGCCCGGCTTGATCTGTCGCTATGCCGACTACTTGCCCGTGACCAGTCAAACTCCTGTGGTCACCCTCCATGAAGGCAATACACCCTTAATCCCCGCGATGTCGGTCAGCAGCCGCATGGGACGCAATATTAAGGTTTTGGTCAAGTTCGATGGGCTAAATCCCACCGGCAGTTTTAAAGATCGCGGCATGACCATGGCCATTTCCAAAGCCAAGGAAGCCGGTTCAGAAGCCGTTATCTGTGCTAGTACGGGCAATACTTCCGCTGCTGCTGCTGCCTATGCCCGTCGCGGTGGCTTAAAAGCATTTGTTTTGATCCCCGATGGCAAGATTGCCCTGGGTAAATTAGCCCAAGCCTTGATGTACGGTGCAGAAGTAATTGCCATTGACGGTAACTTTGATCAAGCCTTGACCATTGTGCGGGAAATGTCGGCTCGTTACCCCATTACTTTAGTTAATTCGCTCAATCCCTATCGCCTAGAGGGACAAAAAACCGCAGCATTTGAGATTGTCGAAGCCCTTGGGGAAGCACCAGATATGCTCTGTGTGCCAATGGGTAATGCGGGCAATATTACCGCCTATTGGATGGGTTTCAAGCAATACAACGCCCTAGGTAAAACCACAAAATTACCGCGCATGATGGGTTTCCAAGCAGCGGGATCAGCCCCATTGGTCAATGGACACATCATTGAAAATCCTGAAACCGTTGCCACAGCAATTCGGATTGGTAACCCGGCTAATTGGACAAAGGCTCTAACCGTGCGGGAAGAAAGTAATGGGGAATTTAATAGCGTCACCGATGCCGAAATCCTTGATGCTTATAAGTTTTTAGCTGCTGAGGAAGGGATTTTCTGTGAGCCAGCTAGTGCAGCTTCGGTGGCTGGTTTGCTCAAAGTCAAACATCAAGTACCAGCAGGGGCAACGGTGGTTTGCGTCTTGACCGGCAATGGCTTGAAAGATCCAGATAACGCCATTAATAGCGCTGATGCTAAGTTACATCGGGGCGTAGCCGCAGAAATTAATGATGTAGCTAAAGTCATGGGCTTTTAGCCTTTGAGTCAATTGTGATTTTGTCCCTCAATCGCTAGTTTGAGGGTTTTTTATGACATATCTGATATTTCCTCAATTACTGGCACAATTCAACATTAGGGCAATTTTAAGGCTCTATTTCTCTTAGCAACTCATTAGCAACTGATCAGAAATCACTCATCAACTCATCAGGTATCAATATGGCGGCAGTTCTAGATGCAGATGTAATCGTAATTGGCGGTGGGATGGGCGGTTTAGTCACAGCCACCCAACTCGCAGCTAAGGGGGCAAAAGTATTAGTGCTAGAAAAGTATTTGATTCCGGGGGGGAGTGCGGGCTATTTTGAGCGCGAAGGTTATCGGTTTGATGTGGGCGCATCGATGATTTTCGGTTTTGGTAAACAGGGGACAACCAACTTATTAACTCGCGCCCTAGCTGCGGTGGGTATGGAATTAGAAACCATTCCCGATCCAGTACAGATTCATTACCATTTGCCAAATCAGATTGATATAGAAGTGCATCGCGATTATGAGCAATTCTTAGCTACTTTAACCGCTAGATTTCCCCATGAAAAAGAGGGGATTCGCCAATTTTATGATACTTGTTGGGCAGTATTTAACTGTTTGAATGCCATTGAGTTGCTCTCTTTGGAAGAATGGCGTTATTTGATGCGAGTCTTTTTCCAAAATCCAGGTGCTTGTTTGGGATTGGTGCAATATTTACCACAAAATGCCGGAGATGTAGCACGGCGCTATATTCGTGATCCGGAATTGTTGAAATTTATTGATATGGAATGTTATTGCTGGTCAGTGGTTCCCGCCGATTGCACGCCGATGATCAACGCTGGTATGGTGTTTAGTGATCGGCATTATGGAGGCATTAACTATCCTAAAGGTGGGGTGGGCAAAATTGCGGAAGCTTTGGTCACTGGTTTAGAACGAACTGGGAGTAAAATTCGTTATGGAGCGCGTGTGACTGAAATTATTCCTAAAGCCAAATCAGCAACGGGACACATCGCCGTAAAACTAGCCACCGGTGAAATTCTATCGGCGCGGCGCGTGGTCACGAATGCGACTCGTTGGGATACGTTTGGGCAATTGCTCAAAGCAGAAGGATTACCCACCAGTGAAAAGGCATGGCAGCAGCGTTATCGCCAATCCCCTAGTTTTTTGAGTTTACATTTGGGAGTAGCAGCAGCGGCAATTCCGGCTGATACTGCTTGCCATCATATTTTATTAGAAGATTGGGCAAATATGGAACAGGAACAAGGCACGATTTTTGTTTCCATTCCGACCTTGCTCGATCCGAGTTTAGCGCCGGAGGGTTATCACATTGTGCATACATTCACCCCCAGTTGGATCAACCATTGGGAGAATCTATCCCCTGAAGCTTATGCTCATCAAAAAGAAGCCTCGGCGCAGCATTTACTTAATCGGTTAAGTGCGATCTTCCCCGATTTGCATGATGCTTTAGACTATCAGGAAGTTGGCACACCGCGCACCCATCGCCGTTTTTTAGGTCGGAATAACGGAACCTATGGCCCCATCCCCAGCGGCAAACCTTGGGGCTTATTGGGAATGCCTTTTAATCGCACTCCGATTCCTGACTTGTTCTGTGTTGGTGATAGCACTTTCCCGGGGCAAGGTTTGAATGCGGTGGCATTTTCGGGCTTTGCCTGCGCTCATTTAGTGGCAGCAACTTTAGGTTTAGTTTAGGTTTTAGTTGAGATGTATAGTCAATCAAATTAAGAATGGCACGGCTTGAAGGCAATAAATAACACCACCCCGTCAGGCAGAGCCTGCCACCCCTCCAAAGGAGGGGAATTACAGACAAGATTAAAATTCCCCTCCCTTGGAGGGGTACGCCACAGGCGGGGGGTGGTCTTTTTTAATGTGCCAAAATCATTTTAAATGACTTAATATCCGCCAATCCTTCTACAGTGCATTGCCTCTAAATAAGTTCCATCATTACAGGTGGCATTCTCACAATTGTTTTATCATTA
>JBAXSK010000202.1:0-8115 GCA_037130765.1 Pseudanabaena sp. ELA607
CCTATGATCTCAAAAATCAGATCGAAGCAGAAGATAAGCGTCGTGAGTCGTACTTCTCTAACTTCAATGTGAATTTAGTTGATGAAACATCTTTAGACCGCAACATTAACAGTGGTGATGCTCCTGCTACTGTCGGCGTGCAGCGAGAAGAAGATAAAGCAGGCGATGGCATGACTGAAGAAGAGAAAAAGAAAGCCGAAGAGGAAAAAGCCAAACGTGCTAAGGAAGACTCTAAGGCAATGGTTAAGGACAATACGGCGGCAACAGAGAAAAAACAAGCGGAGATTAACAGTCGGATTAGTGATCAGGAGAAACAAGTCAACGCCACGGAAAGCTTTGCAGGTTGGCAAAAGCGGATGGAAAGTCTACAAATTCGGGCTGGCAAACGGAACATTGTGAATACCTATGTTTGGGATGCGGATGGTGGTCTACGCACTGAATCCCAAAGCTTTGCCAATACAGTAGAGCATACCATTGGTGGTTCTTTTATGATGAATGCCGCTCTAGGCGTGGAAGGTAAGTTTGCCGCAGGTGCAGCGGTGGAATTGACGGCCCAAGCCACAGTTAACCTGACCCAAACTATGAACAAAACCGAATCGCGCAGCAAAGGCTTTGAGCTAAATGTCGATCTCAGCGGCGTAGAAAGCAAGGGCATCACGGATCACAATGATTTACCCCTGCTCCCAGGAGAAAAAGTCGATCGTTATCGGTTTATGAGCTTCTACCTCGAAGGCAGTACGCAGCATTTCCAAGACTTCTTTAATTATGTGGTTGATCCGGAATGGTTAGCTAGTAATGACGAAGAAGCGCGGGCATTGCGTCAAACCCAAGCCGGTAAACCCAATAAAGCATGGCGGGTGCTGCATCGGGTCACCTATGTAGAGCGTCCGGCACTGATGGGCTTTGGGCGTGATGTGCGGAAGTTGCGGACGGCGGCTGAACCTTCGGAAAGTCAAGCTATTTTAGATAAGATTGCTAGTTTGGAGGAAAGTAATAAGAATTTAGCGAAGCAACTAGACTTGATTCTCAAGAAGTTGAATCCTTAAATTTTAGACTGACTCTCGGCTAGGTCACTGATGCAGTAAAACCTAATCTAATGGCGCTCCGGTAGACATATTCACTTGATGATGTCTACCGGATTTGTTTAGCTCATTACTAGCATCATTACTGTATTCGTAATTGGGAGTCTTGACCCAGAATTTTCGTCTGTTTATGTTGATGTAACCATTGACTGCGGCAATTCATGTTTTATTCATGATAGCTAACGTGGTGCAAGGAATAGCTCAAATTTAACTGATACCTGTGCCACATTCCCTCAAGCTCTGCAAAATCCAGATTAATTACGACTAATCATAGAACTTTTCCCCAAGACAAAAATCGTCTATGGTAGGGATAATTAAGCAGCAATGCCCTAGGGTTTACTATGAGTTCTGTCCCCCCACCATCACCCCAAAATCCTCATTCACCCCAGCCATCCCCCCAAGCTCAGGCGAAATCTCCCGCCGCCAAAAAAGCGCAGCCTAAGTCTCAGCTATTCACCCAGATGACTGAGCAGGTGATGCAGGGGATCTTGCGCCTCAAGCCCAATGCCCAAGTGCCTCAGGTGGAAATTAAAGTGGGCGATAAAGGACAACCGGCCCGGCATCACCTATCGGGAGGGGACATATTTACTTTAGGGCGGAGCAGCCAGTGTAATATCCTGCTGCCCACGGGGATCGCCAGCCAAGTCCATGCCGAAATTATCCGAGACCAAAGCCAAAAGAAAATTCGCTTCATCCTCAAAGATAAAGATTCGACCAATGGCACGTATCGCGGCAAGCAACGGATCAAATCTGTGCCCTTGCGCCATAATATGCGGCTGACTTTCGGGCCCCCAGAACTAGAAAACTCTGCCATTATTCGATTTATCGATCCGCCCCCGTGGTATATCCGCACTGCCCAATACACCGCTATTGGGGTTGGCAGTGCCCTAACTTTACTCATTGCCGCTTTATTAATGGAAGTGGGGCGAGTCCCTGATGTCAAACCATTGCCCCGCGAAAAAGCTGGCCCCATTGAAATCCTTGCGGGCGATAACAAAACCGTCCTTAACCCTGACACCAAAGACACTGGCGCACCCCAAGATTTGCCAAACCTGCAAGACTTTGGCCCTTACTTGCCCAGCGCTGTCATTGCTTCAGAAGATAGCTCATTTTATAGTCCCTTTAATTTTGGTGTCGATCCTTGGGGTATTTTGCGGGCAGTGGTGACGAATATCCGCTCTAGGGAAGCCAGAGAAGGTGCGAGTACCATCACCCAACAGCTAGCCCGTAATGCTTTTGGTCAAGAAAAGGGTTATGTGGGCAAAGATGAAAATCTCTCGCGGAAATGGCGTGAAGCAGCCGCAGCAATCAAAATTCGCGCCAACTACAGCAAAGAAGAAATTCTGGCCATGTACCTCAATCGGGTTTATCTGGGGCGGGGGATTTATGGCTTTGAGAATGCCGCTAAATTATACTTTGGTAAATCGGCTAAAGACTTAGATCTATCTGAAGCGGCGACCTTGGCGGGAATTTTGCCTTCTCCCAATACGATTAATCCCTTTAAAAATAAAAATCTCTCCATTGAATATCGGGATCGCGTCTTAGACCGCATGGCCCAGTTAGGCATGGTCAGTGATAAAGATGCCGACCGCGCCAGACGTTCTATCCTCAAACTCAATGAAAGCGCCCGTAACCAAGTCCAAAGTGACATTGCGCCGTATTTCTATAGCTATGTCAACACTGAGCTAGAAGATCTCCTCGGTGAAAAATTTCTGCGGGAGGGCAATCTGATTGTAGAAACTGGTCTCGATGTGTCCATGCAAAAAGCCGCCGACAATACACTACGGGAAGCCGTGCGCCGCGATGGAGCCACCTATAGCTTTACTCAAGGAGCGATTGTTTCCCTCGACAGTAGTGATGGTTCTATTTTGGCGATGACTGGCGGCGTAGACTACAAAAAAAGCCAATTTAATCGCGCTGTCCAAGCCCGTCGCCAACCGGGATCAACTTTTAAATTATTTAGCTATGGGGCGGCTCTAGAGCAAGGAACCAGCCCTAACACAACTTTCTCCTGCGCTGGGATCAGTGGGGTGGCTGGTTGTCACAATGGAGCCAGTGGCAGTGCCAGTATGTATGTGGGTTTTGCCCTGTCAGAAAATGTCGTGGCGATCCGGGTGGCTCAAGCGGCAGGCTTAGATAATGTGGCTAAATTTGCCGAAAAATTAGGCATTACCGCCAAACTCGACCGCAGCAATAACATGGTGCTAGGCGGTAATGAAGTTTCAGTACTGGAAATGGCGGGAGCCTATGCCACCGTATTTAACCAAGGCATCTATAACAAACCCCACGCCATCCGCCGCATCCTTGACAACAACGACTGCACTAATCGCAAAGATCGAGCCAATACTTGCCGCGTGATCTTTGATGCCCGGCGCGATGTCCCCGGCAAACCCCAAATCGAGGCGCGGGTGGTGAGCGATTTACAGGATTTGATGCGGGGCGTAGTAACTAACGGTACAGGACGAGCTGCTCGTATCAGTCAAGCCGTCGTCATGGGCAAAACTGGCACTACGGATCAAGCCCGTGACCTGTGGTTTATTGGCGGTGCAGTGACTTCTCCAAGTCCGATTACGACCGCAATTTGGCTCGGCAATGATGAAGGGGTGACTGAAAACGGCTCTGGGGCAGTAGCAGCCGGAGTCTGGGGCGACTATATGCGAGTGGCAATTCGTTAAAGAAAATGCCTTAAAAATCAGCATTAATCTCTACTAATCACTAATTCAGAACTATCATAACCCCACAAATCCAGACAGCAACCGCATCTGCACCCCCTAAATATGTGGAATCGTCAAGTAAAAGCGATTCATTACATTACTAATCGTAAAGAAGTACCACAAAAGCTTTGGAAACGTCTTGACCAACCCATAACGTGCTGTAGTATTGATTGCATCTCACTTCTCACCGATAATACAGGTTAATTCTTATGAACAAAGGCGAACTTGTTGATGCCATTGCCGAAAAGGTATCCGTTTCAAAGAAGAATATTGAAATTGTTGTCACTGCTGCTTTTGAAGCCATTATTGATGCTGTGGCCGAAGGGGATCGCGTCACATTGGTTGGCTTTGGCTCTTTTGAACCACGGGAACGCCAAGAACGGGAAGGACGCAACCCTCGCACTGGCGAGAAAATGACGATTCCAGCGACTAAAGTGCCCGCTTTTTCTGCTGGCAAGCAATTTAAGGAAAAGGTACTCGAATCTGATAGTTAGATTGGCTGACCATCCGCTCTAGCAGCATTAGGGCAAAAATAAAGTGCTTTCAAAAAATACTTTCAGAAATTCATCGAAAAAATGGGTTTTAAACCCCTTCTTTGGCTTAACGGCTTTATGGCTTTAGTTAAAGTATTGATTTAAATATTAATAATCCTCAAACCAGTGCTAGCTAACATTTTAAAGCATAGTGCTGGTTTATTATTTTGGGGATATTTTTGGGATTTAGATCCCCAAATCATCCAGCCAATTCTGCAATATAAACAAGCTCCATTTCATATACCACGACTGTAACCGCACCTGGGGAATACGGGGCAGTTTTACTTGGTCTTGCCATTGCGTGTTTAACCAATCAGCTAAAGGAAATACAAACCCCCGTTTAGGCTGATTAATGATGGCTGAGGGTAATTCCGGCATCGCTTTAGTTAAAACTTCCTTATGTCCCATAAACCTCAGGTGGTGGGGGATCAGTGCCACGGACTGGATAAAAGTTTGATCTAAAAATGGCACGCGCAATTCTAAACTCCAACGCATACTCATCACATCAGAATCTCGTAACAATTGGTTACGCATATAATGCTGCATTTCTAGGCGACTTACTTGCTCTAGTAATGATGACTCCGGTGATTGCCCTAGTCCACCAGCACGCCATAAGTCATTTGTTTGCTCTTCATAGGCGATCGCTACCGCCTCGGCATCAAAACCATAGTGTTGCAAAATCTGCCGTACCATCACCGCTGGAAATACCCCCCGCACTGCTCGATAACCATCATAAGGCGATGGTTCAGAACGCGCTAAAAAGTCTAATAAGCGTTGATAACGACCAGGGATAAACTGCGCCAAAGCACTAATCTGTAATAACTTTTTGCCCTGTCGCAATGCCATTTGTCCGCGACGGAACTTTTGGCGCATCTGCATTAGTTGTGGCACTAATTTAAAACTCTGATAACTGCCAAATAACTCATCGCCGCCTAAACCTGATAAAACTACTTTTGCCCCATGCTCATGGGCTAGTTGTGACACAAAATAAGTATTAAAACCATCAATGCTGGGTTGATCTACCGCAGCTAAAAATTTCGGTAATCGGGCTAAAAATATCTCCGGTGTTACCCTTAACGTATGGTGTTTAGCGCCAAATTTGGTTGCTGCTAATTGGGCTAATGTCCCTTCGTCATAGGCAGGATCATCAAACGTAATGGAATAGGTATTAACGGCAGTATGTTCCTGAGACGATAAAGCCAGCAATGAAGCCGAGTCGATCCCACCGCTCAAAAATACCCCCACCGGTACATCACTAATCAAATGACGTTGCACTGCGGCGACTAAATTCTGACGCACATGATCAATGGCTGCATCAACCTCAGATATGGGCTGCATATCATCAGACTGACTGCCTTGACTGTCATAGCTGCCCCGCTTGATCTGTGGAACGTCTTGCCCCCCCTGCCAATGCAAAAAAGTCCCTGATTCGAGCATCTTGACCCCAGCAATCATGGTCAATGGCTCTGGTACTGCACCAGTCAACAAATAGCCATATAAGCCCAGCGGATTAATTTGCCGCGAAGTTAAACCAACCTGCACCAAAGGCTTAAGCTCAGAGGCAAAAGCTAAACCCGTAGGCGTTTCCACATAATATAAAGGCTTAATCCCTGAAGGATCACGGGCGATAAAACAGGACTGTTCTTGATGATCCCAAATGGCAAAAGCAAACATCCCCTGCAACAGCCTGAGACAGCCTGACTGCTCCTGCTCGTATAACCGCAATAGTACTTCGGTATCAGAAGTAGAACCAAATTTTACGCCATTTGCCTCTAAATCCCGTCGCAGTGAGGGAAAGTTATAAATTTCACCATTAAAAACTAAGCAATAGCGCTCGTCATCACTCACCATAGGCTGATGGGCCAAAGGCGATAAGTCCTGAATCGCTAGGCGAGTATGTACTAGTAGGGCGTTCTGCTCAGGGCTAATAAAATAACCTTGGCTATCAGGGCCCCGATGATCAAGGTAATGGAGCAAACCAGTGTTTATTTTCTGCCAGTACTGCTGTGAAAAGGGGCGAACTGATAAGAGTCCTGCTAGTCCGCACATACATCACCATGAGTTGCGTATTTCTAACTGTGATTATTCATGAATAAACACCTTACTGGCAAGTTTAAATTGACGAATTAAGCAATTAAACCTAAGCCATTTTGAGGGGCCAACTTCAGGTATAAATTATTTAATTCATAAATCAATTGATAAATCGCTAAGCAAATGAATAACCTAAATTCAGTTAATAATTAATTAGCCGCAAGCTTCATATTAATACCAGATAAATAAACTGCCTCATAATGTTTATTTATAAAAAACACATAATTTTTGATATTGTGTGAAATAAATCGATAAACTTGAGGTGAATTATTTAAGGATGAATATCATAGACAAAAATCTATGCAGCTAACAACTAATAGTCTGAACTATCGATTAAATCAATAGAAACAAAGGTTTCTTGGGGTAAGAGTAAAATTTGTGAATAAATTAATTTACCCTCAAGGTTATATCGATTCACAGCCACACCTAAGGGACGAGGTAGCTGTGTCCCGTAGCACTCCACGTAGTAGTAATAAACTTGTTTGGCGGCTCTTACCACCATGGGATCAATCCTAGGTTTATTGGTCGTAGCCTCCGACATCCGGTCAAAGATTTCAACTCGCTTAGTAGCAGCGTATGTCACAGTGTCATCCGTCCATAATTCACTAGTATGTGCTAACCAACTCTTTACGAAATGTCCCAGTTGTGGCTCTAAAGATAGCGCTAAATGACTGAAGTTAACTCACTGGGATCAAACTATCATGGGATAAGTGGTCGTGGATCAATGGCTGTGATTGATCAGATTTGATCAGTTCTGATCATGGGATTTTAACCATGATTTTAAGATCACTAATTAATTCACTAAATTTAGTGCAATTAGAAATAATAAAAATTGTTAATTGCAATTATCAATTGCCAGTGAATTACAATCTGCCACGATCTGGGCTTGGATTATACACTAAGTTCCTTCCAAACTAGCAAGCTTGATGCGGAATAATTTGGCATAAAATACTTGGGGGAAATCAGTGACACCTTTGCTCTGCATCCCGTTCACCATCTCGATCAGATAGCTGACAAATTCAGAATTTTCCATGGTGATCTCATAACTCATGTCATCCTCGCCACCAAACATGACCCGACAGAGGGTTAAGTCTGAGGGCAAATTAGCCACGCGCCACACCGCTTGATAGGACACTGGGGGAGCGCCTTCGATAGCTCTTTCGCCAGTTAGTTCGCCTTGCTTATATAAGGAGATGGCATAGGGCAAGATTTGGCGGCGGTTGGGTTCGCGGTAGTATGGCATATAAATTGCCACTTCTTGAGGCGGGGCCGCTTTAAGTTCTATAGTCATAAAAACTTCTGGTCAGTAGCGATGAGCCGTGATTAATGGGCTGTTTCGGTTAGATGCTATCACTGACCGTCATTTAGAGCAAATGTATTTCTAGACATTAATAACCATGTTTTAGCATTATTAAGTTTCAGCCATAATAAATTAATCAAAAATCAAGAGTTTTTGCCTCAGTTGACTGATAAATCTGGTGGAAGTCTATGTTATACAAAATGCCTGTCCCCAAAGGATCAAATTCCGGTAGAACGGTTATGTATAAAACACTTTGATATATGACTTGTTTGATTAAAGATGGGTCAAAATAGTAGATACTGACAATCTCATGTGATTAGATTTATAGTCAATCAAAGTGAGAATGGCACGGATTGAAGGCAATAAATAGCACCACCCCGTCAGGCAAAGCCTGC
>JBAXSK010000203.1:0-8106 GCA_037130765.1 Pseudanabaena sp. ELA607
TCTGGGAGAAGGGGTTGGGGGATGAGGGCAATTTGGGTTTTGCGTAAGTCCTAACCGTCAAACCATTAACTACAGCTACTCACTCTTCAGATCCCGCTCCATTAAACCTTCCACCGCTTCCTGGGGCGTGATCTCTCCCTGTAACAGCCGATAGACATAACGGGACACCGGCACACTGATGCTATAGCGTTCTGCCAAATTATTTAAAACTTGGGCTGTATTGACCCCTTCAGCCGTGCCGATAATTTCGGCTAGAGCTTGGTTAACCGACTTACCCTGGGCCATCCCATAGCCCACCTGATAATTACGGCTCAAAGGACTGCTACAGGTGGCGAGTAAATCCCCCAAACCCGACAAGCCCCAAAAAGTTTCCGGTTGCGCCCCGAAGTACATCCCCACCCGAATAATCTCGGTCACCGAGCGCGTAATCAGCGCCGCCTTAGCATTAGTGCCCAAATTCAAGCCGTCACAAACCCCCACGGCAATGGCAATCACATTTTTTAAAGTACCACCCAACTCCACGCCAATGGGATCGCGATTGGTATAAACCCGAAAATTTTTACTCGCAAATAAACTTTGGATTAGGCTTGCCGCTGCACCATCATGACTCGCCACCACCGTCGCTGCTGGCAGGCCCGCCCCAATTTCCTTCGATAAATTTGGTCCCGACAACACCACCAAAGGATTATGGGGGAAACAATCCTGCCAAATTTGCGAAGGGGTGCGCCCCGTGGCTGGTTCTAAACCCTTAGTGGCGCTGACAATTACCGTTGCGTCATTCAAGCCAATCCCCTGCAATTGCTTCGCCACAATGGGCACACCCTGCATCGACACCGCTGAAATTAATACCTGACAATCCGCTGTGACCGCTGCTAAATCTACCCCACTATGCCGCGACCAAGTACGCAATCTATGGCGATTCTTGGTAACGAGCTGCCCCAAGACCGATCCCCAAGCTCCTTGCCCCAAGATCGTAATTGCCGTGCTTTCATGCAGGGGATCACTATTGGCACTAAGGGGAGAAATGCTATGAGAAAGCGCACTAGACATAGATTCACAAGGGATTAAGTTAAACAGATATTAAACTAATTTAAACAGGTAAATAAACTAGTAAATCAAACTCACCCCCTGAAAAACCACCAAATTAATTTCTGATCAATCCTGATCAATATCGTAGTCAATGGCAATGCAGCAAATTGATCACAATATTGATGATTGGACAATGATTCATGAGAAACTAATCTAGTCAACCCAACAGTGTATAATAAGTCCCATCGCGCTAGAAAGACTAAGGAACTGGCAGACGATGATCGAGGTAAAAGTCGCGGGGATTGGTATAGATGCCGTCAGTCGTAATCCCATTGTGTTACTTAGGGATACTACCGAGAGGCGGGCTTTGCCTATCTGGATCGGTGAGCCAGAAGCTAAATCCATTATCAGTGCCATAGAAGGACGGAATTCACCCCGACCTCTGACCCATGATTTATTGATGCAAATGATCGATGCTTGTGGGGCGCAGGTGGAACGAGTGGTAATTCATACCCTCAAAAATAGTACTTTTTATGCTTTGGTTACCCTAGTGGTGGGGGAAACCAAAAAAGATATTGACGCTCGCCCCAGTGATGCCATTGCGATTGCGCTACGGGCTAATTGCTCGATCTGGGTTGTCGAAGAAGTGGTCTTAGAGGCTTCGATTCCCGTCGATCAAGATGCTGATGAAGAAGAACGGCGGGCTTTTCGGGAATTTTTAGCCGAAATTACCCCTGGGGATCTGGTGCGTCGCCATAATCAAAGTAATTAACCCCAGTAATTCGGGTATGATCCAGCACCATCGGCTGATCCCCCAATAATTTTTGCTTATGGGGCTACTTTTTGCTGTCAACACAAGATGTATTATGCATGGTGATTCAGTCCCTAGTTGTTAGTAGTTACCACGGTAAATCAAATCTTTTGTAAAACTTTTATCGAAAATATTTATTAAAAACATATTTATCATATATTTATCAAAAAAGTTTTCTAGCAACTAAATTGCTGTGGTTAGCATCAATTAGATCCGTAACCTGTGCCCTCTTGCATCATCAGGGTGAGATGTGATCCCCCGAACCCAATTAAAATTATCCTATGACCACCCAAATTGATACGCCAGTGGCTATTTTACCGAAGCGAAAATTCCCTTGGGGTAAGATATTTTTAAGCACGATCTGTTTAACTGCCCTAGCAGGGGGAGCGGTTTTAGCCAGTGTAGTGCCTTTGAATCAAGTGGACTGGCTAGGGGTTTTACAAGGGCGGCGCTTCGATGATGTGCTGATGGAGGGCTTGGGTAAACGCTTAAATCGTCCTTATCAAATTTTGGTGTTGGGGGTAGATCGGGTGCTGGATGCCCCTGCGGGATCTAAGGAAGTCTTTAATGGTCGCAGCGACTCTATGGTATTAATGCGGTTTGATCCGGTCAAAAAGCAGGTTAACTTACTGTCGATTCCCCGTGATACTCTGGTGGCTATTCCCCAAAACGGTCGCCAAAAAATTAATGCGGCTAATGTAATTGGCGGCGCACAACTAGCCCAAGATGTGGTTTCCGCAACCCTGAATGATGTGGTAATTGATCGCTATGTGCGCCTGGATACTTCAGCTTTGGCGGAGTTAGTGGATGCCGTTGGTGGGGTAGAGGTGACCGTGCCGAAACGCATGAAGTATAAAGACAATACGCAAAAACTCAATATTGATCTTTATCCGGGAAAACAAACCTTAAATGGGGTGCAAGCTGAGGGATTTGCGCGATTTCGTAATGATAATGAAGGGGATATTGGGCGCATCAAACGGCAGCAAATGGTACTCCAAGCCATTAAAGCCAAGTTGAATAATCCATTAACCGTGTTTCAAGTGCCGCGCTTAATGGCGTTAATGCAAAATCATTTAGATACGAATTTGTCCCAAGATGAAATCAAAGCAATTGTGGCTTTTAGTATGAGTCTCAAGCCCAATCAGATAAAAACTAATTCTCTTAAAGGCAGGGTAAGCTATCCTGACGAATTCCGTTATAGTTATTGGATTACGAGCCAACAGTTTATTGACGAAGCTATTAATCAAAAATTCACTGTAAAAGAACCAAATCCATGAATTTAGTTGGTGCGGACGCAATTTCCATAGTTCATTTACCGGCGATACCGATTACAGCCGCAGCTTTTGCCCCTTTTGGTCAATTGATTAGCGCCACTGCTGATGGCAAAGCCTATGATCAAGATGATGCTGCCTTGGTCTTAGACTCCGGTACACCCCGATTTTATATTATGCGTTTAGAGCAAAATGGTCGGCAATTTCAGCGGATCACACGCCATCAACGCTGCACCCAATGCTTGGGATCTCTAGGGGGAAAAACTTGGTTACTTGCGGTCGCACCACCGTCCCAAGGTGTACTCTTGCCAGAACAGATTCGCGCTTTTGTGATTAGCGGTGATTGTTTGATTAAGCTCCACGTGGGTACATGGCACGCGGGCCCTTATTTTTCTGATTCAGAATGGATTGATTTTTATAATTTGGAACTAACGGATACAAATATTAATGATCACGATACGGTAGACTTGCAAGCTGAGTATGCCATGAGTTTTGTCATGGACAGGCAATTTGAAGTTAAAACTAACAAATTTAACTAATATTTGCCAAGGAAAAATTGCTTACTCAAAAGTAAATTTCACTAAAGATAAATTATTGCTGTTTTATATGATGATATTTACAGAATAACTCCTTAATATTTTCTTTTAACTGTCTTCAATCCAGCAGAGATTATTTATAAATAGTACAAAAGAACTAATTTTACATCGCTCTTGTACCACGACAATCATAATTAGCCGTCAAATCATGGTCGTGATGATGAGTTTGACTCACTTATATGCTTTTATGTGACATAAATAGCAGGACAAAATTACAGTTTAGGATTTACAATATTCATGCAAGACCACCTTGAGGGGGTTAGCTGCGAATCGATGGGTTTAGCCTATGGCTCAGACCTCTAGATTTGCTGTTTTAATAGATATTTCACTAGACTTTATTCACAACTTTAGTTAGACATGGAAATGTCTTTTGCCGACGGGAATGCTTCTGTGCCACCTAATGAAGGACAATTTGCCGGCGGGCAGCAATTTCATCATTTATTAATGATTGAAGATGTTAAGGGATTGAGGCAGTTTGTGCTCAATGATGCAACCTGTTCCATCGGGCGCAGTAGTAATAATGGCATTATCCTATACTCTAACCATGTTTCTCGCTATCATGCCACACTGCTGCGAGTGCCAATTCCCCGTCGCGTGGCCCATTTTTTTCGGATTATTGATGGTAATTTGCAGGGTAAACGCAGCACCAATGGTTTGTTAATTAATGGCAAACGCAAATTTTCCCATGTGTTAAGTCATGGGGATGAAATCATTTTCAGTCGTGATGCTAGGGCTTTTTATCAAGTGATTGCCCAAGCTGGAATTGATTACGGTAAACCTGAGGAGCAAAACTCAGCGCTTATTTTTGATCAAGGGCCTCATAACTTAGACTATGAAGGTGAAATTAGTGCCGATGTGCATTATTTAGATAGCCAATATTTAGATGAGTCCTATCAGAGCCGCAATGCTTATGGTGAACCATCCCAATCTTTAGGAGATTATGGTGTTAGTGACTTAGATCTGGTAAGTGCAGATACCACCACATCAAACGTCACCCCTAATTTATTGGGGGGGCAAAAAGAAACCCATCCGAATCAAATTCCCACAGGGCAAGATTATGAGACAAATTTAGTTGATCAAGATCAAGAAGATGCTGATATTGCCGATCCCGATGAAGAAGGCTTAGCCAGATTAGCTTCTTTTCCTGAATTGAGTCCTTATCCCATCTTGGAATTAAATATTCACGGTGAAATTACCTATGTTAATCCTGAAGGATTACGACAATTTCCTGATATTTATGAGCAAGGCATGAATCATCCTCTATTTGAGGGGATTTTAGAAGAGGTTCATACCAGATCTGCCAATGCCAGTGCTAACTTTTTTGTGCGGGAAGTCACCGTTAAAGAACGAATTTTAGAGCAGAGCGTGCATATCATCGGTTGGACTGAGTTAATTCGCAGTTATGTCACTGATATTACGGTCAGAAAGCAAGCTGAGTCAATGATTCAATATTATGCCCTCCATGATGTGCTGACTCAATTACCCAACCGCAAGGCTTTAGATGATCATTTAGCCGTAGTTTTGCCAACAGCGGCAACTAATCAAGAACAGGTGGGCATTTTCTTTTTTGATGTAGATGACTTCAAATTGATTAATGATTCTCTAGGACATACTTCAGGGGATCGGCTATTAGTGGCGGTGAGTCAAAGATTGCAGGGGCATTTACGCGAAGACGATTTGCTCTGTCGTTGGGGCGGGGATGAATTTGTTTTAGTGCGTCGTCGCGTCGGTTCAGCCCCAGAAATTGCCGATGCAGCGCGGCTTTTGTTAGGGGTTTTGCAGATGCCATTCTATTGCGAAGGACAGGAATTGCACATTACCACCAGTATTGGCATTAGTATTTATCCTTCTGCTGGAGATAATGCTGAGACGTTGATTAAGAATGCAGACACGGCGATGTATCGCGCCAAGAAGTTAGGACGCAATAACTTTATTCTCTTTACCCCTGATATGCATGATACTTCTTTGCAGCGATTGGAATTAGAAAATAGTTTACGCAGAGCGATTGATAATGGTTTATTTGTGCCTTATTATCAGCCCCAAGTCGATACTTTAGTCAATAAAATTATTGGCGTAGAAGTTTTATTACGTTGGCATGATGAGCAACAGGGATTTATTTCGCCAGCGCGATTTATTCCTGCCGCCGAAGAAACGGGATTAATTGTTTCCATTGGTTATTGGCTATTACGGAAAGTCTTGCGGCAATGTAAAGTATGGCAAGATCGTGGCATTCCCCCTTTACGAATTAGTGTCAATGTCTCGCTCAAACAATTGATGCAAGCTGATTTTGTCGATATGTTAGCTAATATTTTAGCCGAAACTAGTTTTGATCCCCAATATTTGGAATTGGAACTAACCGAAAGTGTAATGATGGAGACTTCTCAGGATAATTTATCCAAATTACACGCTTTGAGACGAATGGGAATTGGCTTATCCATTGATGACTTTGGTACAGGATTTTCCTCACTGAATTATTTACGCACCATGCCCATTAGTGTTTTAAAAATTGACCGTTCTTTTGTGAATAACATCACCAAGGATGCCAGAGATCGTGCCATTGCCATGTCAATTATTGCCTTAGCCAAAAGTTTAGATTTAGAAATCATTGCCGAAGGAATTGAAACTGTGGAACAAATGGAACTATTAGATAAATTAGGCTGTCATGTGATTCAAGGCTATTTATTTCATCAGGCTATGCCAGCGCAAGATCTAGTTGAGTTACTCAAAAAACAGACTGAGATTTAAAGCCTGTTATCTATCACTAGGTATAGGTTTTACCGTGCATAGCATCTCCATCAGGTAGACCATGATTAGGTAAGATGCCCGTCCCGCAAGGGTTTTATATGAACATCTATATTGCATCAGGTCGAAAACTGTTGTAAACTCATAGATATGCTACATTGCTAGCATCTAATCAGAAATGCTTTGATTACTTCTCGAAATAACTTGACGATACAGATTGACGATAGCAATTAAATAATTTACGAATTGCCGTTATTGATTCGTGCTGAATTTAGTAAATCCAACCAAAAATCTATGTTGATTTTAGCCAAAATACTCGCGCCCATCGCTCCTCCTATGATTTTGCTGCGATTTTCTCCCAGGTTAATTCGGAAATATCATCATAATTTAATGCATCATAGTATGGTTGTCGGATTAAGCTTGGGTATATGTTTCAGCACTGGCTTGGCGGCAATTTGGGCAGACACTATGCCTAATGTCAATAATACAAATAACAATAATGGCGGCAATAGTAATAGTTCTAGCCAGAACATAGAGAAGCGGGAATTAGATGGCTCTTGTATTAGTTTGCCGACCTATGGAGCAGAGAATTTACGCCTTATTTTCCGTGGTGACGATGAAAAATCCTATGTTTTCCTGTCGGGATACCGAGGGGGCAATCTATTATGGCAAAGGCGCTTCCCTTGGAATGAAAAGGCAGGGTTTCTGAATCCGGCAAAAACAGAAACCCATTGTTATGAAAATCAAATTACGATCACTTCCCAATTACCTTTTGCCGCCCTCTCATCTGTGCAAGTCTTTAATTGGCAAGATCAAGAATTAAATTTGATTTCTACGCAAACAATTGATCCGTCTGCGGAGAACCTTGAGAATTTAATTCGTTTAGCTGAATCTGGCGATGCCCAAGGACTCGAACGTAATACCAATACATACAGATGGATTTTTTATCCGGCAAGGTATATTACTGCGGATAAAATGACGGAAGCGATGGAACGGGGTCGTAAGGCAGCATGGGCAGAATATGGTAGTGGCAATATTAGAGGGGCAATTCAAAGATTGGAATTGATGTTTGATTTGACGGTAAGCCTAGCGGAAGTTTTGGGAGTAGAAGGTAATGGCAGTGGCATGAATCGTTGGTTAAATACATGGCGTAAGATGGAGATGCCCACTACAGCTTATTTACCAGCTTTGGCGGACTATGGTTACTTTCTTTATGATAGCGGGCAAATCAAACAGTCAATTAGTGTTTTCCAGCGGGTGCTGCGGCTTGATCCAGAACAAACTTCGTTATATTTGCGGCTAGCTGATGCTCTATGGCAGACTCAGCAAATTCAAAGGGCACAACAAAATTATCAGATTTTTGCGGAACGGATGCGGCTAGAAAATCGCTCTCGAGAGATTCCGAAACGAGTCTTTGAGCGTCAGTAATTGCAAGGAATGATTGATAGCAATAAATAGCACCACCCCGTCAGGCATAGCCTGCCACCCCTCCAAGGGAGGGGAATTACAGACAAGATTAAAATTCCCCTCCCTTGGAGGGGTACGCCGCAGGCGGGGGGTGGTCAAGTGCTTTTAATTGGGGAACTGACTTCTATCCTGTTAATGGATCGCCAATTCAAGGATGAAATGCAACGGGTTCTGATGAAGCAAAGAATAC
>JBAXSK010000204.1:0-7911 GCA_037130765.1 Pseudanabaena sp. ELA607
AAGCCCCCGCATTCATAACGGAGGCTTCTTTGTTTTAATTAGAACTTAATCAGAAACTAGCAACTAAAGCTTAGTAGCGAGCGCTGTTAGGCTTGTGCACGATGAAGCTTTGGACTTGGCACTGCTTGATGTTGTCAAAAGCCACAACACGAATGAAACTACCAGGATAGCTAGAGCGGCAAGCTTGCACTTCGCTCAAAACTTCTTGAGGAGTCTTCGCATTGAACAAAGGCAACTTCCACATGGTCCAGTAGTGGATGCTAGGATCAGAATCTTCATTGAATTCGATCGCAGCGTAGAAGCCTTGCTTCAAGGTGTACTCGATTTGACGAGTGATTTGAGCATCACTCAAAGGGGGTAAATAAGAAAGAGTTTCGTAACGACGCTCTTTAGGTAGAGTTTGCATTATTTCCTCGCGGTTACTTTGGGTGGATTTGAGTGAAACAGTAACGAAATAAACTTGGAATGCCTAGCTAGTTTGCCGCCAGATCATCTGTAATCGTCGCTTTGCCCATCGTCAGAACAACATCACCGATTAAAATCAAAATTACGATCAATTCCGAACTAATCAGAGTGAAGGTTTTCATCAAGACGCTCCCTGTCAGCATATCCCTCTGCCAACGGAACCATCATGACCTTCTCTAAATGTCGCCGCCGATGTTGCATCGCAGACTGGTGAATCCCCGCCCGAGTCATCTCTGGTAAAAAGTCTAAAACTTCATTAGCCAGATGTTCCCTTACAGTCATCACCCGAAAGGCTAACTCTTGGTCAATCTCTAGTAATTCTTCGAGATATTGCTCGCCATTCTGAATCTTGTCCCGACCGGAAAACTGTGCAAACCAATGGGATTTTGGTAAATTCGTTTCCTGCAATTGTTCATAAACTACCCGCACTGCTTCATAAGTCAAATAACTTACTAGCATTCTGGCAGTGGATTTAGTAATGCGCGGTACATCCATAAGCAGAGCTTTAACCACCAAGAGTAATTGAATTAGGGTAAGACACGCTCGAAACCCATGAGAAATCAGTAAAAACTAACCACTTCCTAGGGTACGTTAAGGTATCCCACCCTAACCCAAATCACCTCGATTAGAGAGTATCCATTGCTTCAAACTCGAACTTGATTTCCTTCCAGAGTTCCAAAGCGGCATTCAGTTCAGGAGACCAGCGACCGGCTTCGCGCAAGACATCGCCGCCTTCACGCCACAGGTTACGACCTTCGTTACGGGCTTGGATACAAGCTTCCAAAGCCACACGGTTAGCGGTTGCACCAGGTGCAGCACCCCATGGGTGACCCAAAGTACCACCACCAAACTGTAAGCAAGAATCATCACCGAAGATTTCCACCAAAGCAGGCATATGCCATACGTGGATCCCACCGGAAGCCACAGGCAATACCCCAGGCATAGAAGCCCAGTCTTGGGTGAAGTAAATCCCACGGGAGCGGTCAACTTCTACATGATCTTCACGCATCAAGTCAACGAAGCCCATGGTGATACCCTTCTCACCTTCGAGCTTACCGACAACGGTACCAGAGTGTAAATGGTCACCACCAGACATCCGCAAGCACTTAGCCAAAACGCGGAAGTGGATCCCATGAGTCTTTTGACGGTCAATTACAGCGTGCATGGCGCGGTGGATGTGCAACAGCAAACCATTGTCGCGGCAATACTTGGACAAAGTGGTGTTAGCGGTAAAACCACCGGTCAAGAAGTCATGCATGATGATGGGGGTGTGGATTTCCTTGGCAAATGCTGCCCGCTCCATCATTTGCTCACAGGTAGGAGCGGTAACGTTCAAGTAGTGACCCTTGATTTCACCGGTTTCCGCTTGAGCTTTCTCAATGGCTTCCTGTACGAACAAGAAGCGATCACGCCAACGCATGAAGGGCTGAGAGTTAATGTTTTCGTCGTCTTTGGTGAAGTCCAAACCACCGCGCAAACATTCATATACGGCACGACCGTAATTCTTAGCTGACAAGCCCAATTTAGGCTTAATGGTACAACCCAACAGGGGACGACCATACTTGTTCAACTTGTCGCGCTCAACTTGAATCCCGTGGGGAGGACCTTGGAAGGTCTTCAGGTAAGCAATGGGCACGCGGATATCTTCTAAACGCAATGCACGCAATGCCTTGAAACCGAAAACGTTACCTACCAAAGAGGTCAGCAAGTTGGTGACAGAGCCTTCCTCGAACAAGTCCAAAGGATAAGCGATGTAAGCAATGTACTGATTATCTTCGTTGGGTACGGGTTCAACATCATAGCAACGACCCTTGTAACGATCTAAATCAGTTAACAAGTCCGTCCACACGGTGGTCCAAGTACCGGTAGAAGATTCAGCGGCTACCGCAGCAGCAGCTTCTTCAGGGGGTACGCCGGGCTGAGGCACAAAGCGGAAAGCAGCCAGCAGATCGGTGTCTTTGGGGGTGTAGTCGGGGGTATAGTACTTTAATTTGTAATCTTGAACGCCCGCTTCATACCCAGCCTTAGATTTAGACTGCGTTTGTGAGTAAGACATCAATATCTCCTTACTATTGGATTTTTTTTAGATGGGGTTTTGCACATCAGCACAGCGTAGAGGAGCCTATTAAACCCTCCACCGTGTATGCCGCATTGAATGCTTGATCCGAGGGGGCGACCCGCCCTTAGGATTAACAGTACTTTTAAATTTGCTTCTCAAGGCAGCTTCTCAAGGGAGCTTGTCAAGGCACTTTTAAAGGCAATGAAAATCTAATGTATATTTTTTGGGCGCGACGGTCTCTTGATAACTAAAGCCAGTTATCAACCACTCTGACATGGAGGTGGGGAAGCTCTGACGGGAAAGGAATCAGCCGACAACGTAACTGATCTCCTTGCCGATTTCTTATAAGCTGATGTTATCAGGAATCGTATTTCTTAAATCCCAGATGCTTATTTTTTATTGAAACACAAAATGTGACGTTAACTATGGATTTTTTTGCGCCTAGTTTTGGCTGATCATGCTGTAAATCAATGGTAGTAAAGGTTATAGCGGCTATGTTGTGGTTATATAAAAAGTCTAAATCAGTCACATAAGCCCTGTGTATTGCCTTGGCTTTTGCAATAAGCTGGTTTTTGGCGTGATTCTTAGGGAGATCATACGGTTGTTAAGTTAGCTAAATATATTGATCCCCATTGGTTTGCTTGGGACTAATTTTGACCTATGATGAGAGTTTTTGCATCAGTAATTATGGACTTTTGCTAAATAGAATTAACTTTTTATTAAAGAAGTTTATTAGTCTTATTATTTGCACTTAATTCCTTAAATATTTACTCAGGTCATTGGCGGATTTGTCTGAGGGGTAAAGTGAATTTAAGCTAATATTGTAGATATGCATCCCATAATTACTGTGGGGCATAATCATGGTGGTGGGTATCTTGACCGCTTTGATCCCGTGATTCACTAATTAATGAGGCTGAGTTAAGATGACTGCTATAAAAGGGGGGGATTAACACCTGTTTCAGGACGATGGGGCGCAAGTCTGGTGATGGCTAGTAATTGTGATTATGGCTAAAGACTTAAATTATGGCTAAATAATTAGCAGATCCGAAATAATGAAAGAATTAACAGCAGATCCTAACTGCCACTTATCCCCCCACTGCATAATTCTGCTATGACGCAAAAAGTACTGATTGTTGATGACGAGCCACATATTCGGATGCTGTTAGAGCAGACTCTCGAAGAGCTTGAAGATGCAGACGTGATCCTCTTGACGGCCGAAAATGGTGAGGAGGCTCTAGAAGTAATTAAAGCCGAAGCGCCGGATCTGGTTTTTTTAGATGTGATGATGCCCAAAATCAACGGCTTTGATGTCTGTCATAAGGTTAAGCACGAGCTAAAAATGTCATCGGTATATATCATCATGCTTACCGCTAAGGGGCAGGAGTTTGATAAAGCCAGAGGTCAGGAAGTCGGGGCTGATATTTACATGACTAAACCTTTCGATCCTGATGAAGTTTTAGCAAAATCCTGTGAAATCCTCAAGATTACCCTTGACTAGGCGGGGAACATGGGGAGATTATGTCGCAACCAAATTACTGGAAATTACTGGAAATATCATTCCCTAAAATGTATCACTCAAAATATATTGCTCAAAGTATATTACTCAAAATATATAGTGGTGGATATTCATGAGCATATTGTGTCCTGCGCAACCACCCTAGTTAAAATCAGTACCATCCGCCCTTGTTGCTGCCCTTGTTGAATTGAACAGGCGCTAATCAACAAGCCCATAACAAGCTAACCAACAGGCTTCAAACCAGCAAAACCTATGCGAGTCAATTTATCTTGCCGAGTCAGCGATCCTAATTTAGATGCCCGACAAGGGGTGAATCAGCGTCAGATTGCGTTTACGGTTTCATCCCAAGCATTGCCAGGTGGCAGTGATGCCCCGTTAAATTTGTGTCTGATTTTAGATCACAGCGGTTCGATGGGAGGTACGCCCCTCAATACGGTACGTCAAGCCGCCGTTGCTTTGATTGAAAAAATGGAGCCAACGGATTATGTCAGTGTGATTGGCTTTGACCATAAAGCTAATGTGGTTGTCCCTAACCAATCTGCCGCTAATCGCGATGGGATTTGCCAAAATATTAACCGTCTCAAGGCATCGGGGGGCACTTGTATTGACGATGCCATTAAGCTGTCATTTCAGGAATTAAACAAAGCTAGAGATGGGGCGGTGAGTCAAGCTTTTTTGCTCACCGATGGCGAAAATGAGCATGGTAGTAATGAGCGTTGTGTGCAGTTTGCCCAGTTAGCGGCTGAATACAACATTACACTGCATAGCTTGGGCTTTGGGGACAACTGGAATCAAGATATTTTAGAGAAAATTGCTGATGCTGGGGGCGGCAGTATGGTGTACATTCCCTCTCCTGATGCTGCGATGACCGCTTTTGCCCAATTATTGCGCCGCGCTCAGTCCGTCGGCTTAACCAATGCCCATTTAATTATTGAATTAGGTTCAGGGGTGAGTCTGGCGGCGATGAAGCCTATTGCTCAAGTGGCTCCTGACACCATTGAGCTTAACTACACCATGGAAGGCAATGCCATTGTGGTGCGTCTCGGGGATTTGATGGACGATACGGAACGGGTTATTTTAGCCAATGTTTATATCGCGAATCAAGGCGCGAATCTCACCACCGAGCCGCAAATTCTATCGGTCTATGTGCGCTATGACGATCCGGCACAGTTACTGACCCATCAAAACTCTCCCATAGTGTCAGCCGTCGGCCACTGGGTGCAAAACTTTACCGCTGATGCTGACCCCATTGTGTATACCCATGTGTTGGCTTTAGGTAAATATCGCCAAACCCAACTCGCAGAACAGAAACTCCAACAAGGAGATACCCTCGGCGCGGCGACAATGTTACAATCAGCGGCAAAGACTGCGTTACAGATGGGCGATCACAATGCTGCGACAGTGCTTCAACAAAATGCGACGCGGTTGCAGTCCGGCACAATGCTAAATGACACAGAACGGAAGAAAACCCGCATGGTCTCGAAAACTGTGTTGCAAATGCCCAAGGATCGGGACAATGGTTCAGGCTTGTGAAAGCAGCCTCAATTTAGACAGATTCAAACATCTATGTGTCAACATTTTAAGTGTTTGTCCTCCCTTCCATGGCGGCAATATTTTCGTTGAGCCGTCCCTGTCCTCTAAAATTTCCCATAGAATTATGGTTATTTATTCCTTTTGTTTCCCCGACCTTGATTTTCTCCTAACTTTATGATTGTTTGTCCAAGCTGTGCTCACATGAATCCAGATGGTGCGGCCAACTGTGAAATGTGTATGACTGACTTACCTAAAGCCAGCAGTAGTGGGGCAATGATGCCCTGTCCCCATTGTGGTGCGCCAGTTAAGGTCGATGCTCGTTTCTGTGGTCATTGTGGGAACCAGATTGGCGTAGCAATGCAAATTCCTGTAGCTAGTAAGGTTCCTGTAACTGAACTGACTACGCCTCTAATTCCGCCGACGGCTCAACCTGATGAAGCAACAGAAATTAATATGAATTCCATTGATCCCCCCCTGATTCCTGACAATATTAATCCTGAAATGATTAATCCCGAAAATATTAGTCCTGAAATTAGTGCCGTAGGTAATACTGCACCAGTGCCCCTTGCTCCGGAACATCCCGAATTAGCCGTTAGCGCAGCCACAGCCAAAACCCAGTTGCAAACCATTGCCGCGAGTTTGCTGCACGTCCAGACCAATGTGCCATTAGAAATACCTAATAATTTGCCTGTGGTACACATTGGCAAACCCAATAACGTGATCCCCCCAGATATTGATGTATCGGGTTTTCCTGATTCAGATATTGTGTCACGGGTTCATGCCGACATCCGTTTTGAGGGGGATGGGTTTTATTTTGAGGATACCGGTAGTTCTAACGGTACTTATATCAACAATATGCCTTTGCCGCCGGGGAATCGTCATCGGTTGCGGGCTGGCGATCGCATTTCGCTAGGCAAGGGTGACAAAGTTAGTTTTATTTTCCAGTTGGAGGGTTAATTCCGACTAGTTACGGGGGGAGATTGTATTAAGTTATTTACGTGGGGCGGGCATCTTGCCTGCCCATAATTATTTCATAGAGATAGAATATTGCTCTAAAAGCTCAAACTATGGCTTAACTAGGATGGGCAAAAAGCACCTCGTGGCTAAATATTTCTAAATTAGGGTCGAGCCATACTAATGCGGCGCTATTCACTTTGCCATGCTCTAATTCGACTATGGAGAAATTACGGTAAATGCCATCCGGTTGTTCTAGCAATCGGGGCACACAGGCGGCATTGAGGAAAATCGTATTTTCGTCGTTGCGTAGGAGGCGCTGCCGTTGCTGTTGTTGTAGGCGCAGTTGGTGGTGCATATGCCCGAAGGTACTTAAAACAATAGTTTTGCCATGATGATGCTCATTTTGTTGGTTATAGAATTGCTCCAGAACCATCGCCAGATCAGGGTCACCATAGTCACCAGCAGTTTTCTTCCAGTCTTTGCCACAGATCGCATCTGCGGTATTGCCTAAACCCGCAGGCCCATTGTGACTCAACAAAATGATCTGATCACATTGGCAATTGTCAATGGCATTGAGAATGCGTTGGGCAGATTCGTGAAAATTATTGACCCCAAATCTTTGACGATAAAATTGCTCTTGTTTCCACTGCGGACCACCCCAAGTAAATGGTCTGCCCCCCACAATCGATACATTAAACTGAGGTAAGTCTACATAGCCATAACCCACATGGGCGGATCCCGCTAGCTCTAGTTGTGCTTGTACCCGATCTTCTTGGGTTTGGTCATAGGGGCATTTGCGGCGACCGCTTGCATTGGCGGTATACCAAGCATCGTGATTGCCAAATATCAGCGCTTTGGGTAAAGGTATCCCGGCAATGGCTCCGACTACATCTAAGGATTCATTGCCAAAATCCCCCACGAATAGGACAAAATCTACATTTAAACGCACTAAGGCGGCATAATCTTGGTCTGGCTGCCATTGATCATGAACATCACCGACAATGGCAAAGCGGCACTTAGGCGTAAATGAGGTGGCAGCAACCGAGGCAGAGGTCATATCAGAATTTTGACAAAACAGTTATAAGACTTGATTAGATAATAAATTTGGTATTTATTCAAGAATCATAAACCTCGGTTACTGTGAAAATTTGAGAATCACCTAATTTTACATGAACAATTGTTGAAGTCAGGGACTCCTTGATTGTCACTGGATTTCATCGAGATTAACACCCAAGGATCGGAGATAGTTCGCTAGTTTTTCTTTTTGTTGCCGCTCTTGTTGCGCGATAGCTTCAGCTTGTTGACGGGCTAAGGTTGCTTGCTCAGCGACAGCCTCAGCCTGCTGTCGAGCTAAGATTTCCTGCTCAGCGACAGCCTCAGC
>JBAXSK010000205.1:0-7861 GCA_037130765.1 Pseudanabaena sp. ELA607
TTATTATTTAGATAAACTGCTAGATAAAATATTCAAAATAATCCTGAAACCAATGAAACTTTCTCTGGTTAATTTTTTACATCCCCAACAATGGCAAATTGTGCAAAAAGCCGCTATGATTGCGGGGCAGTGTAATTTGCGATTATTTGCTGTGGGCGGAATTGTGCGCGACGCTTTATTAGCTGATCAAACATTTATAAATATTTGCCCTCCTGATATTTATCATTTTCATGGTTCTAATTTTATTAGTGATTCCATTAATAATTTTGGCCGAATTGATACTGAATTAATGAATCAGACCCAGATTAATGACATTGATTTAGTAGTGGATGGAGCGCCCAAGGCAGGGATTATTTTAGCTACGGCATTACATAAATATTATAGTCAGGCAAGATTGCAAGTTCATGATAAATTTCAAACCGCTGAGCTATATTTTGCCTCCCATATTTCAAATCTAAATCCCATAAATTCAGATCAAATAGATTGGGCATTTACCATTGATTTAGCCACGGCTAGGGAAGAAATTTATGCCTATCAAGGGGCTAATCCTGAAGTCAAAAATACCACAATTGATCGAGATTTATTGCGTCGTGACTTCACGATTAATGCTTTAGCAATCGAGATTTTACCATCAGGAATTGCCACAGAAATTATTGATCAATTTAATGGTTTAGCTGATTTAAAACAGGGTTTACTTCGTCCCATTAGAACAGGTAGTTTTGCCGAAGATCCGCGCCGTATTTATCGTGCTGTCCGATTTGCGGTGCGTTTAAATTTAAATTTATCACCGGCGATGGTAGATGAAATTAAAAATACAGTTAGTACTGGTCAATTTGATAATTTAGGGGGCAGTCGGTTACGGGCTGAAATTATTTATAATTTGCAAGAAAAACCTATTACTAAATCATGGCGCATCTGGCAGAAATTGGCTGATTTAGGAGCCTTGCGTTGTATTCATCCAGAGTTAAAATTAGTGCCAGATTTTGCCAAACATTTGCGGCGATTGGCTTGGATTACGAAGCAAGTGAATCAGCTTGATAACTCACAGAAATTAGTTAAAACAGGAAATACTAATTTTGCAGAACTAGGTTTAGGCTTATTATGCAGTTATCTATCTGTGGATGCATTTAGTCAACTCAATTTAGCCTTGACTGCCGAACAGGAAAAAATTAATTTATTATCTGGTAAATATCAAAAAATTCAAGCTAATTTATCTGCATATTTATTAGCAAATCAGTTGACCGAGCTTACCGAAATTAAACCCAGTTTTTTGTGTGAGCAATTCTCTCAGTGTCATGAATGGGAACTAATGCTATTATTTTGCCAAGCTACCAAGCCAATGCGAAAGTTAATTTGGTGCTATATCAACCAATGGCAATTCGTGAAAAGTCCTCTCAATGGCAAAGATTTACAACAATTGGGATTCCCATCGGGTAAAATTTTAGGTAAGATTTTGGCGCAATTACGGAACTTATATCTAGATGGAGTGATTGATTCGCCTCAATCAGCGCGAGCATGGATTATGCAAAATCAAGTCCTGTTGCAATCACAACCATGATAATAGCTTGATTCCATTTGAGCTTAAGAGCGATTAGTGGCAATCCCCACCCGATCCCCAGCTAAACGACGCAACTGAGCCAGTCGATCCACCACAACTTGATAAGTAACGCTCGCATCTTCGGCATTGAGTACGACTAAACCTTGATCAGAACTGCGTAAAAATAAATTAACCCGCTGTTCTAATTGAGTTTCTGTGACCGGCTGACCGTCAATTAAAGTGCGTCCGAAACGGTCAAGGGTAATCACTAGCATGGCATCTCGTGAATTGGAATTACCGCCCCCATTGCTATTGCCGCCATTAGTGACCCGTGGTAGATCAATACCTAATTGCGTCGGTATAGCCAGAGCCGAAGTCAGCAAAACAAAAAATGCCAATACAGCAAATACCACATCCAATAGAGCCGTAATATTGACTTCTGGCTGCTGAGATGATTTGCTAGAGCGAAGTTTCATTAGTTAGGTATCAGATTATAAATGAGAATGTCAGCAGCTATTTAAAAATTAAAATCTGTCTACATTATCACTTCAAAGAATCAGAATCAAATCCTTTTCTCTGTAAAAGTGAGTTGGAGACAGATTTCTATTATCTTACAACATCAGGGCTACTCTTCATCATCAGGGGGATGATTTCGGGCTTCCCGTTCTTTCCGTTCTTCTTCTGCTAAAGAGTTCAACCATATAACCCCACCTACAGTCAGCCAAAATCCGGTCATACCCCAGCTAAAGAACCCACCACCATCATCATTGCCGCCACCAGAGCTACCAGTGGAAATGCCAAAAAATCCGCCCTTAGCAAAAGCAGCATCAGGAGCAACGGTATTCGCTAACAATAATATCAAACCTACTAGAGTTACTGTGCGAGTTGCCGTGGCTAATTCGGATAGAGTAATTTCTGGAAACTTAAGGGCTGCCAAATTGATTTTGGCAAATTTAATTTCTGGGAATCTAATCTGAGATGTTTTAGCGCTGTCAGCATCTAACGGAACCGATGATTTAACTGATTCCATTGCCGCCATATTGGTATAGATGCGCTCTAAGCGGGCAATGTCATCGGCAGGTAAATCTGTGCGTCTTTCCTGCAATTTTTCTAATAACTGCCGCCAATCCAAATGATTCAGCAAATATTGGAGCCGTTCGCGCCATAGGTGCATCATTTCTGGAGTGTGATAGAAATGCTGTACGGGTAAAGGCAAGGCATCAAGGGATGGCAAAGGAGAATCTGAAGCCGCATTATCATCTGATTTGCTTGTTGTGGCTAATGTTGTGAGTGAGTTTAAGTGTTGTTGCGCTAAATGGAGCCATTCTTGGGCTAGAGTTGCCGTAGCCAGAGGATCGCTGTCTGATTCTTGGGGTAAATCCGTTGGTTCGTAATCCAAGAAATCTACAATTGCGCTGGAATTAGTCACATTTGAGCTTAAATCTGGTTTTAGTGGTGCATCTAAAATGATTTGCTCTAAACTGTCGGGTAAATTCCGATTCATTCCCAGAGCTTTGCGATTCAGCAGATAGAAAAATAATTGTGATGATCCTTGACAGTGTACCCGAGCCATTGGCAGATATTGTACTAAATCGACTGGCAAACAGAAACTCTGGTATAAACCCTCTGTGGTCAAGGTTTGCAAGTCTTCCGGTAATTCCCAATCTGCTAAATCATCACGACTAATCATCCCAGGACTAGCCAACATAAAACCCCAATAACCATAGTCATGGTTCGTAAATGAAGGCACATCCAACCACATCGGCAAACAATGGAACTGAGCGGCACGAATCGTTTGATATAAACACCAAAAAGCCATCGTGTTATGGTTCGGTGAGAAGCCATTTACCGCCAATAATCCCTCTGGCATCAATCGCAATTTGAGAAGACTAAACCACTCCTGAGCGTAAATATCAGTATATTCCTGTCGGACTGGATAGGTGAAATCACATAAAATGACGTGATAGGGAGCGATTTGGTCATCTGAGGTTACTGAATTAACCTGTTGTTCCAAAAAGGCAAAAGCTTCTTGAATATGGACGCGCACCTGTGGCTGTTCTAAACTATGTTCATTAAATGAGGCAAATTCCGTTTGGGCTAGTTCAATCACGGCGGGATCATAGTCCACCAAATCTACCTGAGCCACTTCAGGAAATCGCAACACTTCTCTAGCGGCTAAGCCATCACCACCACCACAAATCAACACCCGTAAAGCCGCTCCCCTAAAACGCTGCCGCGCCAAAGCTAAAGCGGGAATCACCAGATACTCGTGATAAATTCTTTCGTCAGCCGAGTGGAACTGTAACTCTCCATCAATATAAAAAGCCGTGCCTGTCCCTTGCTGTTCCACAAATAAAGAAGGTTGCATCATCTACCAACCTCCAAATAACATCAGAAATACACCCACTATAACCATTGACCAGGCTGTAATCCATTGCCATGCCCGTTGCCCCCCTTGGGTAATAGTTGCTACCCCAGTGGCTTTGGCTACGCCATTGATTTCCACATCACTAAATAATTCTGGTGATACAGGAGTCGTAGAATAAACATGAACTTCATCATTAGCCCAAAGCTCTAAAGCCAAATTTAGCGAATGATCTTGATTCCAGTAGTCCCAAGTACAGCGATTTAATTCACCATCTTCGCCGTGGTAAATTCCTGCGGTCTGATCTGCAAAATAATATAATTCCCCTAGAGCCATTAACTCAGGGTATGGTTCCAGCGGACTGGCCGCATTGGCTTTGCGACTATTCCAGAGGCTATAGCGCAGGTCATCGCCACTGGGTTCCACTAACACTTGCTCTAGGCGTAACTCTGTGGAGACATACCAGCGGATCCGAAGCTTTTGCAGTGCTGTTGCTTCTTCTGGAATAATATCTTCTTCTGCATTTGCTTGAGCCACATCTTCAGGATCAACCTCCCTTAACAGATAAATTTCTTGACTACCAGAAGACAATAACCACTCCATCGTGGCATAGGCTTCATCTTGGTCAGCGTAGGTGCTAAAATCCTGCACCGCCCAAGTCACACCTTTATAGTGAACTCGATCACCAGCCCGTAGTTGTTGAAGTCTGACTTGAGTAAAAACAGAAGGCATAGGAGTCAATCTCCATCAAATCTGAGGGGAAATCTTGATCAAAATCGGAAGCGTAGATTGCGATGGTTTTTAGTTGCCAATTCTCACCACAATCAATCTTTAGCTAAGAGCAGTAAAACCGGCAGCAAGCCCTAGTTTTAGTCATTGATAGTCATTGAAAAGATGAATTCGCGGATCTTGCTCATGGCTTATGATCGTTACTTATAGCATATCTGCCCTAGCTTAGACCACTAGGATCAATATAAGATTTAATAAGTTCACATTTAATCAGAGTATACAAATTCAATCGATAAAATTATTAGTACATGATCAATTAATTGCACTTCTCAAAAAATATAAATCAGTCTTATCAAGGTTGGATACAATTAAGTTCTTAGAGGTGACTGGATTAGATTCATATTAGGCTCATAGATTTGCTCTATTCATTTAACTGATGAGGCTAATCTGTCCTCATAGATGAAATTATTTGATTTTTGATGTAGCATTGTGCCCAAGAATGGGTAAGTTAGATTTATGGTTTAAAAATCTAGGACTCGAATTAGCTACATAAACCATCAGCTTTAGTCCTTGCCCTAGGGGAGCAGCTAAGCCAAGCGGGGAAAAATCAATCTGAATTAAAGCTTAAATTTAAGCTGTGTTACTCATTGTCTTCCAGAAATAGGTATCCATCAATAAGTGTTTTGGATGCAAGTGATTTATTTAGGTACGTTCCTATTAGTGTGAATATTGGTTGTCCCATTATGAAATTACTATCGTTGGCATTGCAAATGCTTGGGCAAAAAAATGATGCAAAGGGTTATGCCAATAATTCAAGTACATCGGATCAGTCAGCAATGGCTGGTTTTACTTTGATTGAACTGTTGGTGGTGATTATTATCATCGGCATTTTGGCGGCGATCTCTTTGCCGTCATTTCTGTCTCAAGCAAACAAAGCACGCATGGCAGAAGCCAAGTCTTATATTGGGTCAATGAATCGGACTCAGCATGGCTATTACCTGCAATTTAGTCAGTTTGCCTCTAACGTTGACTCCTTAGGAGTTGGCTTATCCCAAGGGACAACTCACTATAATTACAGTATTGTGAGTTCTGGCTCCTATCCGATCTGGAAACTAGCTACCAACTTTGGCCAAGCCAAATCTGGCTCGTTAAAGTCCTATGCCGGAGTAGTGGCAATGATCGTGACGAATCAGGTCTATGAAGTACAAGTACGCTCGGTCATGTGTATATCTGGTCAGCCAGTAGCCGCGCCGGTTTCTGGTGATTATGATGCTGCTAGCAACTTCCCCACTTGTCCCAGTCAATTTCTGTTAGATGAAAGCCAGTAATGAAATATTTCTTGGTTTTTTGGTAATCATCTAAACCGATCAATTACCATTAACTTTGCACTAATAGCGCCAATCATAATCATTAATGAATATCTGGGTGAGCTTAAGTTAGACTAGTACGCCTTGCATAAACTTGGTTAATTGCATACACTGTAGACAAAACCTTAGGCACAATCCGCAACGCAGCAACATAATGGCTACCCAGAAGCAGTTTAATAGTTTTGAAGAATTGGTCACGAGTTCAGACAACCCAATTCTGGTGGATTTTTATGCCCCTTGGTGTGGCCCCTGCCAGTTGATGAGCAAAGTCCTAGAGCAAGCTGGTGAACAGTTGCGTGGCAAAGTTCAAATCATTAAAATCAACACCGATAATTATCCTGAGTTGGCATCAAAATATCAGGTTTATGCTTTGCCGACGATGGTGCTATTTAAAGACGGTGAGCCCGTACATCGTCTCGAAGGGGCTATGCCTGCGCCCGATTTGTTAGAGCGTTTAGCACCTTGGCTATAATTTGTGACGAGCAGGAATGTTTCTTGATCTCGGTTTAATTAATCAAGTTAATTAATCAAAGTTCAGGAATGGATAACTTATTCTGATTCCTGAACCTTATACTTTAATCATCAAATAACTGCCAATGCTGCCAAGTTCTCGCTACACTACCACTTGGGCGAATACGATTAATCAGGTCACGCCGCAGCAATGGAATAGTCTGAGTGCCCATCTCGCTACACCGTTTTTAGAATGGGAATGGCTGGCCAATCTAGAAAATTCCGGTTGTGCCACCGAGCGCGAGGGTTGGCTGAGCCATCATCTTTTGGTTTGGCAAGGTAAAGAGTTGGTGGGTGGTGCGCCCCTATACTTGAAAAGCCATAGCTGGGGTGAGTTTGTTTTTGATCAGCAGTGGGCGGATTTATCGCACCGTTTAGGAATTAATTATTATCCTAAATTATTGGGTATGAGTCCTTTTACGCCAGCGGGGGGCTATCGCTTTTTGCTGCATCCTGATTTATCCCCAGATGAGCAAAGCAAAATCATTGATTTAATAATTTCTAGTATTGATCATTTTTGCGACCAGAATCATATCAATACTTGTCATTTTTTATATGTTGATCCGACTTGGAAGCATGAGCTGGAAAATCGCGGTTTTACCACTTGGATGCACCATAGTTATATCTGGGAAAATCAGCAATTCAAGGATTTTAATGACTATCTGCAAGCATTTAACGCTAATCAAAGGCGTAATATCAAACGGGAGCGGCAAGCCATTGGCAAATATGGCATCACGATCAAGCCCTATACTGGCAAGGATGCGCCCCGTAGTTTCTATGATTTAATGTACGGCTTTTATAGCGATCACTGCGATAAATTTTGGGGTAGCAGCAAGTATTTAAATCGCCGTTTTTTTGAGGGTTTAATTCACAATTATGCGGAGCGAGTGGTCTTTTTTGCCGCTGAAGTTGAGGATTTACCCCATCCGGTGGGGATGTCTTTTTGTATTCGCAAAGGGGATCAGTTATATGGGCGTTATTGGGGCGCGGTGCAAGATATCGATTGTTTACATTTCAATGCCTGTTATTATGCACCGATTGATTGGGCAGTGAGTCAAGGGATTCAGCGGTTTGATCCAGGGGCGGGGGGAGAACATAAAAAACGGCGTGGTTTCCCTGCTGTACCAAATTACAGCCTGCACCGTTTTTATAATCATCGGTTGGGGCAAATTATTCGCGGTTATATCCAAGAAGTCAATGCCTATGAAGTTAAAGCAATTCAAGCGATTAATCAAGAGTTACCTTTTGATGCCCCAGAGCCAACTTTAGCTATTTGATGCCAGCATATTTAAAGATACAGTCAATCAAATTAAGAATGGCACGGCTTGAAGGCAATAAATAGCACCACCCCGT
>JBAXSK010000206.1:0-7857 GCA_037130765.1 Pseudanabaena sp. ELA607
AAGATAAATCACATTTTTACCAAAATAGATTCACAACTATAGTCATAAAGAATGATTGTAGAGTAAAGTCTTAATATGACAACTACAACACTAAGTTAATCGACCATGACTAGGCATTAACAAGCATAGTTAAAAATTTTGATTTAGCATTAGTGTGTTTTACCTAGTTGTTATGATCTATTTCATTTCTGTTTCATTGTTTTTGTTATTAGATGCTGCACAGCTACCACAATAATTATGAGTGAAGTTCCTAGTACACCACTAACCGGAAAAGCATTACTCCAAAGGGTTAAAGAATTAAACGATGTGCCCAAACGAGAGCAAGCCAAACGTTGTGGTTATTTCTCTCGCACTAAGAGTAATGAAGAGCGGGTTAATTTGGCTGCCTTCTATGAGGCTTTATTAGCAGCAAGAGGCTATCCCATTGATCCTGAGCAAAACAAAGATGGCCGTGGTCGCGAACCGACTTATCGGGTCAGTGTGCACAAGAACGGTCAGATTGTGATTGGTTCTACCTATACCCGCTCGATGGGTTTAAATGAAGGTGATGAATTTGAAATCAAACTGGGTTATAAGCATATCCACTTAATCCAGCTTAATACCAAAGAAACGGAAGAAACTGAATAGTTTAGTTGGGGCGATGTAGTACCCATTACGGCATGACACCAAGGAAGTTATTTCCTTTAGTGTTTTCTTGGGATTTCTTTTGGTCACCGTGTTTTGGGAATATTCCGGTACTTTTGCTAAATATCACACCTCAGAATCACACCTCGAAATCTCAGTGGTGATTATCTTGCTAAGTAATGGGTACTCATCGATAAAACTAATTTCTCTAGGGCAATTTCTCTAGGGCAGTGTCTGCGAATCTAGGCTGCGCTTTTCTTGACCGCTTTCTTAATGGCATGGCAATCATTTCCTCAAGTCAGGCTGCTGCTAACAGCGTAGTTTTGCTTTTGCTGCGAATCAAAACATATAATTTTATATATGTTCATGATTGATGAAGCGCTTGAAGAATTTCGAGGATTTTTTGAGGACTTATGGCACTTGCGCTGCAACTAGTTGATACCCACGTTCATATTAACTTCAAAGATTTTGCGGATGACTTAACCGAAATTCGCGAGCGATGGCAGAGTCATGGCATCACGCGCTTGGTTCATGCCTGCGTTCATCCTCGGGAGTTTGCCCAAATTCAAGGTATAGCCCAGCGTTTTCCTGAGGTTAGCTTTGCTGTGGGTTTACATCCCCTTGATGCGGATTTGAATAGCACGGGTTGGGATGCAGCCTTAGCCGATACCATAGAAGCTTTGGCGCAAACTGATCCTAAGGTAGTGGCAATCGGTGAAACAGGCTTAGACTTTTATAAGTCGGAACATACAGCGCCACAGATTGCAGCCTTTAAAGCGCAGTTACGCATTGCACGGCGATTGGATTTGCCGGTGATTATCCATTGTCGTGATGCAGCGGCGGTGGGTCGCCAAGTTTTAGCAGAAATTAACGCCGAAGCCCCCGAAACGCCAATTCGTGGGGTGATGCATTGTTGGTCGGGGACTCCAGAGGAAACCGCTTGGTTTTTGGAGTTGGGGATGTATATCAGTTTTAGCGGTGTAGTCACTTACAAAAACGCCAAGGAAGTGCAAGCTTCGGCCCAGATCGTGCCGTCTGACCGTTTGTTAGTCGAGACTGACTGCCCATTTTTAGCGCCAACACCAAGGCGGGGTAAACGCAATGAGCCAGCCTATGTCTCCTATGTAGCGGAATTTCTCGCTAAGTTAAGGGGGGAATCCCTTGCTGATTTAGCCCATCAAACTACGACTAATGCCTATGAGATTTTTCGCTTAGATTAGTGCATCACTGATGATTTGGGGGACTTAGGACAGAGTATGAGTTAGCTTAAAAGTTTGCTAAGCCATTGAACTTAATCAGCCATTTGGCTCACTAGTCCGCATTGCCGGATCTGTGATACTGAATACATCAATTTAGGTTTGTGACAATCTAGGTCTATGGCAATCTCATTAATGATTGCTATGGGTCAATTTTATAGAACGCACACCTCGGAATTATCGCTGAGACATCGCTAAATTTCAGAAAAAACTAATGGTTATCATAAGCAAAACACAGGTCGAGGTGATCGCCTTAATTATTGCTTGGTGATTGACGAATTAATTTTTTCGCAATGGATGAAACACATTGATTTAGCCAAATATTTAGCCAAATATGATGTCAAGGGAGGTTGAAAGTCATGTTAGTATTAGCCGCCCAATCGTTAGAAATTGCTCATATTACTGACGATCAGGGAATACAAAAAAACGAAGTAATGGAATATCAAGGCTGGCATTTTTCGCCTATCGCCTCTTTTAATGATCGCAATAGCGCAGAATTAGCCTGCCGTCGTCAGTTAGATGCAGGAATTTTTGCTGTAATTGTGCAAGATAATGCGCAATATAGTTTGTGGTGCAGTAATGGCGACTGAGCTTAGGGGAGAATTTGACTCCGGTAGCTGTTATTGGGGCTATATTTTACCATGATAATTTTTGGCAATTTTTTATGGACTAATGGTTTTTATAGCTAAAATTCACCCCAAAATGTGGGAGTAAGCTGAATTTTCTGACTGTGGCAGGGTCAGAGCGATATTATTCGAGTCATTTTCAGAAATATTCATGACAGACTTCATGATTGGTAACGCGCTAAAGCACCGTCTGAATCTATGATTAGAATCTGTAATTTTGATATTTTTGATTTTGTTGCCAATTTCTTGGCTTATCTGCCACCATGAAACATACCCTCTCCGTCGTTGTCCAAGACGAAGCCGGCGTTTTGACCCGTATCGCCAGTTTATTTGCCCGCCGTGGATTTAATATTGAAAGCCTTGCTGTAGGTAGTGCTGAACAGGGAGGCTTCACACGGATCACTATGGTTGTGCCGGGTGATGATCACACTATTGAGCAAATTACCAAGCAACTGAATAAGTTGATTAATGTGATTACCGTTAGAGATTTAACGGATATTCCCTGTGTGGAACGAGAATTGATGCTAATTAAGGTCAATGCAGCTCCGGCGGCCCGCTCGGAAATTATTGAGATTGCTCAAATTTTTCGGGCGCGAGTGGTAGACGTATCCGATGAATCATTGACCATTGAGGTGGTGGGTGATCCGGGAAAGATGGTAGCTATTACCAAGATGTTACAAAAATTCGGCATCCGCGAAGTAGCACGCACGGGCAAAATTTCTCTGACTCGTGACTCTGGGGTAAATACTGAATATCTCAAGATTGCCAACGAAAGTACCAGTGCTTTACTTTAGCTTTGCAATTTCACTCTGATTAGTTATGAAATTATCAGTTGATCAATCATCTTGTCTATTGATCTGCCTCCTTTCTTGTTTCATTTTTATAGTCATTTAAAATTATTTGGGCACATTAAAAAACTTGACCACCCCCCGCCTGTGGCGTACCCCTCCAAGGGAGGGGAATTTTTAATCTTTTCTGTAATTCCCCTCCCTTGGAGGGGTGGCAGGCAAAGCCTGACGGGGTGGTTTTATTTATTGCCTTCAAGTCGTGCCATTCTTAATTTGATTGACTATAACGGAAAAGACTATAAACGCAAAATCCCCGACTTGTCTAATTAGTCGGGGATTTTGCATTTATTTCGGTTGGAGATATTTAGTTTTTAGAACAAGTTTCAATAGAAGCAATCCAGTCTTAGGCAGCAACCAATTCCGGCTTTTGCACCTGATCTAACCAGTGATGCAATGCTTCACCTTCAATTACCTCATCTTCGAGGAGCTTTTCGGAAACTTCCACCAATAGGCTATGGTTCAATCGCAAAACACTCAAAGCGTAATCATGGGCACTTTCCACAATCTCTTTGATTTCCTTGTCAATTAGTTCGGCTGTTGCTTCACTGAAATTACGTGCGTTACCCATACCGCCAAGGAAAGAATTTTCGCGCTTTTGGAAGGCTAGAGGTCCCAAAGTAGTACTCATGCCATAGGTGGTGACCATTTGCTCTGCCATTTCGGTGGCTCGTTGCAAATCATTGCCTGCCCCAGTGGTGATGCTCTTAAAGATAATCTCTTCTGCTGAGCGACCACCCAAAAGCGTGGCAATTTGCCCTTGCATTTCTGACTTACTCATCAAGAAGCGGTCTTCCGTGGGCAATTGCAGGGTATAACCCAAAGCCGCCATACCGCGAGGCACAATGGAAATCTTTTCCACCTTGCCGCTGCCAGGACTGAGCGCCCCTAAGATGGCGTGACCAACTTCGTGATAAGCCACAATTCGCTTCTCTTGCTCATTGAGAACGCGGCTCTTTTTCTGTAAACCAGAAACCACCCGCTCTACTGCTTCGGCAAAATCAGCCAATTGCACGGTATCCCGTCCGGCACGAGCCGCTAATAAAGTCGCTTCATTGACCAGATTGGCTAAATCTGCCCCCGCAAAACCAGGGGTACGTGCGGCAATCACTTTCAAATCTACGGCAGGATCGAGGGCAACTTTTTGGGCATGGATGCGTAAAATAGCTTCCCGACCAATTTTATCTGGACGATCCACTAATACTTGGCGATCAAACCGACCTGGACGCAACAGAGCCGAATCAAGGCTTTCAGGGCGATTGGTTGCCGCTAAAACAATTACCGTAGTTCCTTCAGCGCCAAAACCATCCATTTCGGTCAATAACTGATTGAGAGTCTGTTCCCGTTCATCATTACCGCCGTACATCCCGCCACTAGAGCGTGATTTACCAATGGCATCTAGTTCGTCAATGAAGATAATACAAGGGGATTGTTTCTTAGCTTGTTCAAACAAATCCCGCACCCGTGCCGAACCAACACCGACAAACAATTCCACAAATTCTGAACCAGAAATACTGAAGAATGGAACCCCAGCTTCCCCAGCCACTGCCTTGGCCAGTAAGGTTTTACCGGTTCCGGGTGGCCCGACTAATAGCACACCCTTGGGAATCTTTGCGCCAATTTTGGTGTATTTCTCAGGGGTTTTGAGAAACTGGACGATTTCTTCTAATTCTTGTTTAGCTTCATCGACTCCCGCCACGTCAGCGAATAAGGTTTTGGTAGCGCTACCTTCAACATAGGCTTTAGCTTTGCTTTTGCCAATTTGTAACGCCCCTGGGCCGCCTGCGCCAGAGTTGCGATTAAATAGCTGGAAAATCCCCACAAAAAGCAACGGTGGAGCCACCCAACTGAGCAAAGTACCAAACCAATTGGGCTTCTGAACCGGAGCCGCTGCAAACTCAACCCCATACTGTTCCAATCGCTCAGGCAATTTCATATCAAAAATTGGCGTGGTGGAAAGAATATCCGGCGCATTGCCCGATGTTGCGGGTTGTCCATCAACGGGACGACGCAATTGATAAGTAATCAGATCTTGCCCGATAAATACCCGACTCACGCTGCCATCTTCAATTTGATGCACAAACAAGCTATAGGGCACTCGGGGTGGCGGTGGCGCAAAGGTATTCGGGAAAAAGATATTGACAATCAGCAAACCCGCACCAATGAGCAACAAAATATTACCAATCAATCGCGAACGGGAACGTCGTGGGTCTTCGTTTTTAACGGCCATGGGTTTGAACTCGCTTAATTACTGAAATTAATTATACGAACTGCTTGGGACTATACAATTGCGGCTGGATTAGGGATTGCCGTCTATATCAATAGTTCGAGAACTGAGGCTCGGCAATATTTACCCCAGCTAAGTTTGAATATATGGTTATAGTAGTTGCCAAGAAGCTAACGCAATCTGGATGTTAATCAGCAAGCCCGAAAAATTTGACCATAAATACTGGTCATAAAATACGGATCATAAAACTGACCATAAATTTTTAGCCCCAAAACGTGTCAAATTGTCTAAGTTGTGGTAGTCTCTCTGTCTCATAAACCCTCTTTCTATAAAATGATATAAACCCATATAAACCCTTTTTTATCTGGGCTTTACTCACGCTCCTGAGCATCCACTTTTTTGCCAAACCTGTCACCCAGTCAAAGCCATGAGACAAATTATGCGTCAATTTCCCTCAGCATTTTTACCCTGTACCCTTGCCATTGGGCTAGTGGGCGCTGCGATACTGGCAAGCCAAACTGTAGCCACCCCAGTCATGGCTCAACCCGCCTATGGTAGCTATCTCGGTATTGGCGGCGGCTTCGGTTTATCGAGCGGTACTGCCAGTGCTGGCGAAAGTTCTCGCACTGGTGGCGTATTAGCGGGACGCTACAAATTTTTAGAAATCCCCATTTCCTTACGCACTCAAATTCTGATCGGTAGCAGCACGGCCGTTGTGCCTACGGTTTCCTTTGATATTCCCCTGAATTTCGATACTGATATTTATGTTGGTGCTGGGGTAGCGCTGTCTAATACGGTTGATCCGACCCCCGTGGGCAATAAAAACAGTTTTGTGATCCAGCCAGGGATTGATTACACATTGCCCAACAGCAATCTGGTTTTATTTGGTAACGTGATTTTTGCCTTTGATGCCTATCGCAGCGGTGCCGGTTCAGCTACATCGGTGCAAACTGGTTTAGGATTCCGGTTCTAGGGGGAAGACCCATCATTGGGCAAAATTTCCCTTAATGCTAGATCACCATGCAGGATCAAATTAATGAATGCGAGCGGCAATTAGGCGTGGGCAATTTAAGGGCTGCCCATGCTGCTTTGTCAGAATTGCTCAATCAATTTCCCCAAGAAGCTAGGGTGCAACTGCTGGCGGGACGGCTTTACTATGCTCAGGGAGAGCCGATGACTGCGGAGGACTATTTTCGACAGGTGCTCAAGTCCTCGGCACAACCGCGATTGTTAGCGATGGCGCGGCAGGGTTTACAAGCCATTGCGAATGATCGTCATGGGGCCCATCAAAAACGGGTGGCGGAAGTTGCGCTGCAAGATCAAGGGCGGGGTATTTTGGTTTTGCTGCCCCTCGACCCAGCGCAACGCCATGATGCTGCGGCTAAATATGGGCGGCTGTTTAGCCTTGATGCTTATACAGCCCGTTATCAACTAGCTGCCCGTACCCCAAAAATTCTCCGCGCTGGCAAATATGCTGAGATGCAAGCCTATGCCGAAACCATGACAGCCTGTGGCATAAGCTGTTGTGCCGTTAGTTGGACGGCGGTGGCAGCAGTCCCAGTATATAACGTGCAATATTTTACGCAAATTAGTCCGACCCATCTCAAGGGCATTTGCACTGCTGCCTCTCCGGCTAGTGAAATAGTTATATCCACCGACCAGATAAGGCGGCGGGTATTGGGCACATTACCCACCTTTGGGCAAGTATTAGACTTTAATGGCAAGCTGCAAATTATTCGCAAGCAACAAATTTTAGATCGGGTGCGGGTGTGTGATTTCCATGTTAGGCAAGCTAAATCAAATCCTGATATAGCATCAATCCCAGAATTTATCATCCGCATCCATGACAACGGCTATGAATTTGAGCAGGGCATTAAATTACCCATTGCGCCTGCTTTACCCCACCTTGCGCCTACGGTACAGGAAAAATGGTCTGCCTTAGAGTCCTTAGTGCGCCAAGCCATGACCCAATTGACCACCATTGACACCTTGGCGGTATTTGGCGAACAACTCATGATCTATGAAGAATTACTCGAACTAGTGCAACCCCAGATGAACCTAGCACGGTTGCAACCTAGCCTGTGGGATCATGCTTTTCATGTCTATAGCACCATGATTTTATTGCATCATGACTTGGCAGATGGTTTCCAAGGTGCAATTTGACTTCTAGTGATTTAGATTGAAATAGTACAAAAATATTATAGTCATTTAAAATTGTTTTGGCACATTACAAGCACTTGACCACCCCCCGCCTGTGGCGTACCCCTCCAAGGGAGGGG
>JBAXSK010000207.1:0-7843 GCA_037130765.1 Pseudanabaena sp. ELA607
TGCCAAGCATAATTACTCAGTGCCTAATTGAGACACTCCCGATCACATCCTCCCTAATCCAAACCACAGCCCAGCGCCGCTGCACCCTGTTGGAGATGGTCAAAACGGAAGGGTGGGGCGGTGAAAGTAAATTTGGTCTGCAAGTAATCGGCAATGGCGGCAAAGACTGGCGGGGGATGCTATGAGTTTAGCGCCGGTGGGTTGGCGGATGATCACCCACGGCAAAATGCTCTACCCGTGGGTGACCATCCCCAGGAGCCGCCCAAACCAGTCGCCTCATCGATGCCGCCCAAGCCTATGAACACCATCAAGGCGCAACTAACCCACCCGATTCGTCAAACTAGAACTCACGCCACTAAAAAACAGCCACGACAACACGAAGTTACTTACAAAAATTGCCAGTAAAGCCGTTACCACAGCGGTGGTGGTAGATTCGCCCACCCCTTTGGCCCCGCCGCTGGTGCGTAAGCCCCAATTCGTGCCAATAACAGCAATCAAACCGCCAAACACTGAGGCTTTGAGCATCGCTGCGATAATATCCCACCGCATCAAAAAAGCTTTAACGGAAGTTAAAAACATGGAATAGGGAATGCCATACATAGACTGACAAATCAACATACCGCCGAGCATTCCGGTCAAAAACGATAGCACTGTTAAAATTGGCAACATCGTCACACAGGCAATCAAGCGCGGTGTGGCCAGATAGTCAATGGGATCGGTACGCAACACATACAAAGCATCAATCTGTTCTGTAACCTGCATTGTGCCTAATTCAGCGGCAAAGGCAGAACCAACTCGCCCCGCAATAATCACTGCTGTGAGTACGGGGGCAAGTTCTCGACTGAGAGCAATGGCTAATACGCCACCGATGGCTTGTTGTGCACCAAAGTTGATGAATTCCTTCGCCACCTGAATGGTAAATACGCCACCGACAAAACTAGCGGTAATCAGGGTAATAATCAAAGATTCTGGCCCCACCACAGACATTTGTTCTTTAATATTGCGCCAGTGTAGCCGCCGATAGAAAAATATATGGGTAGCGATTTGCCCTAACAGTAGAAAACTTTGCAATAGCTTCCCAACCCATTTACCAAATGTAGTCATAGACGATCCTGAAGCGATTGCTTACCATAACGAACGGTGTATCGCTAATATTGTCCCATTTCTTGTTGTTGAGTAGTGAGTTTATGGATTGGTCTGGTGAATTTTCTGATAGTGCTGATTTATCCCCCAGAATCGCCCTAACCCGACTGATTCAAGATTAATCAAGCATCATCAAAGGTCTAAAGCTGTGGTTTTAGGCTCTTTTTTTTAATGCTAAAATTTGGGGTATCCGGTTCGGTACAGCATTTTAGTTTCAGGTCGAGCTAGAAGTAGAACAAGAGAGTTACGTCATGATTGCCCAAACAGAAACACCACGCATCTATTCACCTCACCCGCAGAGTATTTAGCAATGGAGGTTGAATCAGAAACTCGCAGCGAATACAGCAGATTTGAGATTTATGAGGTACAGTAACAGCAATGGGTGAACCAATTTTTGAGGTGTTCAGGATTGATCATTAAATTCAGGAGGATATGAGGACAAATACAAAACACTTGCGCCAACTGACTCAATCAAAGGTTCAATTTCTGCAACTTTATCGGCAGGATATGGGCAGGCAAGTCATCCATTTTTTTTCCGCAAATCCACCTAGTAAGGTTTTATTGTTATTCTTCATACATTATACTTTATACTTTCTAGTGTAACTCATACATCTCGAAAGTGCTGTAATTGATACAGATAGAACCTATAACCAAGGAAAAAATAGTTAAGATGCATAGCAGAAAGATTATGGTAGATTAAGCAACATCAACAGCAGTCAAGATACCTGCACTACGGAAGATTTATCACTAATATTGATTCTATTTGCTCAATTGACGACGGAAATCCTTCGGGCTTAAGCGTAAAGGATTACGTGGCTCCCAAATTCCCAATTCCATTAAACGGGCAATAGTTTGCCCCCGACTAATTTGCGCATCATATTTCACATTGGCAATAAAAGGATCGGCTAGAACAAATCCTTCTTCCACCATTTGTAAATTAATCAAGCGATTATCTTTCCAAACATAAGCTAACAAACGATCAGAGCTATCCTTCTGTTTGATGCCAAATTCTAAAATTACTTGCTGCTCTTTGATTAAAGTTTCTAGCCTTTGCCGTGCCCGATCACCCCAAGGGATTTGCTCTTTCAGTGGCGCACTAATCCCAATTAAGCGAATCCGTTGCACCACCGCTGTAGGATTATTAATGGGGGAAGCTTCAATGGTTTGACCGCTGATCACCCGATTTACTAACCAAGGTTCGCCCACTTGACGCTCTAGGCGCAAATCAGAACGTAGCCAAAAGTTTGCCACCACCAACAGCGGCAGGGCTAAAATCAGTAACCAGCGGGTCAAGGGCAAATTAAGCACGATATCAAGGGAAGGAAATCATTTATTGAAAGTATCTAATCCGCATCAATTGGCAAAGCGAAGGAAAACCAACTGCGCTTTTGTCTAGCGAAGTATTGCCCAAATTGAATTTGATAAACTTCGTCTTCGTCTTGGGTTTCGAGTTCCAAGTCGGATTGAGCATAACCCGAACAAATCAGGGCGTAACCTTGTTTTTGTAAAGCTTTAGATAAACCAATGGCATCGGGCTGATAAATTTCCCCAGATTTAACTCGCATAGCGCAAGCGGTGCAAGCTCCATTCCGACAGGCAAAGGGTAAATCAATGCCTTGGGCTTCAAGGGCTTCCATAATGTAACGATCTTTGGGGATGCGGGTATGGAATGTCTCACCGGTTTGGCGATTATGAATGGTGATGGCGTAGGTCATGGTTTGGTCAAGGGATTAGGATAAATGTTAGGAAGTAATTGGGAAGTTACCACACAGTAATAAAGTCTAGGGGAACTATCAGCTTATTTAGTTGTTTTTAGTTATTTATTTAGCAGTGATTTATTTGGCTGCGGCGATCATGCCTGTCAAACGAGCATAGTCAAACAAACCACCGGCATCAATCACAGGACCGACATCACCTAAGGATTTGAGCGCAAAAGTCGCACCGGTGTCGGCATTGGTAACGGTATTGGTATCAAAATCAATTACGGCGGTTTGTCCAGTGCTAAACTGTTCAGTCAAACAAACTTCTGATTCCCAAGGATAAAGTTCGCCGGTGGCGGTGCAATTACGGAAGAAAATTCGCGCATAGGACTGGGCGACTACGGCAGCAGTGCCGGCAGCACCAAGGGCAATGGGGGCGTGTTCACGGCTAGAACCACAGCCAAAATTCTCGCCCGCAATGATAATCTGGTACTCGGTTTTGGTTGCGTCTTCGGCGATAAAACGGGGATAATTGTCTGGTAAACCAATCATGGCATAGCTGCCGAGCTTTTCATACTCGTCGGGCTTGGACGGCACGAGGGTTAAATACTCGGCGGGGATAATTTGATCGGTGTCGATGTTGTCTGCCACGACGAAAACTTTGCCAGTAATTACTTTGCCCATGATGGTTTAAACCTTGATGCAGGGTTAACTAAAACTTGATTTATTTTATCTATAGCTTACTGTAGTCCTACGCCCTACAGCTTAATTCTTAAGGTATCATGTCTGACTCTATCACCTCCAATCATTCTGTAACATCCCCAGAACCACAGCAGATGGAAATAAAACTAATTTTGGCTTCGGCATCTCCGGCACGGCGGGCAATTTTGCGGCAAATTGGTTTAGAGCCTTTAGTGCAGGTGAGTCATTTTGATGAAGATCAGATTCAAGTCACTGATCCGGCTCCTTTGGTACTGACTCTGGCGCAATGTAAAGCCGATGCTGTAGCCAAAAGTCTCAGCGCCCAAAACTCAGCCCTAGCAGATGCGCCAACTAGCCCTAGGCTCATTCTCGGCTGTGATTCGGTGATGTACCTCAATGGCAAAATCTATGGTAAACCTGAAAGTCCCGCAGTGGCGGTGGCGACTTGGCAGAAAATGCGCCAACATTACGGCGAAATTTACACGGGACATTGCCTGATTGACCTGCATCAACAGCGCACCATCACCCGTTATCGTAGCAGTAAGGTATTTTTCGGCAATCCCACCGAGGCTGAGTTAGCTAATTATGTCAGTACGGGGGAGCCGTTATGCTGTGCGGGGTGTTTTACCCTAGAGGGGTTGGGTGGTTTATTTATTGATAAGCTAGAAGGCTGTCATACCAATGTTTTGGGGCTGAGTTTGCCTTTATTTCGGGAAATGTTAGCCGAACTAGGTTATCGGGTGGAGTTAGCGCGATCTGGGAGCCGAATCGTGGCGCAGTTGTAGAGATTCGGAAATTCAACTGAAACAGCAGGAGTCCCGCACTCTAACAGTACTCCGTTGAGTGACGGGAGGAATGCGCGTGAGGCGTACCCGCCGAACAAACTAGATATAAACGTAGACAAAATTCCTTCAATACATGATATAATTGTACTATGAAACAAGTCCTGACAGTATCTTGCAAGCTTGAAGTGTCGCCCGAACAGTCCATCAAAATTGATGCAACTCTTCATGCGTTCGCTAAAGCTTGCGAGTATGTGAACCAAACTGTGCCGCCAACTCTGATGAATGAATTGGCAATGCAGTCTTTGGTGTATTACAATGTTAGAGATATGTTTGGGCTTTCGGCTCAGTTGGCGATCCATGCGATTAGACGGGTTTCTGGCAACAGAAAGACCGCCAAAAAAGATGGTAAGCCCGTTACTGGGTTTGCGCCTACTAGCGTCACTTACGATGCTCGTATTTTCTCTTTCAGGGAAAAAGACTGGACGGTAAGCCTGACTACTACTGGTGGTCGAGAAAGGTTTCCATTGGCTATAGGAAACTATCAACTTGGATTACTGAAAGGTCAAAATCCTAAGACTGCGACTCTGTGCAAGCGTAAAGATGGTAGTTACTATCTCAATATTCAGCTTGAATCTCAACCAACCGAGCCGCCTCCAAGCGATGAAATTTTGGGCTGCGATTTGGGTAGGACTGATATTGCTGTTACTTCTGAAGGAGATAAATTTAGCGGTAAAGAAATTACCAAAGTTAGAAATCACTATGCCAAGTTGAGAGCAAATATCCAACAAAAAGCCACGAAAGGCACTCGCAGTTCTAGACGTAGATGTAGAGGATTGCTGAAACGGTTGTCAGGCAAGGAAAAGCGTTTTCAGTCTTGGGTAAATCATACTATTAGTCATCGCATTGTCACCAGCGCTCAATCTAAAAACCAAATTATTGCTTTGGAAGATTTGACTGGAATTAGGGATCGGACTAACAAACAACCTAGAAGCAAGAAAGAGCGCAGACTTAGCAATAGCTGGGCTTTTTTCCAATTGCGCCAGTTCCTTGTCTACAAAGCTATAAAACATAGTGTCAAGATCTTGTTTGTTAATCCTGCGTATACCAGTCAGATCTGCCATAAATGCAATCATATCCATCCCGTAAAAGGCGAGTCCTACAGGAATGGGAAAAGATTTGTTTGTGGGTATTGTGGTTGGAAAGGTGACGCTGATTTAAACGGCAGTAAAAATATTTCTGCTCTTGGGGCTTCCGTAAATAAGCCTGAAGGTTCGAGATTGTTTTGCAACATTCGCAGATCATCTCAGGGCTATTGAAAGCCCACACTCTACCTGTACTCAGGTCAGTGCTGGGTAATTTACTGTCCCTGTCATGGTTCTCGTTATGCACCAGATGGGTCGGTGGTGCGGGGTCCGGCTCCTCTGCCACTCAAGATTGTTCAGGTGATGGTGATATGGAACCTATTCGTATTTTTTACTTTTCTGATGTCCTCTGCATTTGGGCTTATATTGCTCAGATCCGTCTAGATGAGTTGAAAGCAACTTTTCAAGATCAGATTGAGATCGAGCCGCATTTCGTCTCCGTTTTTGGAAATGCCTATGAAAAATTGGAAGCCCGATGGCGTGATCGGGGGGGATTCCAAGGATATGGAAATCATATTCAGGAGGTTGCGCAAAAGTTTGATCACATTACCCTGCATCCTGATGTTTGGACTAAGGTGCTTCCCTCTTCATCTACATCCTGCCATTTGTTTCTCCATGCAATTCAATTACTTGAGTTAAAGGGTTTAGTGGAGCAAGATCAACAGGTATTTCAAAAAGCGACATGGGCATTTCGGGAAGTATTTTTTACTCAACTAGCAAACATTTCTGATCGTAAGGTGCAATTTGCAATTGCGGAAGACTTGGGTTTACCCATTGCTGCTATCCAAGCTCAGATCGATAGTGGCGAGGCATACGCTCAACTCTCCAAGGATTTTGACTTGGTTAAAGAACATTCAGTTACGGTCAGCCCTACCCTGATTTTCAATGAAGGACGGCAGAGACTCAACGGCAATGTAGGTTACCGGGTGATCGAAGCCAATATCCGCGAGTTACTGCACAATCCTCCGGCAGAACAATCCTGGTGTTAGGGCTGTTAGATCCATTTCAGGAGGAATCCATGTTAGTAAATAAATCAATTCAGACCCTGTGGCTTGGGTTTGCTCTATGCCTTTTCCTTTGGGTTGGTATTGGGCACACCCCGACCATAGCTGTAACTCTCACGAAGGCTGGAGCGATTTCTCAAGAAAGGATGCAAACTCTACCTGAACCCCTCAATCTGCAAACGGATCACGTTCAGTAGGTTGAATTGGAATTTACTTGGGAAGCATATCCTAGAATTCTAATCCAACTAGAAAAGAGTGACTTTGATCCTTATCAACCAATGCCAAATCAGTATCACTTGTAGGCATTAACATCGATAATAAATGGGGCAAAATTACTGCTACATCAATCAATACATCATCATCTTGCAGTAACTCAGCTTTGAGTAACTCGGTTAGGGAGTAGCGTGGTACTTGGCAATTTAACACTAATCTGCCCATCTGCTCTAATTGAGAATTACCTAATGTTCGCAAAGTTTCTCCTCTTGCGCTCGCTTTAGGTACTAATTTAGGTAAATATTGATAAACGGTTGTGATCGGAATCGCCCAACTCAATTGTCGCATCCATTGCAATAAAGGTTCGCATACCGGTTCGCCATTGGTAAAAACATAAGGATTACCCCACAGCGGCTGGGGATGGCGACCATTAATTCCTACTACCTCTCCTAATTCATTGATTACTGGCCCACCACTCATGCCTTTTCGCACGCGATTACTATAACCTAAACTATATCCAGCTTCTAACGGTTTAGTTAATTGTAATGTATATTTGCCTGAGAGAAATTGCCAGCGTTGATGCTCTTTTAATCGCAAATCATTGGCAAATCCTGCGGCATAAAGAGTTTGCCCAATTCGCAATTTTTGCAAATTCCCTAAATTAGCAATTCGGTATGTTACCTTCGGTTTAACCGTGAATTGCAGTAAAACTAAATCTTGATTAGGAAACTTAGCCTCTTTAACAATTCTAGCCGAATGAACTACACCATCAACAGTCATAATTTTGGCGGTTGGTTTAGTGGCATCAACCACATGGGCATTGGTGATCACATCATAGTTATTGCCACGCCGGTAAATCAGAATTCCTGAACCGCGCCGATCACCAGATATAACCCGCACTGTAATTGAGCGGGCAATTTGCGCTACATCCTCTTTTCGCTTTCTGACATTGCGGTTATTATAGTTACTCGGTTGATTCTTACTACTGTAATGTTTATCCTTCGCATCCAAATTAGCTAGTCGCTGAGATGATTGGTAGGCATCCACATCAAAAATCCCTACATTAGTCAGGAGCATGACACAAGCTGTAGGGATTAATAGAAGCTGATGTAGAATTTGTTTTTTCAAATCTTTCGCTGATCGTCTGACAAATA
>JBAXSK010000208.1:0-7772 GCA_037130765.1 Pseudanabaena sp. ELA607
TCACCTATCCTGAAATTTATGAGGTAGGTGCGTCCAACTTGGGACATATCATCCTGTACAGCATTATTAATTCTAAGGATGGACAGCTATGCGATCGCGCTTATTTACCTCCACCCGACCTATCCGCAAAATTACGCGAAACTAAAACTGATTTATTTGCGGTGGAGTCCAAGCGATCGCTGTAATAAACATTTATACCAATCGATATATCACTCCAATCGCAAGATTCAGTCATCGCGCTTAATATCCTGACGAATGCCTTCATAAACTACGGCTACGATAACAGCAATGGTGAGAATACATCCTAATCTTAGAAGGTTGGGAATTATTGGAAAGACTAGACTTGCGATCGCTTGAAAGAAGTCAAACAGAGCGCCGATTAAGAGGGCTAAAATCGCGATCGCCCAAAGCATTATGTAAAACGCACAAGCCTTAAAAGTATGCCTAAAAATTTTACTGAATCTATGTTGCTTAGTCTTGTGCATGTCCGTATCTCAGGTTAGTAAAGTTTAGTTTTCGATCTCAAAAGATGTTGGCAAAACTAGATGGTTAGGTTGACGATGACCATTCAGTGATTGATCGGAAGCAGAAGTTGAATTATGATAATTGGATAGGGGATAGAGTTCATTAAATTCTCTAACCATGTTGGGATTGTCTTTGAGCAGCTTTCGATAAGCTGCAAAAAAGCGTTCATATTCGTTGGTTGCTTCGATTCTAGATAGAGCGAGAGCCTGTTTCAGTTCTTCGACTTCCCTAGATAGATAAGCGCTGCTTTCTCTCTTTAGCCGCTTCATGTTTTTGGCGGTGTTCTTGATTCTGATTCAGTAGAGATGCTATCGCCTAAAGCATCAGATAAATCGCGCAATTTTAGCGATTAAGCCTGAAAGCTTTGTTGGAGATGAGGTAAAAATTTATGGACATCTAAGAATTTCAAGCTTTTGACTAATAGACAAAACAGTACCATCAATCAAAAGCTTGTTAATCCTCTCATTAAGCAGCTACCAAATCAGATGTTTTTTCAAAAACGCTTGGATTGGAAATAGCATCATGAATACAACCAATCCAGAAACTGCTCAAAGCGTTATTTTGTTTTCGCTCGAAAACAATCCATACCATTTCAATCGAGCCAAAATACTGCAATACATGAAGTTTTTGGTCGCTGTCAAGCTTTGAATTTGCCACATTCAAAGCACGTTCATTAGTAATACATAGATCAACTTGACCTTCTTTTAGCTGTTGTGCTGCGATCGCATTAGATGTGACTTCAAGAAACTCAAAATCAAAGTCTAATTTTTGTAACAATGGAGAAGGCGCTCTGTGACAAGCTAGTAAGGGGCGATGATTATTTTGACTTTGAAATCCAGACTGTGCAGCTAAAAGAAAAGCTGGCGTTTTTGAATATAAAACCTCACAAACAGCCAGCCGATCAATGTTATTGAAAACAATTTCGTTATAGCGTGTATAAGCAGCAGGAACAATTACCCGATCAACACGCTCTGTAAACAATGCACCAATTGCATCCTCAAAGGTTGGGAATAGCTGTAAAGAACTTTCCAGTTGCCAACCTTGATAATGAATATAGTCACATGCAACTTCTTCGCTGCAAGTTCCCGATGGACCCAAAGTTCCAATAATTCGTTTCATCATATTGCTCCAAAGATCATCTTGAGTAAGTCGTGAAAGTAACGCAAAAAATAGGATTCAATCTCAAAAAACTTAAGTTTTTTGAGATTGAGCTTGTCAAAAATCATTTCAGTATTGAGAATGACTTGGTAAGAGTTCTTACAAAAGTGTCGTTGCCAAACAATCCAACGGCAATCAATTCAAATTCTTGAGTTTGATATGAGGCAACCATTTCTTTGTAAGATGCAAAGCTATTACTCAAATCCTGACCAAGTTTTGCAAATGCAACCGCTTTAACAGGATGCTCTTGGGCGGCTAAAAGTAATTTTTGCAATTGGCTGCTAGACTTAGCTTGCAAAACAACCAAATTCCATCGAATCGCTGCGTGGAAATTGCCAGACGCATCGGGAATAGCTGTTTCAAATGCCTCGCATTGCAAACCTCCAGACACAATTGCGATCGCATTAGCTTTCGGTCCAATCTCTAAATCTCGCTGAACTACAATTGCTAACCTGTTTGGTTCAGGTGAGGGAAGAATCTGGGACGGAACACTATCATCACAACTATTGGACATATCAAGCAACCTCTTGTTTAGGGAAAATGGATAAGTAACTATCCATATAAGTTTCAATTAGATTGAAACTTATATGGAATCGAGTAGAAATCAATCTACTAGGAGTCAGTTTCTACAAACGAATGATGGAGTTTACGCTGACACCGTTAATGCCGCACTTCCCTGTCCGAATTGAGTGAGGTACTCCCGTTATATCGATGTTTTCTACATTCTTACCACGAGCTTCAAACTGAAGATAGGCGGGTTGGGTAGAATCAACTAGAAGCTGATATGCGCTGTAGCTAGTGGTAACATAGGCTAAGAGCATACCTGCTGCGCCTGGAACTCCAGCACTCACGGAGCCAGAGGGAGAGCGTCTCGAAGACGCTTGTGCATCTGCAATATTGACGGAAGCGTTCCAGTTGCCCCATTGAATTCTGATATTACTTCTATTTTGAACTGGGACTGTGACGCAGAGGGAACCTACATAGTTACGATTGATACGATGGGTTTCTGCGTTGGCTGGGGGAACAAGAATTGGGGTGGTAAAAGCGGCGGCGGTGGCGATCGCAAGAAATTGACGTTTTGCCGCAAACTGATATTTCATAAAGACCTCAAGGTTATTATTTTACTTGTGCTATGGAGAATTGAATTCTGTTTGAATTTTTTGGAAAAGAGTAGATTGAAATTGGCTAGCTACTCTTTCATTGATCAAGACAACGCTAGGAGCATCTGCCACCTTTTTCAGATATGCCGCTCTACACATTTAAATGTTTTGAGGCAAAATCATTTTAAGATTGTACTTAGTATAAGCTACCTAGCTTTTTTGTCAAACTATTTTTTTGCGAGGTTAACATTTCGTGTAAGACCTTTGTGATCAAGCATTTTTGGTGTTATATGTTTTGATTGACGACACAAAAAATCATTAAAATGGTTTTAAAAATTTAGATAGCGCTCTAAATACTTACTGAAAGACAGGCTTAAAGACTAATATAATGCGAGTTTTGATAAAATTAAGTTTGAGGTATAATAGTTTTACTGTAAGATCGTATGCTCACCTAGCACGACTAAACAATAGTTAAGACAAGATAAGGTACGACTTTACTAATATCTGCGAAAACCATGAAATCTTTTGAAATTAGCCAAGAAGCTCTTCGTTTTATTGATAAGGCGGTATTTGCGAGTAGAAATCGCCCTTTGAACGAGGGGGAAATATTTGTGCTAGAAGGTGTGTGGCTAGGCTTAACCTATGCTCAGATGGTTGAGATGAGTAAAAAGCGAGGTAAGAAAGAATACAAAATCACCTATTTGATGCAATCTGCTGGTCCAAAATTATTTAAGGTACTAACCGATACCTTTAAGGTAGAGATAAATAAGACGAACATTCAGATAGTCATTGAAAGCCTGATGATGTCCAATTCACAAAATCCAAAAGATTCTCAAGAAAAAAATAAGGCTAGTATTTCAGGCGAAATTCCTGACATGGGGGCTTTAGTTGGTCGAAACAAGGAATTGGAACAACTAGAGGCACAAATTTTTAGGGACAAGAAGCGCGTTATCGCGATCGCGGGCATGGGTGGTATTGGAAAAACGCACTTATCAATCCAGTTGATTAAAAATTTACAAGGTAAGTTTGATTTTATTATTTGGCGAAGTTTACGGGATGCGATTCCCTTAACTAAACTATTGGAAGGCATAATCCAATCCATATCTCACAGTCAATCAATCGGTCTAATAACTTCAGACAGCTCATCTGATGATAGTTTACTGACATTACTTCTCCCCTGCTTAAAAAATAAATCTTGCCTAATAGTTCTCGATAACTTAGAAACAATATTTCAAGCAGGAGTACAAGGCGGTGAATATAAGGAAGATTATGAAAATTACAAAAAATTCTTTGAAATAATTGGTCAGTCATCACATCAAAGTTGTTTACTCATCACTAGCAGGGAAACTCCAAAAGAAATCATGCGTATGGTGGATAAGGAATTACCTGTAAAAATAATCAATCTAGATGGATTGTCAGCTATAGATGCTTGGAAAATATTGCGTTCAAAAGAGATAGAAATTTCAGATAAACATATTGAGGATTTAGAAGATCTTCGAGATAAATACAGTGGGAATCCTTTTGCATTACAACAAGTCGCAGCCATCATTAAAAATGGAGTATTTCGTAATATAAAAGAGTTTTTAGATGCAGATGAAGTTGTATTCGACACGATTCTAGATCTTTTAGACAGTCAATTTGAGCGATTATCCTCTCATGAAAAAGATGTATTATTCTGGCTGTCTGTTATGCGTGAGCCAGTTGTATATGCTGAATTGCAGGAGGATATTATTGATATAGATTCTTCTTCTATAACTTTAATAGACACCATACTTTCTCTCACAAGGCGTTCGTTGATAGAAATAACAAGAAACTGTTTCACTCTGCATAGTCTAGTTATGGAGTATGTCACCAACAAACTTGAAGAGATAACTTATAACGAACTATTTAGTTTAATTATGGATTATGGAAGCAGTCAAAGTAAAGATACACCTTGTGACGTAATTGATGCAGAAAAATATAATTACATCAATCGCATAGCACTGTTGAAAGCCACTTCAAAAGACTATATCCGCGAAACTCAGACACGTCTAATAATTGAATCATTAATCCATAAACTTCGAGTTGTATTTGGTGACACGGCTCAAGAAAAGATTAGAAAAGTTATAGAAAATCTTCAAAAAATCAACTCATTTCACTCACGTCCAGGATATCTTGCTGGCAATCTTTTAAATCTACTCATTTGTATCGGAGGCAATCTAGATAAACTGAATTGTAGTAACTTAGTTATTAAGCAAGCTTACTTCAAAGATGTGAATTTGAGAGGTGTAGATTTTTCTAATTGTGATTTATCCAACTCTTCTTTTGCAGACAGACTAGGCAAAGTTAACTCACTCAAGTTTAGTCCAAACGGAAAATTTATATGGATGGGAAACACAGACAATACTATAGAAATATGGAAGGTTCATGATGGGATGCTCGTAGATACTCTCTCTGGGCATAAAGATTGGGTTAATTTTTTTGATTTCAGCCCAAATGGCAAAAAAGCTGTCAGTGGCAGTAAGGATGGTACTCTTAAAATTTGGGAAGTGGATGTAAATAATGGTATAGCTAAATATATTAGAGACTTAGAAGAAAGTGGACGAGTTCTATCAGTTGCTTTTACTGACAACCAAACTATAGTAACTGCAACAGATAAAGGTGCTTTAAATGTGTGGGATTTGAATAGATTAAAAAAAATCGATGTTCTCGGTAACCACAGAAGTCAAATTTGTCATATTACCTTTTGCCATGCCACAAAAATGCTTGCCAGCACGGATAATAACGTAGTTATACTTTGGGATATGGACTCGAAAAATCAGATCAATACATTGACTTTGGATGACGATACAAAATTAATTTCGGCATTAAATTTTAGTAACAATGGAGAATCTATTGTCACTGGTGTTGATGATGGGACTATTTGCATTTGGGATATTATTAGTGGTGAGTGTTTTAGGGAAATATGTGAACAGAAAGAAAAGGTTTTGTCTGTTTTGTTTATAGAAGGTGATAGCAAAATTGCTAGTGGAAGACCTGATGGAACTATTAGTGTGTGGAGTAGTAGAAAAGAAAATGCAGATAGTCATGACGTGACTACTATTAAGGGACATGAATGTCGTGTTTATGCAATGGATGTAATTAGAGATAGTGCGACAGATAAATGGATTTTTGCTACTGGTAGTGAAAATAGGGTGTTAAAAATTTGGGATCGGAATAAACATAATCAATATGAGTGTGTAAGAACTATCAAGTCTTTTAACAACCAGATAAAATCTCTTTCCCTAAGTCCCAATAATAAATTGCTAGCTACAAGTTGTGAAGACTTTAAGGTTCGCATATGGAAAATTGATCTGCCAGATAAGAACCCTATAGAAATTTTTTGTAATGGTAATTGGATTTGGTCTGTAGCTTTTAGTCCAGACAACAGGTTTCTCGCTGGGGGGGGAGGCGATAATTTGTTTCACCTATGGATGGCTGAAGATGGTACAAGTATTTGGTCGTCAAAAGGTCACAAAGACAAAATATTTTCACTTGCATTTAGTAAAAAAATAGTTGCAACTGGTAGTAATAATCATACGATTTGTCTATGGGATATTTATACAGGCGAACTAATTAAAATTTTAGAAGGACATGAAGACAGAGTTTGGTCTGTTTCTTTTAGTAGAGAAGGTGAATTTTTAGCAAGTGGAAGCTATGATGGTTCCGCCAAGGTATGGAATGTTGAAACTGGAAAATGTTTTCAGACATTAAATATGTATGGTGATAGTAAAGGAAGATGGGTTCTTGCTACAGCATTTAACCCTGAAAATACATCGCTTGCAACTGCTGGTGATGGGGATCATATCTTTATATGGGAAGTTAAATCAGGAAAGTGCCTATTTACTTTGAAAGCAGAATCAACTTCTAAAATCTGGTCTCTAGCTTTTAGTCATGATGGCAAGCTTATTGCGGGCGGATGTAATGATGGGAAAGTGCGTATCTGGAATCTTGAAACAAAAGAATGTATAAATTGGTATGATGTATCCACATCTCAGCCCTCTTCTCTAGCATTTACAAACGATGGGAATATAGTAACCCGTGCAATTGTTGACGATAGTGAAGTAGTAGTTATTATGGATCGGCAAACAAAAAGACATTTGCGGAAATTTAAGAATGCTAGACCTTATGAAGACTTGAAAATATCACATTCCAAGGGCTTAAATCAATCCCAGAAAGAATGTCTTAAAGCATTAGGTGCAACTGATGAATAAATTTTAGAGTGTTTTAGTATAATGTTTGTCTTACACCAAGTTCTAACTTGGTTAGACTTATGAATATAGTAATTTTAGTATTTCACCCTAAAAAAATGACTTTTCCTCTATATAGCGATCCAATTAAGGTTCAAACTTTTCAAAAGGTTTGGGATTACGATCTCACAAAGCTTGAAAATTCGGTAAGGACATACCAACCGAATATTGATGTTGATAAAGTCATGCCTCAGTATAGAAATTTTCTTTATTTGGCGGCTGTTACTAGAAAAAAACTGCCTGTACCAAGTAAAGCCGTTGATGGGATTTGGCACGCCGCTATTCTATATACAATAGATTATGCCAAGTTCTGTCAAGATATAGCTGGCTGTTTTATTCATCACACTCCTATAGATGAGCCACTAACCTCAGAGAGAATTGAGTACCGATACAATAAATTAGCAACTTTATCTAAAGAACATTTTGGGAATATGTTGTTTGATTTTGAGGCTGGTGCGGCTTGTGGTTGTGCTGGTTGCAGTCAAGATCAAATTCCTGAAGACGAGGTATGAGCAGCAATGTTAGATTAGCGTTGCTCTAAACAGCAGTGGTTTAGCAACTTGCAAGCTAGACAGAGCAAAGTGCCTACCTGAACCGACATAGAGATCTCGCTAAATATAAAACAGGTTTAGGTAAAATAGGTTTAGCTCATATCGCCATGAAACCATGCCCGTACCCGTAGAACAGTTACTTAACTCCGAAATCCTTAAACCAGCCCGTT
>JBAXSK010000209.1:0-7704 GCA_037130765.1 Pseudanabaena sp. ELA607
ATGAGAATCTTTGTGTCAAGTAATTTAATTGCATCACTATGGGTTTGTCGTATATCATATTGCCTAAGAAGTTGCTTGATGTTATTAATCCATTACCCTAATTAAACCTTATGCTTAGTCGTGTTGCCGACTCTATTTATTGGCTAAATCGTTATATTGAGCGAGCCGAAAATGTGGCGCGATTTGTGGATGTAAATCTGCAACTGGCTTTAGACTTACCTTCTGGGTTGCCGCAACAATGGCAGCCGTTGGTCATGACCACAGGGGATAATCAATATTTTTACGATAAATACAGTCAAGCAACTATGGAAAATGTGATTTTCTTCCTCTGCTTTGATACAGAATATCCTAATTCAATTCGGTCTTGTTTGCGTGCTGCTAGAGAAAATGCCCGTTCCATTCGCGAGATTATTTCCTCCGAATTGTGGGAACAAGTCAACGATTTTTATTTGTGGGTAGAATCAATTACGCCTAAAAATCAATCGGAGATCGTTGCTAATCTGCATGGTTTTTTGGACAAGATCAAGCTGACTAGTCATCTATTTGCGGGGATAATGGATGCCACGATGTCCCATAATGAAGCATGGCATTTTGGCTTAGTAGGGCGTTTTTTGGAAAGAGCCGAAAAGATTTCTCGTATTCTAGATGTCAAATATTTTATTTTATTGCCCACGGTTTCCCATGTTGGTTCTACTCTAGATGAGTTAGAATGGATTGCGCTTTTGAAGTCTGCCAGTGCTTATGAGATGTATCGCAAGTATGGACAGCAACGCATTACGCCGCCGGGAGTAGTGGATTTCATGCTACTTAATCGGGAATTTCCTCGCTCTGCATTATCTTGCATTCTTAATGCTGAACGTTCCATTTATCAAATTAGCGGCACAGCTTTGGGGACTTGGCAAAATAAAGTAGAACGCAGCATTAGCCAATTGCGTTGTGATTTAGATTTTGTCACCGTCGATGAAATTATTCAATCAGGTTTGCATGAGTTTTTGGATAACTTGCAAACTAAAATTAATAATGTTGGCTTTGGAATTTTTGATACTTTTTTTGCATTGCAGTCAGTGGCATAAAACATATTTACTCAGTTCAGATTCAGTAACAGAGATGCAGTAAAGGCGCAGAAAATCAGCAAAGATCCCAGCGCCTTAGATTCACTTCAATCTAATCGCCTCAATCTCAATCAGGGTAAATTCTATGGCTTGGACAACTGTGGGTAAGATTCTTAGTCAATTACCTAATCAAACGACTTGGCAGCAGCGTTGTCGGTTGCTGCACATCCACAATTATTGGACTGACTTGGTGGGGGCTTCGGTGGCGCAACAGTCGGAACCAGAAACCGTCGTTAAAGGGATTTTATATGTGAATGTTTCCTCACCAATTTGGGCTAATGCCTTGACTTTTGAACGATTACGATTATTAGAGAAGATTAATCAACAATTAGGTAAAGCCAGTCTATTGCCCATTGATGATATTCGTTTTTCTACGGCAAAATGGGCGACGCAACGGGCGAAGAAAACTACAGTTAAACCGGATTTGTCGGCTCATCCTAGTTGGTACAAAATTAATTTAGGTGGTATTACCTTGAAAAATAATAATTCAGGAAATGTTAGTTTAAGCAATGTTGATTCCGGAAATATTAAATCCTCTAAGAAATTGATACTAGGACAGCGCTCATCACAGCTAGGATCAGTTTTATCCTCCCCAGTAACTAAAATCACGGCGAATCATCAATTAGACAATCAATTAGACAATCAATTAAATTCACAGCTTATCAATCCACCGGTGACCAGCCCATTATTACCCGCTAAACCACCGGAAAATGCCCTAGAAGCCCTCGAACGGTGGCGTAAATTGGTGAAGCAGCAAGAAATCGCTTTGGTGCATTGCCCTAAATGTCAGCGCCATTGCCCCCAAGGTGAAGTAAACCGGTGGCAAATGTGCCGCGTCTGTGCCACTTATACGCTATTTCGCTAGGATTAAGGAAATCAGATTTTTTATGATTCATTTAGCTGAATTGTTGCGCGTGGCGAACCCTTCCCATACCTTAGACTTCACTAATAGCCATGATCGTCCTTATTATATAGATTTTAGTGGTGTCAGAGGTGATGCGGTGGTTTTGCGGATGCGCCGCTCCATCGCCCTTTCAGCCAATAAACCCACTTGTCATTTAATCAGTGGCTATAGCGGTTGTGGCAAAACCACTGAACTATGGCGATTGCGTCATGAATTAGAAGCCCAAGGTTTTATGGTGGTTTATATTGAGAGCGATGCTTTTTTGGAATTGCAGGATGTCACGGTTTATGAAGTGTGGCTCATGGTCATTTATCAATGGCTGAAACAAATGGAACGTTCGGGAATTAGAGGGGAGTACGTTTATTTAAGTAATTTAGTCCAAAATTTAGAGAATTGGTTACATATTGCTGTGCCGACGGGGGTGGATATTCTATCAAGGCATCTGGGACATTTAGTGATGGCTTTGCGGGAGAATGCGGAATTACGCCAAAGTCTGCGCAACTATGCCGAAAGTCAATTCAAGAGCATCAGCCGCACTGTGTGTGAAGAGGCAGCGACATTAACCAATGAAAGATTACGGCATTTAGGGAAGAAGGGTTTAGTGATTCTAGTCGATAATTTAGATCGCATGGGTTCTGCCAAGCAAGCGGAAGAATTGTTTTATCAGAATGCTGACCTGTTACAAACTTTCCCCTGTCATCTGGTTTATACTGTGCCAACAGTGTTGCGTCCTGAAGCGGATTTGATTCGCAGTAAGTTCCGTAATGGCAGTTATCACTTTTTACCGATGGTGCGTTTATGGCATTCCGATTACACCCCTGATTTAGCTGGATTTGCGAAAATGCAGGAGTTAATTCTGTCGCGAGCTTTCCCTAATATTGCCACAACCCAAAGGCTAGAGCAGATGCCTTTATTATTTCAGCAACGGAGCATCTTATTCTATCTGTGCCTTTATAGTGGCGGCAATTTGCGGTTATGTTTACGATTGTTCCATGCCTGTTTGCAATATCAAGAGCCGCCGTTGCATTTAGCCTGGCTGCAAGCGATTCAGGTAAGGGATCAACAGTTATTATTAGATAGTTTGAGTATTGAGGAACAAAAGTATCTAGAGCAGATGGATAAACACCCTAAGGATTTATCTATCAATGTTTTGGTTAGTTTGTGCCAACGACAATTGATTGCAGAATATCGGGAGGCACAGCAACACTGGTTTTTACCACGATTGAAGTTTCCGCAATCTGCTTTAGATGCTTTGGAGGTACTTTCTACTTCATAATAGAACCTATAGAGAAGAGATGTAATAGGTTCTATTATTGGCAGACATAATATCCGCACCATAGGGATTTGATCATTAATAATTAATATCTGAAATATCCGAATTACGGCGTAAAGTAGTAGCCCCATTGAAACTTACGTCGTTTGCCAGCAGGAGTTTCAAATAAACGACTGAAGGCTTCCAGACGCTCCAAGCTATTATCGTAAATGTTGATAAAAGTGCGGGCGGTTCCATCAGGGAAGTAACCTACCTCTGCCCAACCTTCCCACCAATAGGTAAATCGTACCATCCCCACCTTTTCGCATTGGGCCATGATTTTAGCCGACAGTTTCACCATATAACGGGGCGAGCTATAGAGATTATCGACATTACCGAGGATAAAGTTAACGGTTTCTGGACGTTCGGGAGGATAGTTATAGTAATTATTGTCAATCAGATTCGGATCAATATTTACTTTCGGTTGAGTTATACCAGTGCGCGGATTACGCCAAGGAACGAAAAAGCCTTTGTTTTTCAGTTCTTCTTTTGTGCTATTAATAGTTTCTTCGCAGGTGGCAGACGCAATCGCAGGGATCTTCACAATAGTCGCTGGTTGAGCGCCATCAGCATTATGGGGCAATCCTATGGCGACAATGGTTAGGGAAACTAATAGGGATGGTAAGCTTAAACTTAATCTCAGCCTTGGTTTGATTAGATTCATGATTATGATGTATACGATAAAAATTAAAAGATAGTTACCGGATATATCATCAAAGAAATTATATATATCCGGTAATTATCTAGTTATGCACTAATTTTCTAAGACTAAAGACTAGTTTGCTGATAAATTCATAGAGAATTTAATAATCCGCTTTGTTGCAGTAGTCCAAAAGAATCTTTAAAAATCATCAATACGCCTAAGCCCAAGAGTAATACTAAGCCGCCTTGCATGACATTCTCTTGCCATTCCATCGGTAACGGTTTACCGCCTCGGATCGCTTCAATCAGTAAAAATACTAACTGCCCACCGTCTAGGGCTGGCAGTGGCAATAGATTGATAATCGCTAAATTGATGCTGATAATTGCCGTGTAATCAAATAGAGCCGCTGCATCAGATTTAGCTAATTCCGCTCCCATCGCCACAATCGCAATGGGGCCCGAAACTTGCCCCGCCACATTTTGGAAGTTGGTCACTAATTGCTTTAGACCAGAAACAGTCATCACAATTAAGCGCTCAAAATCTGTAGTAGCCGTAGTAAAAGCTTCCCCCAGATTGTGCACTGGGCGACGATGGGGTTTACCCGTAAAATCCAACCGCACGCCGATTTTGCCTTGATTAGCTTCCCCTTGGGGCAAAACAGGAACGGCAAAAGTTTTTTCACCCCGTGCTACACTCAGGTTAATTTCTTGGTTAGCATGGCTGGCAATTAATTTCTGAAAATCTTCGAGGGTAGTTAAACTGGTATCAAAAATAATATTTTTGTCACCCACTTGGGCAGAACGCACCACATCACCCACCTGTAAACCCGCCACAGCAGCAGGGGAGTCGGGGGCAAGTAATTTAGCAATCCGCACTCCGGGCTGATCTACTGTACCAATGCCCACTAACAAAGTCATCGCTAGCAACACCACATAGGCAAAAATGAAATTCGCCACCACTCCAGCACTAATCACAATGGCGCGATCCCAAATGGGGCGATTTTTCATCAAGTTAGGATCATGATCGGGAATATCACTATCTTCGTCATTGTCGGGGAAACCCACATACCCCCCCAAAGGAATGAGACGTAAAGCATATTCCGTGCGCTTTCCTTGATACTTCCAGAGGATAGGACCAAAACCAATGGAAAAGCGATTGACATGAATTCCTTGCCAACGGGCAGCGAAAAAGTGACCCATTTCGTGGACTACAATCAAAATGGCAAGAACAGCAATGGCAGGCAATACAGACATAGGTTCAGTTTAAGACAGCAAGAAGGGTAAATTGATCGCCATCAATGCCATAAAATTTAGCCTGAGGATCACAAATTTTATGACATTTTTGGTATGGCTACCTGATATTTAAAGGGCATTACAGCCCCAAATTTGATTGATCGTAACATAGGCAATCAGAGATTTTGGCTAAAATGCCACTATTGATGTAGTGAAGGTGATTCAGTTAGTTAGTAGCTCTAGTGCCGAGAGCCTTGTATTACAGGAAACTAGCCAACGCTGTATTACCGAAAATTAATCAATTAGTCACAGATCAATCATGAACTAAAACATGGTCTAATAATGGTCTAATAAAGATGCAGCGGCACTCAATTCTGGGCGAATTACGAGAGAATTAGTAGTAAATTTATGGCAAAACTATCGCGGCGACAACTATTTATTTTTGGTGGTATTGCCCTTGGCGGTGGCATTGCCGGAGCAGCCCAAGGCTTTTTATTCCGTAATTATGCTCCATCTCAGACTGCTGCTAATCCCGCTGCCTTAAATAACCCAAATCCCAGCGCCAGTCAGCCCCCTGCTCCATCAAATACCGCTAGTAAAGTTAGGTCTAGTGCTAATCTCAAACCTGCCCCCAAAGGACTCTATGCGCCAACCCGTGGCGATGTACGTCTGGTGGTAATTAGCGATCTCAACAGCGCCTATGGTTCCACTAACTATCGGGAATCAGTTAAAACAGCAATCCGTTTAATTCCTGATTGGGAACCAGATTTAGTGTTGTGTGGGGGCGATATGGTCGCTGCGCAAAGCTTATCTCTAAATCGTGATGAAGTTGATGCGATGTGGCAAGCTTTTGATCGTTATATCAGCGGTCCTTTAAGAGCGGCTAAATTACCCTTCGGTTTTACCGTTGGCAATCACGATGGCTCAGGGGCGTTATCCAGTGGTGGGAAGTTCACTTTTCAAACGGATCGTGAGGCAGCGCGGACTTATTGGCGCGATGGTTTACATGATCCGCAGATTAATTTTGTTGATCGGGGTGACTTTCCATTTTATTATACCTTCGCTCAAAATGAGATTTTCTATTTAGTTTGGGATGCTTCCACAGCTACTATTACTAAAACCCAACTGGATTGGGCGGCTCAGGCTTTGAGTAGTAAAGCGGCTCAGGGAGCTAAATTACGCATTGTGATTGGTCATTTACCTCTATATGGCATTGCCAAAGGTAGAGATAATTATGGTAACTTCCTAGATGATGCCGATGAATTACGCCGCTTTTTAGAGAAGTATAAGGTTCACACCTATGTTAGCGGTCATCATCATGCTTATTATCCCGGTCATCGCGGCAAATTAGAATTATTACACGCGGGGGTTTTAGGGGATGGGCCCCGTCGTCTCGTCACTGGTAACCTGCCACCAAACCATACCCTGACCGTGGTAGACATTAAGCTAGATCAAGCAGAGACAGCCTATACCACCTATGATATGAATACTTTGCAGGTGATTGATCAGAGTACTTTACCACCAGTGATTCATGCTCCTAATGGGAAAGTTTATCGCCGTGATGTGAAGGAAACTTAGATATAATATTAAATCATAAATCGAATTTCTCATAAATTATTATTTCAGATGGTAATCTACAATATCTATTAATCATCAACAAATAATTACATCAATGGCAAATTCCATCAATAATCAAATTCCCAATGATCATCTGGAAAATCATCCAGAAACCCTATCTTGTAAACACTGTGAAGGCAAAGGATATATTGCCATCAGAGACTGTTCAGCGGAAATTCAACGGGAAGAGACTTGCAGTTTTTGTCATGGTCGGGGTGAAATTTTACTGGAGATAGATGATAATTAAATTCAGTTTAGAAAATATTACAGCACATCTCATTAGCAGGTAAAATATCAGCATGACAAGGGTTTTATCATGAATATTTGTATTGGTTTAGATCGGAAACTGCTGTAATATTTTCTGCCCTCAATTCAACGAAGATACTGTCATATTTTTTTAACTTTGGGGATGTTTTTAGATTATGGCAATTATAGTGAATTTGAGCAGAATTGGCTGTAATGCTATTCCTGATGAGGATGCTCTAAATAGTTTGCACCCTTATGGTATCGTCTTTGTCCCTTTGCTCTGGATTTTTCTGTAATGGCTTGGGATCAAAAATTGCCGTATACTTACTTGCTTAGTTATAATGTACAAAACTAGGGGCAAATGTTTATAAATAATTGAATTGAGTATGTTTTCTTGCACCTGATTAAAAAAATAGCTCATAAATATTAAGAAAAAAACCAATTTCTTTGCTTAAAAGTCATAATAATTACTTTTGTATGGAACGAAAATCAATGATTAAGGTGCTATTAGCCGATGATCAACATCTAGTATGTGAAGGGTTGTGTAATTTGTTGAAATTACAAAAATGTTGAAATTACAAAAAGATTTAGATGTAATTGGGGTGGCTTATAATGGACAAGAAGCGATTGATTTAGCT
>JBAXSK010000021.1:0-31852 GCA_037130765.1 Pseudanabaena sp. ELA607
GACCCTCACCCCTAGCCCCTCTCCCTTTTTGGGAGAGGGGAACAAGAAAAAAGCTTAAAAATGACTCTTGCTCCCCTTCTCCCGCTCTGGGAGAAGGGGCTGGGGGATGAGGGCACATTTTCTATCTGCGTAAGGTGAATTACTAGTTAAAAATTATTTGACAACCATTAACGCCAAAAACCGCCGTGATTTCCCCTGACTCAAGGAAATTGCGGCGATTTAATTATGGGGACGGGCAATAACGAAAATTTAATGGATATTAAGGCAAAATATCCCCTATAAACCAATCATAAATCTAATAAAAATTTAATTTGCTTATAGTTCGGCCAAAAAATGCGTTTTATGGTAAGCTGTGCCCTCATAAATTGTGTCAAAAGTACGCCTGAAGTTTGTAGACCTATAAACTTTTGGGTTGTGGTTTAGGTATGTGGTGTTTCGGGTGGCAAAAACAGTCGCAACCGCCAGTTGCATAAGCCCTATGATCAAGCCCCATTACAAAGCTCTCTACAAAGCTAAGTGGTCACAAAAAACTAGTTTATCAAAATGCATTACATGGTGCTCAGAGGAGTTTTTAGGTTATGAACGGTAAATCATTAGCTAGTTGGCTGTTGGTCGCGACGCTATGCCCCCAGGCTTTGGTGGTTCCTTCAGTCCATGCCCAAGCAACGCCGCAGCCTGCATCCCCATCAGTGCCCGCCCCCTTACCCGAAGCGGCTAGCCGCATTACTGATGTCACGGCGGAGGTATCTGGGAATCGCTTGAATTTAGGCTTAAATTTCGCCAGCAGCGATCGTCCACAAATATCTTATGCCCGTCAAGGTAAGACTTGGGTCGCAATTTTGAACGGGGCACAACTCCAACTCAAAGGCGGCAATGCCTCTTTTGCTAAAGCCAATTTATCGCCGGATGTGATTGGTGTTGAAGCGATTCAATCTGGGGCCAATCAGGTGCAGATTCGGGTGACTACCGCCGCTGAAGTTGCCCCGAAAGATGCTTTAAATCGGGCTGATGTGCCTGGTGGCATGATGTTTAGCGTCAATTTACCGACTACCATTGCCCAAGGTGGTGGTACAGATAAAGCTAATACTGCAACCCCTACTGCCACAGCAGAACCCCCACGCCCCAATACGATTGCCCAGAATCCTGCTAATGCAGATACAGCCAACGGTAGCGGCATATTACGGCAACAGGCTACCAGTGGCGCTAATTCGACCCTAAATTCTGCGGCATTATTTCAGCCCCAGATTACGATTACCAGTCCCGATGGCAGATCGCGGGTGGCGCAAACGGGCAATCCCACCACGAATCCGGCGGCCACTTCTGGCAATAGCACCGTACCACCGATTAATAACCCCACTGTACCTCAAATGCCTGGGCGAGTGCCGGGGGTAGCACCAGCCTTTCGTCCTTTGACTACGCCGCCGGTGGGGGATATTGCCACGACCACTAACCGCATTCAGTCGGAAACCGTGAATTTAGGCACAGCAGAAAGAGTGCCACGGATTACCCTGCGGGATGCTCCGGCGATTGAGGTACTGACTCTCATTGCGCGGATTGCTAATTTAAGTGTGGTGTCAGCAGAGTCTAGCACTGGTGCAGCGGCTCCGGCAGCGGGTAGCAGTGGCGGGATTCGTCAGCCGGTTAGTTTAGATATTGAGAACGAACCAGCCCAAGATGTTTTCAATAATATTTTGCGGATTACCGGTTTAGATGCCAATCGCATTGGTAATACAGTTTTTGTGGCTAGCCGATTGCCGGTTACATTGCGGAATTTAGCAACTAAAAGCTATCGTTTAAATCAGATTACGGTGGGTGAAGCTTCGGCTTATTTGATTGGTTTAGGAGCATCGCGGGTCGTCAATCGCCAAAGAGCAATTCCAGGGGTGCAAACTGCCACCATTGGTTCAGCATCAGCCACGGTAGTCAATACCCCCACAGAATCTGTACCAACCCTAGAAACCGTATTAATTCCGCCTGATTCTGGAGCTTCACCTTTACTCAAAGGATTACAGGTAATTGCTGAGGAGCGGTCTAATTCTTTGACTTTAATTGGTACACCAAAACAAATTGAATTTGCCGAATCGCAACTAGCTAGACTAGACAGTCGGCGACGGCAAGTGGCGGTTAACGTCAAAGTGATGGAAGTACAACTTTCTAATAATCAAACCTTCAACAGTGATATTACTTTATCAACCCCCGGAGGCACAATTTCTACCACCGGAGCACTTGGAGGTGACTTTTTCTTAAACTTTGCGACTCCACCAACGGGCGCTAGCGGCACTCAAAGGTTAACCCTTGGCTTGACGGCTGCTCTGGAGAATAACCGTGGCAAGGTACTGACTGATCCTACTTTGACAGTGCAAGAAGGTGAAGAAGCCAAGATCAGTTTGACTCAAGATGTGGCGACGGAAGTTACTTTTACCACGGTATCTGTGACAATCAACGGTATCGCCCAGAGTCTCCCTGCCCAACAAATTAAGCGCGAAGAAGCTGGTTTAGCCCTGAATATTCGCATCGTTCGTGTAGATGATAATGGATTTGTGACCCTTTCGGTTTCGCCCGATATTAAAGCACCAGCGACACAAGTTTCCTTAGGAACTATTCAAGGGATTGCTACTTCTTATACGCCTCTATCTAAGCGGACACTCAATTCTGGACAAATTCGCCTCAGAGATGGACAGACTTTAATTATTTCTGGGGTAATTAGAGACTCGGATCGTCAATCTACTACCAAAGTACCTATTTTAGGTGATATTCCTCTCTTAGGCGCTCTGTTCCGTAATGATCAAACCATTAATGAACGCAGTGAGGTAGTTATTGTTGTTACCCCTCGAATCCTTGATGATAGCCAAAATAACTCGTCATGGGGCTATACCTACCAGCCTAGTCCTGAAACACAACGGGTCTTAGACAGCAACCAGCGGAAAATTCAATAGCATAACGCTCTATCTGCATTCGCTGAAATAATTTTTGCCCTTCTTCTAAGATTTCTGAAAATATCTTAAAAGAAGGGCTTCTTGTATGATTGCCTCACTATCGCTTTAATCTGACCCCTCATGGCTGAACGCAAAGATCAACGTCACCCTCAATACGCCAAAGACCGGCAAGTAGTCAATGAACTATTACGCCACACCACGCCCACAGAGAGACATATCGCTGATCTGGCGCGGTTATGCATTCGTTATGATGGCTTCCCGGGTGCGAGGGATATTCAAACGGATTTACAGAAACTGATCACGCAATGGGGTTTTACGATAGAAACTTTGTACGCTAAAACCAGAGAAATACATCAAGTTGGGAAAGTCTTCATTAGTCAAGATGAAGGACAGGAAGATTGGGCATAAGAAGCAAATAACTCGCTATGCCCCTATTTAATTTTTCATGCATCTTTTTCCTTCCCTAAAAATCTCAAAAAGCCCCGAAAAAACCAAAGGGCAGCCCTTTCTTCATCATGATGGACTGCCCAGCGATATTCTATTATTCTAAAAATATAGTCATTTAAAATTATTTTGGCACATTAAAAGCACTTGACCACCCCCCACCTGCGGCGTACCCCTCCAAAGGAGGGGAATTACAGAGAAGATTAAAATTCCCCTCCCTTGGAGGGGTGGCAGGCTTTGCCTGACGGGGTGGTATTATTTATTACTTTCAAGACGTACCATTCTTAATTTGATTGACTATAAAATTACATCTAGGATTGCATCTAGATTTAGTTTGTAGATTCAATTGGGATGAACCATATTACCTTAAGTTGCTTTGACCATGAGAGAAATCAACTAAGTGGCTGCCCAATCCTGATGATCTACTTTGACTTAGGCGGACCGCCACCTTGGTTTTTCAGACGATAGGTAATCCGTCCCTTAGTCAAATCATAGGGAGTTAACTCCACCTTCACCCGATCACCAGGCAAAATCTTGATGTAGTTGCGGCGAATCTTACCCGAAATATGAGCTAGAACATTAAAGCCATTGTCGAGGTCAACTCGAAACATCGCATTAGGCAATGATTCGGTCACCGTTCCTTCCATCTCAATCGCATCTTGTTTAGACAAAGAACCTCCTGATCCATTTCGTTAGTAGTAGCTTGATTTTTAGCCAATCCCCTACGGCTTAAACTGTTGATTGGGCATGGGCCGTTAATGGGGATAAAGCTAATCAATAAATTGCACGTGGCTTAGGATAGATGACTTACCCCTAGCTCAATTGTTGCTTGATGGTGGCAGTCACTTCTGGCATGGCTGGTGTACCATCCACCTGTAAAACCTGACTGCCGTAGAAGTCTAGCAATGGCTGCGTCTTGCCATAATATTCCTCAAGGCGATTTTTAATTACCTCTTCGGTATCATCTGCCCGACCCTGATCCACTGCCCGTAACTTCAACCGCTCCACCAGCATCGCTTCTGGTACATCAAGGTTCACAATGGCATCACAGGGCTGGTCTAGTTCGGCTAATAGTCCCTGCAATGCTTCGGCTTGGGGCACAGTGCGGGGAAAACCGTCCAAAATCCAACCCTTTTGCGCGTCGGGCTGTTCTAGACGAGACTTGATCACCTCGATCACCACTTCATCGGGCACCAGACGACCCTGATCGCTAAAGGATTTCACCTTCAACCCCAGCGGCGAACCCTGTTTGATCTCCGCCCGAAAAATATCTCCGGGGGCGATCCGAGGCACTTGCCATTCCGTCGCCAAAACCTCACCCTGTGTACCCTTGCCAGCCCCTGGTGGGCCCATCAAAATCACTCTAGGCATTACTGCTTCACCATACCCTCATAACGTTGTGAAATAACATAGGTCTGGATTTGCTTTGATGTCTCAATGGCAACTCCGACCAAAATTAACAAAGATGTTGCGCCAATCCCACTAAAAGTCGTTACTCCAGTAGCTCGCTCCACCGCCGTAGGAATTACTGCTACTGCACCCAAAAATACCGCACCCAATAACGTCAACCGGTTTAAAATGCGGCTGATGTAGTCGGATGTGGCCGTACCCGGACGAATCCCTGGAATACTGCTACCCATTTTCTTAAGATTTTTGGATAAATCTTCAGGATTCACCACCAAGGTGGAATAAAAATAGCTAAACGCCACAATCAGGAACAAATACACCCCGATGTAACCCCAACTATTGGGCGCTAAAAACGTGGCAATAGCAATGAAAACCGGATTATTAGAAAATTGCCCAAACACCGACGGCAACGCCATCACCGAAGCGGCAAAGATGATCGGCATCACACCACCTTGATTTAAGCGCAACGGTAGATAAGAAGCCTGTTCGCGATAGAGCTTCCGTCCCACCTGTCGCCGCGCCGAAATAATCGGAATCCGCCGCATCCCTTCCTGAACAAACACAATCCCGACAATCATCACCAAGAAGATCACCATCAACAGCACCACGCCGCCAACCCGGGAACTATCCTGCTGGGCTAAAGCAATCGTGTCGCCCAAAGACTTAGGCAAACTGGCCACGATACTAATAAAAATCAGTAACGAAGCCCCATTACCCACGCCTTTTTCCGTAATTACTTCCCCAGCCCACATCACAAACATGGAGCCAGCGGACAAAGCAATCATGGTTTCGAGGGTAAATCCTATACCTGGTTGCAGCGCTGCCCCTAGATTCTGAATCCAGATCGCTAACAAACAGCTTTGGAACAAAGACCATCCCAAAGCCACATAGCGGGTATATTGGGACAACTTGCGCCGCCCTGCTTCCCCTTCATTTTTTTGCAAATTCTCTAGGCTGGGCAATGCCGCCGTGAGCAATTGCATAATAATCGAAGCATTGATAAACGGGATAATCCCTAAAGCAAAAATCCCCAGCAAGGACAAACCCCCACCAGAGAAAATATCAACGAAACTAACCAACGCATTACTTTTAGCTAATTCAGTGAACCGCACCCGATCTACCCCCGGCAAAGGCAAATAAATCCCTAACCGGACTAACATCAGAATGCCCACAGTGATCAGCAGTCGCCCACGCAAGCCCGCTGCCTGAGCCATTTGGAAAAATGTCTCTTGGGCTGAGGGGACTTTATTTCGACTTTCTACCATAGTTTTTATTGCCTGATCGCATTTGTTATAGCTTTAGTCTTGTAGCTTTGGTCTACAGAATTACTTGAGATTAATTCTAGATTCAATTTAGATTTAATTTAGAAATTCAGCCTCAAGCAAATAAGACAAAAAGGCGCTACCCATGTAAGCGCCCTTTGACCTTAATAAATCATTGTAATTCGCCATTTTCTTGGGTAAGGAAAAAACTATGACGCAAACCCAATGGTAAAGATACGCTGAACTTTAGATGATGTAGATGCGCCTCAATTACTCAGCTACTGTCTCGCTATCTGCATGACAAGCACCACCAGCCGCTTCCAGCTTTTCCTTGGCACTGCTAGAGAAAGAATCCGCGTGGACAGTCAAAGCCACGGTTACTTCACCGCGACCTAAAATCCGTAACGGGCCATCATTCTGGGTCACAATCCCCACATCCATCAAAGACTCTAAAGTAACTACACTACCGGCAGGTAATTCTGTCAGTTGATCTAAGTTAACAATAGTGAAATATTTTGCATTAATAATGGGGAAATGCTTTAACTTAGGGACTCGTCTGTAAAGGGGGATTTGACCACCTTCAAAACCCGGACGAGTGGGGCGACCAGAGCGAGACTTTTGACCCCGCATCCCAAAACCGCCGCTAGCACCCTGACCGGCCGCAATCCCACGACCGACGCGCCGTTTCCGATGCTTCGATCCACCTTGAGGTTGTAAATCACCGATTCTCATAGTTGTTGTGGCCTAATTTTGGCTCAATACTGAATAGATCAATTAAGTGCAATTAAATAAGCGCAGTTAAAGTGCAATTAATAAATGCGATCAAGTTATGGCAGTGCTAGTCCTGATTTCATTCGCTGGTTAATTTCACCCGCTGGTTACAAATACCCCAAGCTCAAACAATCAAGCCAAGTCATCAAGACTAAATCACCCACCTTAACCAAATAACTGCTGTAAAGGAATTTCACGAGCTTGGGCTACTTCTGCAAAAGTCCGCAAAGAACCCAAAGCCTTTACCGCAGCCCGCGCATTATTCAAGGGATTGCCCGAACCCAATTGCTTAGCGAGAATATTCTTTACGCCAGCTAGTTCGAGTACAGTGCGCACCGCACCCCCTGCAATTACCCCAGTACCAGGGGATGCAGGACGAATCATCACCTTAGCGCCGCCGCCTTCACCATCGCTAGGATGGGGAATGGAATTGCTCTTGGTTAAAGGCACTTCTACCAAATGCTTACGGGCATCGGATACACCTTTTTTCACGGCATTGATTACGTCAGCCGCTTTGCCCACGCCAACACCCACTTGGCCCTTTTCGTTACCGATGACCACGATGGCGCGGAAGCTCAGCTTCTTACCACCCTTGACCACCTTGGTAACGCGGCGGATTTGTACCACCCGCTCTTGCCATTCCGACTCTTTCTCAACCCGCACCCGCTCAGACTTTTTGCCCTCGCGTTTGCCTTTCCGTTTCTCATCGCGGTTATCGCCTTCTGCGCCTTCGCCGCGACCACCACCTTTAGAATCTCTGTTTCTTGCCATATTCCTAGCTGCCTATCGTGACAAATTAGTTTAAATTCTCTAGAAACACTACTTAAATGAAATTTAAATAAAATCTAGAAGTCTAGACCAGCTTCCCGCGCCGCCTCTGCTAAAGCTTTGACGCGACCATGATACAAATTACCGCCACGGTCAAATACGACTTGGGTAATGCCTTTAGCCAAAGCACGCTGGGCAATGAGTTCACCCACCTTCGCCGAAGCTTCACAATTAGCTGTAGAGCCAACTGCACCACGCACATCTGCTTCTAAGGTGGAAGCAGCGACTAAAGTATGCTGAGACACATCATCAATGACTTGGGCCACAATGTGCTGATTAGACCGATATACGGATAACCGAGGCCGCTCTGGTGTACCAGATACCCGCTTCCGCACGCGCAGGTGACGACTTTTGGTTGCTTCTTTACGACTGATTTTCATACAACTAAACCGAGTTTACGCCAAGAGGGTTTACTTCTTACCAGTCTTACCAGCCTTCCGGCGGACATATTCGCCTTTATAGCGAATGCCCTTACCCTTATAGACTTCAGGGGGTCTGACTGCACGGATCTTGGCGGCAACGTTGCCCACCAATTCCTTATCAATGCCGCTGACCACAAGCAGTGTGCCTTGGGCCACTTTCTTGCCAGCATTGTCTTCAATTTCTAAGGTGATACCTTCAGGAGCTTCAATGGTTACGGTGTGGCTATAACCAATGGTCAACACAATATTGCGGCCACTCATGTTGGCCCGATAACCAACCCCTTGAATTTCCAAGCGCCGGTCAAAACCATTGCTCACCCCTTCGACCATATTAGATACGAGGGTACGGCACAAACCGTGTAACTGACGCGCCGGACGAGATTCGTTAGCTCTAGTTACAACAATGGTGTTTTCTTCCTGCGCCACTACCACATTTTGTGGCAAAGAACGCTTCAGTTCGCCTTTGGGACCCTTGACGGTCACATCTTGCCCAGTAATGGTTACAGCCACTTTCTGGGGCAGAGGAATAGGACGTTTTCCAATCCGAGACATAGTTACGTTACTCCTTGGTTACCAGATGTAGCACAGGACTTCGCCACCAACCCCAGCTTGACGGGCTTGACGATCCGTCATAATGCCTTTGGAAGTGGAAATAATGGCAATGCCAATACCGCCAAGGACTCGAGGCAAATCTTTGTGGTTGGCATAAACCCGTAAACCAGGCTTACTAATCCGACGCAACCGCCGAATAATGGGCTGGCGGGTCTTGCCTTGATATTTCAATGACAGCACTAGCTTGCGCTCAATGCCCTCACCCACCTCTTCAAATTCAGAAATAAAACCTTCTTGCTTTAGCACACCAGCAATGCTTAAGGTCATTTTTGTGGCAGGAATCGTGGTGGTTTGATGTCTTGCCATCATCGCATTGCGGATTCTGGTGAGCATATCTGCGATGGTATCGTTTGTTGCCATCCCTGTCTCCTAGTTGCAGTTCATTTACGATTCTCTAAAAGGCATACCGACCGCTTTGAGCAGGGCACGACCTTCTTCGTCTGTGGTGGCGGTGGTGATGATTGAAATGTCCATCCCGCGAATTTGATCGATGCTGTCATAGCTGATTTCGGGGAAAATCAACTGCTCCCGTACCCCTAGGGTATAGTTGCCGCGACCATCGAAACTCTTGGGACTGATCCCCCGGAAGTCACGAATCCGAGGTAAAGAAAAATTGATCAATCTTTCTAAAAAGGCGTACATCCGGTCGCGACGGAGCGTTACCATCATCCCCACGGGCATACCTTGGCGCAACTTAAAGCCAGCAATAGCTTTTTTAGCGCGGGTGATCACTGGCTTTTGTCCCGTGATAGTGGCGATTTCGGCTAAGGATGCTTCAAGGGCCTTGGCGTTTTGTCCAGCTTCCCCCATGCCTCGGTTGACGACGATTTTCTCAAATCGGGGGACTTGCTGGATGTTGGTGTACTTAAACTGTTCCATCAGTTTGGGAACAGCTTGTTTAGCATAAACTTCTCGAATGGGCGTTAACATAGCTATTTGCTTTGCTCTGTGCTTTGTGCCTGGGCTTGGTCAGGGTGACTGGTTGAAGGAAATGATGCGGCAATAACAGAAAGACATAAACTACAATCAAAGCCGCGATCAGGATTATGTCAAAGATTCCATGATGTCATCTCATACTTAAATCCCTGAATCAACGGCAGCGATTGCCTTAGTCACTGGAATTAGTCTGGTAAAATTCGCTCTAAATTAACCTTTCTTCTTGGGTTTGGGTTCCAAGATCTCGCCGGTCTTTTTCAGAACCCGTACTTTGATGCCAGCTTCAGTGGTGGTGTAACCCACGCGACTGGCGACTTTTTGTTTCTCGGAATAAACCATCACCTTCGAGCTATGAATCGGGAATTCTCTGGTGATCACTTGCCCTTGCTCACCTTCGCGAGCGGGCTTGATGTGCTTGGTCTTAACGTTGACTCCCTCAACGATAACGGTGCTTTCCTTCGGGAAAACTTGCAAAACTTTGCCGGTTTGTCCTTTGCTAGCCCCAGAGATCACCTGTACTAGGTCATCGGTGTGGACGTGCATCTTGAAAGAAGTGCGATTACCTTGATATTTCGGTGCTTTTTGCCGTGCCATTTAGAGTACCTCCGGGGCGAGCGAGATAATCTTGGTGAAGTTTTTGTCGCGCAGTTCCCGAGCAACGGGACCAAAAACGCGCGTGCCTCTGGGATTACCTTCAGCATTGATAATTACCGCTGCATTGTCGTCGAAACGAATCCGCATTCCACTGTCGCGGCTGATGGTGGCTTTGGTGCGCACAATCACGGCCCGTACTACGTCTGACTTTTTCACAGGCATATTAGGGGTAGCGTCTTTGACCGTGGCGATAATGACATCACCCACTGCGCCATAACGCCGGTTGCCGCCTGCCAAGACCCGAATACACAGCAGTTTCTTAGCTCCGCTGTTATCGGCTACGTTGAGATAAGTTTCCTGTTGAATCATGGTTTATCCCTCCGTATTGTCTGAGGCGATGATTTCGACCACTTCCCAGCGCTTGGTGCGGCTTAAGGGACGGGTTTCGCGAATCCGAACACGATTTCCTTCGCGGCACTTGTCTTCTTCATCATGGGCTTTAAACTTGGTGGTACGCACCATAGTTTTGCCATATTTGCCGTGGGCAGAGCGGTTTTCCACTGCTACTACTACGGTTTTTTGCATTTTGTCGCTGACTACAGTACCAACTCGTTCTTTTATTGCCATGGTTGATTACTCCTAGCTCTGGCTTCTCGATTGACGTTCCCGTTCTACCGTCATCAGTTGAGCCAATTGATGCTTGGCGTGCTTGAACTCATGGGGTTTGACGGTCTGGCGGGTGCCTTGCTTGAACCGCAGTTCAAACAGTTGCTTTTTCACGGCGAGAATCTGTTTTTGTAAATCCTCTTCCGAAAGTTCTCTAACTTCTTGCACCTTAGGTAGGGCCATAGTTATTGCTCCTTGTTACGCGCGATGAATCGGGTTTTGATGGGCATCTTAGCGGCAGCAAGGCGCATGGCTTCGCGAGCAATTTCTTCGCTGACCCCTGCTACTTCATACAAGATGGAACCAGGTTTAACGACGGCAACCCAAAATTCAGGTGCGCCCTTACCGGAACCCATCCGTGTTTCCGCCGGACGCATGGTGACAGGCTTATGGGGGAAAACCCGAATCCAGATTTTGCCACCGCGCCGGATGTAACGGTTCATGGCCCGACGACCGGACTCAATTTGCCGTGCGGTGATCCATGTTGGCTCTAGGGCTTGCATGGCGAAATCACCGAAACTGATTTCATTGCCTCGGGTTGCCACACCAGACATGCGGCCCCGTTGTTGCTTGCGGAATTTTAATCGTTTTGGACTGAGCATGATCTAGTTAACCTTCTGCGCTGGAACGATCTTCAAATTGCGGACGGCGTTGCTGACGACGGCGCGGCTGGGTCGATGGCGCAGGGGCTTCTTCGGCTCCGGTAACTTCACCCTTGAAGATCCACACCTTGATGCCAATTACGCCGTAAACGGTGCGAGCAATGCGGTAATCGTAATCAATATCAGCGCGGAGGGTGTGCAATGGCACGCGACCTTCCCGTACCCATTCACTGCGAGCAATTTCTGCCCCATTCAACCGACCGCTGATCTGAATTTTGATCCCTTCAACCCCAGCCCGCTGGGCCCGTTGAATGGCTTGCCGCACAATGCGCCGGAAGGAAACCCGCCGTTCAATCTGCTGAGCAATGTATTCCGAGATTAATGGTGCTTCGGCATCAACGCGGGTCACTTCGACGACGTTAATCCGAATTTGACTAGTGCCGGTTTTTGCTAAAGAACCGTTTTGGGTCAAGTGCTTAACCAAACCTTGACGCAGTTGCTCAATACCGGAACCACCACGACCCACTACAACCCCTGGACGAGCGGTGCGAATTTCTAAGTCCACTTGGTCGGCTTTGCGATCTACGATAATCTGGGCGATCCCTGCATTATTGAGGGTTTTTTCCACATATTGGCGGATCTTGTTATCTTCTTCGATCAGTAGGCTGTAACGGCTAGTACCAGCGTACCAACGGGCTAAATGAGAGCGGACAATACCGAGTCGTAAGCCGGTGGGATGAATTTTCTGACCCATTTGCTTATGCTTCCTCCATTGGTTTAACGGTGATGGTGATATGGCAAGTGGGCTTGCGAATCTGATAAGCCCGACCCTGAGCGCGGGGACGGAACCGCTTTAGGCTACTACCCATATCGGCAAAAGCTTGGTTAACAACCAATGTGGTGGGGTCCATGCCATTGTTATGCTCAGCATTAGCTACAGCAGAACGCAACACTTTTGTGATCGGCTCACAGGAGCGATAGGGCATAAATTCCAAAATCATTAAGGCTTCGCGATAGCTGCGTCCCCGAATTTGATCCAGTACGCGACGTACTTTGTGGGGCGACATACGGATGTATTTTGCTACCGCCGGAATTTCATTTTCGGCAAGAATCATGGTGAATTACCTAGTGTACCTCGTTATCTCTTCGCCTTTTTATCGCTCTTGGCGTGACCACGGAAAGTGCGGGTGGGGGCGAATTCCCCTAGTTTGTGCCCTACCATCTGGTCGCTGACGTAAACAGGCACGTGTTGCTTACCGTTATGGACGGCGATGGTGTGACCGATCATTTCAGGCAAAATGGTGGATGCCCGAGACCAAGTTTTAATAACTTGTTTTTCGTTTTTAGCGTTGAGCTTTTCGACTTTACTCAGCAGGTGATCTGCGACGAAAGGCCCTTTCTTTAGGGAACGTGTCATGGAAGTAATTTTCTCCGTGGGATGGCTCGATGGTGGCAAATTTGTGGCAAATTTTACGTTGGGGCGCAGGCAGAGTGATCACAAATTATGGTTTGTAAAACACGCCCCATCCCCAACCTGAAATTTTTGCCCAAATGTTAGGCGTTCCGACCGCCCTTACCGCGCTTGGAAGACTTACGACGGCGACGCACAATCAAAGCAGTGCTGGCTTTCTTCTTCTTGCGGGTCTTATAGCCCAAGGTGGGTTTACCCCAAGGAGTTACAGGGCCAGAACGACCGATCGGGGCGCAACCTTCACCACCACCATGGGGGTGATCCACAGGGTTCATCACGGAACCACGAACCTGCGGACGACGACCACGCCAACGGGTGCGACCCGCCTTACCGTAACTTTGGTTGCTGTGGTCAGTGTTGCCCACTTGACCAATGGTGGCAAAGCATTCTTTGCGTACCATGCGTACTTCGGTTGAAGGCATTTTCAGGGTGACGAAATTACCTTCTTTAGCGGCAATTTGGGCCCCAGCCCCAGCGGAACGGACGATTTGCCCACCGCGATTGGGTTGCAGTTCCACGTTATGGACAATCGTACCTAAAGGAATATTGCCTAAGGGCATCGCATTACCAACCTCAATTGGTGCGGTGTCAGCAGCAATAATCTTTGCGCCCACAACCAAACCCTTGGGATGGATGATGTAACGTCTTTCGCCGTCCTCATATTGCACTAAGGCAATGCGGGCAGTACGGTTGGGATCGTACTCAATGGCGATCACTTCAGCCGCTATATTGCGCTTGTTACGCTTGAAATCAATGATGCGATATAAGCGCTTGGAGCCACCACCGCGATGACGGCAAGTGATTACGCCGCGATTGTTGCGCCCTTTCTTCCGGTGTAAACCAACGGTTAAGGATTTTTCGGGATCCTTTTTCGTAATTTCCGCAAAGTCAGATACTACGGCTTGCCGAGTACTAGAGGTATACGGTTTGTAAATGCGAACGCCCATAGTGTTCTAGAGTTATTTGGTTAAAAATTTAGTTACGCTTTTAATCATGCTGGCGGATTGATCAGCACAGCCGATCAGCCCCAAAAGAAGCTGAGATCAGCCTTAGTTCGTTTCTGGGAATAACTCAATACGATCCCCATCGACTAGGGTAATGATAGCCCGCTTGTATTGGGAGCGCTTGCCCGCAAACTTGCCCACCCGACGGCTTGATGCTGGCAAAATATGGGTGTTGACTTTCTTCACTTTCACATCAAACAATTGCTCGATGGCAGCTCTGATTTCGGGCTTGGTCGCTTTCTCGGTTACTTCAAAGCAATACTTGTTTAGCTCTAGTAAACGGGTCGCTTTTTCGGTCAAAAGGGGGCGGCGAATCAAATCTGGTAAACGCCGCGCATCAAATTCAGTGGGGATTTTAGCCATGATGCACTCCGGTTATGCGTCTGTATCTGTGTCGTCTGCGGGCTTGAGCTTGGCATCGCCACCATAAACGGCTTGCACCTTCGCCACGGCTGATTCGGTAACCACGATCTTGTCAGCGTTGACAATATCGAAGATGTTTAATTGATCGGCTGCCAACAAACGCACATAGGGCATATTCCGTGCCGAAAGGACGACGTTTTGTTCGGTTTTGTCTGCCACAATCAACAATACTTTTTCATCGGCAGCGGCTCCCCAACGCTCTAGGGCTTGGGCTAGTTCCTTGGTCTTAGGCTGCGGCAAGTTTGCCCCAAAATCTGCCACGATGATCAAATCTTCTAACCGACCGATCAAAGCGGTGCGCAGAGCTAAACGGCGCTCTTTGCGGTTCATCTTGACTTCGTAATCTCTGGGCTTAGGTCCAAAAATCACGCCGCCGCCCCGCCATAACGGAGAACGACTTGAACCAGCGCGGGCCCGACCAGTGCCCTTTTGCCGCCAAGGTTTACGACCGCCACCCCGTACTTCAGTGCGAGTTTTGGTACTAGCAGTACCTTGGCGTTGGTTACCCAATTGACGAATCAGAGCGCGATGCACTAGACCAGCGGCGCTAGACTCTTTGGCGACCCGTAGCTCTAGGCTAACTTCGCCAACATTACTTCCATTCCAATCTTTAACTGTAGGCATGATCTATTTTTCTCAATCTTCCTGTAACCCTGCTTAGGCGTTCTTGCCCACAATCGTGGCAGGGACGATGTTCAACAATGCTCCGGGCTTACCGGGAACTGAACCTTTGATAAGAATCAAGTTGCGCTCAGTGTCAATTTTGAAAATGGTGAGTTTTCTAACGGTGCAACGCTTGCCACCCAGTCGCCCTGCCATCCGCTTACCCGGATAAACCCGCCCTGGGGTTGTACCCGCACCAGTCGAACCTGGTTGGCGGTGGTTCTTGGAACCGTGAGCCATGGGCCCCCGTCCGAAGTTGTGGCGCTTTTGGTAACCGGCGAAACCGCGACCGATGCTGTCACCGATCACATCGATCAGTTGACCAGCCTCAAATTGAGACACGCTCAAGGCATCCCCCAACTGATAAGCACTGGTATCTTTAACCCGATATTCCCGCAGGTGCTTGACTGGGGTTGCGCCAGAGGTTTTGAGGTGACCAAGTTCTGGCTTGGTGAGCAGCTTTTCGCGGGTCGTGCCGTAGCCGACTTGAATTGCTTGATAACCTTCTTTAGTAGAGGTTTTAATCTGGGTAATGGTGCAAGGTCCGGCTTGAACTACCGTAACTGGCACTGCATTCCCTTCTGTGTCAAAGACTTGGGTCATCCCAAGCTTTGTGCCGAGAATTCCAACGGACATTTTAAGGTTAACTCCCCTTGCTGGTGCAGGTTAATTGACTGGCTCAAAAGAGATCGCTTTCGATCCCCGATTCACAACGCGCATTAAACTAGGTGGACAACCACAGGGGTAGCCCACTGGTAGAAATGATGCTTGGTATGGTTGGGGAAACGTCTAGAAGTTAGATAACCATAGACATTTGAATTCAATCTCTTGGGGATTGCATGGTGTAGCCAAGGCTAGCACCTTGACGTAAATACATTTAGTAATTTGCAGTTAGTAGATTTGGCGCTTCGGGCTGTAGAGGCTTTTGGCTCAAAATATCTTCAGTACTGCACAATATTTCTATGGTGTAATTACGTGCTAAATGCACCATCATCAACTGATTTAATCAATGGAGATTTAGGTGTTGTAGCTTTTGCAGCAATACCCTCTGGGTAAACTGACTTTGTACTCAAGGCTTTAGCAGCGGGATTAAAGGCGCGACTAGATATTAGAGCTAAAAAAGTACAGTAAGTTTCTACGACTCAGGACTTAAGAAAAAGCACTTCAAACAAAACTGTTTTGAAAGATAAATGACTTTAGTCTCCAGTTGCAGTGTTGAATCTGCGACAGATTAAAGCCTTGCTTTTTGCTCAGTTTCCCGTAAAGAGTCACAGCTTTTCATCATAGCCTGATGCCAGAGATTATGTCTAGTGCTTTTGAATAATTTTTAAATAATTTTTTTAAGTGATTTTTTGAGGTCTTGGGGCGGTAAGTCTGGAACGGTTGTGGTAGATGGTGTTGGTTGGAGTTTGAGTTATTGCTATAGATTGAGTAATTAAGTAGTAATTAAGCGCTGATTCGTGATTAATTCATGAGTTATAGGTGATCTATAGCTAAAGATGTCATCAAGGTTACAGTCATGGGTTAGAATGTGAAACGGCTATTACCCTAGTTCCAATGATTTCGAGTAACGATTTTCGCCCCGGTGTAACCATTGAGCTAGACGGACAAGTCTGGCGCGTGGTGGAATTTCTCCATGTTAAACCCGGTAAGGGTTCGGCTTTTGTCCGTACAAAGCTGAAAAGTGCCCAGACTGGCAGTGTTTTAGAACGTACTTTCCGTGCTGGGGAAACTGTACCTCAGGCGGTCTTAGAAAAGAGTACGATGCAGCATACCTATAAAGAAGGTGATGCCTTGATCTTCATGGATATGCAAACCTATGAAGAAGCAACCTTGACCCGTGAACAGATTGGTGATCGGGTGAAATATATCAAGGAAGGCATGGAAGTGGCTGTAGTACGCTGGAAAGATAAGGTAATTGATGTGGAATTACCGAACACAGTGGTATTAGAAATTATTGAAACTGATCCTGGTGTGCGTGGTGATACTGCTACGGGTGGCTCTAAGCCAGCTAAGGTAGAAACTGGCGCGACCGTGATGGTTCCTTTATTTATCAATGTGGGTGAGCGGATCAAAATCGACACCCGAGAGGATTCTTATTTAGGGCGTGAGAACAACTAAGTGGAATTTAGCCTAGAACAACTACGGGAACTGGTTGCAATGGTCAACCAGACTGACATCACCGAACTAACGCTGGAGTCCGGTGATCTGCGATTGAATATTCGTAAGAGTGAGACACGCACTGGTATGACGGCGGCTCCTGCCTCTGTGGTAGCGGCTCCGGTGATGGTTCCGGCTGTAGCTGATTCTATGCCTGTGTCGATGCCAACCATTGCCGAGGCTTTGCCATCGAAAAAGCTTTTGGAAATTACTTCGCCAATGGTTGGTACTTTTTATCGCGCTCCGGCCCCTGATGATCCACCTTTTGTAGAGAATGGTGATTCGATTAGGAAAGGACAAACGGTATGTATTATCGAAGCCATGAAGTTAATGAATGAACTGGAGGCAGAATATACCGGCAAAATTGTCGAGATTTTGGTGGAAAATGCTCAGCCGGTAGAATATGGCCAAGTTTTGATGCGCGTGGAGCCGTTGGCTTAGTTTTTTAACTTTCTTCTGCAATAATGTGCTTGATTGTGGTATCTAGTGTGAAATAAGTCATTTATTTTTTTGATTTTTTATATTCTCAACTGTTTTAAGTATTGAATTTAGAAATTTATTGCGGTAGCGTTGTTCATGGGAGCAGCGCTTTTTTATGCACAATTTTTGATTAACTCACGTTAAATTAAGGATAAAATCTGGAAAACTAGAGCCTTTATTGCAGTCTATTAACGAGCTTACTCCCATGAAATTTCGGCGCTTTGTTAGTTATGTCTGGCACATCAATGCTTTTCTGATTCTATTTGTGGGCTTACTGGCGGGGGGCATTTTGGCTCTATCCGCATTGCAATTGCTGCGGGATATGACCCAAAGACGTGCTGTAAGTGATGTGGCTAATGTATCCCCCCAAGAGGTAACACTGGCAAAAGCAGAAGTGGGGGATTTTGAAGTGATTCCCCAAACTAATGTTGCTCGCGCTCCATTGTATGTGAAACAGGAGTATGATTATCGAATTAGCGGCAAAGAAGCCAGTTCAATTCGGAATTATCTTTTTTTTGATGGCAATCAAAAGGTGAGTTACTGGCTCAAAGCTAAAAATGATGGTTTGATCATTAGTTCCATTCCTGTATTTAACTTGCCTAATAGTAATGATTCTAAGCCATCAGTTAAGCCATTGAGCATAATTTATGTTCTATTAGAATCTGATACCAATCAAGACCAAAGATTGAATGAGGCAGATTTGAAGACTATTGCCATATCCAGTCCTACGGGAAAACAATTCAAGTCTTTGGTGCAGGGAGTGACGCGCTTTCACGGACACACAGTGAGTCCAGAGGGCAAAGTAACCATTTTCTATCATGGTGGCAATAAATTAAAAGCGATGGAATATGATCCCATCAGTCAAAGCGTTGTTAGTGAAAGCGAATTAACAGATTTATCTGCGAAACAGTAGGCTCAGTGGTTAGTTGATATTCATTCTGATCAACTAACCACTGTTCATTATTTGGTGCTAATTTTTACTTTGCCAAGTGCCATGAAAACCCATCGGCACCACACTGGGTAAACCTAAACGACAGACAGGACCATTCTCTAAACCTTGGACATCAAAGATATACACTTCCGAGCATTCCTTAACGCCATCAAAAACCACAGTTAATAACCAACCGGATTCTGGTTGATCAGGATGGGGCGCAAATAGTGGCTCCATAGGATATAGATGATTGCCTAAATTGATTTCGGTTAAAGCCTGATGTTGATGGTCATACCGAGCAATCACATTAAATAAATCTTGACCGAGTAAGACATCCTGACGGTGTAATAACAGGTAGGTATGCTCAGAAGCTTGACCAACTTGTAGAGGGGAAACGGTAGGAAATTCAGCGCCACGATTGATCAGGGGCGTTGCTTCTAGAATTGCGGCGGTGGTGGGATTGAGACGCATTTGGTAGAGAATACCTTGGGCAGGAGTCATGGCTTGACCAGAAGCAATTTCTTTGAGGAATTGATTGGTGGCAAAGTCGGGATAACGCACTAGAGTTAAGACCAAATTGCCATCTCGATCGGTATAGCCATTGCCAAAATGCCACTGAAACCAAGGCTCTACGGTGTTACGGCTCACCAATTCTAAGGTATCACGATCTACAATGAGAATTTCTGTGCCTTCTTGGGGTTGCCATTGCAGCGCATCACTGTAACTCGTTAGATTCAGTAATAAGGGAATGGGATTCATGCGTAATGGAGGAATGCAGAAAATCAAATATTTTCCCGCAAGTACGAAATCATGAATCATTGATGAGCCGGATAAGGGAATCTGATTCTTTTGCTGGATCTGTCCTTGGGCATCGCTGCGATAGAGATGGAGTATCGTATCTTTGCCATAGGATACGCCAAAATTAAAAATGGCTCCGGTGTGGCTATCGCGTTTGGGATGGGCGCTGTAAGGAGTTTGTAACACATCCTGATAGGCTAATCCCTTAGTTTCTAGGGTGGTTAAATCTAAACTATGGGGTAAACCACCTTCCCATAAAGCCAAAAGCTGATCCGGTAAAGCTAAAACGGAAGTATTCGCTACGTTTTTACTGGATTTACCAAATCTCTCCCACCAAGCACCAGGGGCGGTCATGCCATAGTTGCCATAGAGCAGCCGCTCGGCCTTGGTTTCGGCTTGGTAGCCAGCGGTTTGCACATAGCGATAGGTGGCTCTTGCTTTACCATCGGCTAAATGTACGGCTAAGATGGCTCCGTCACCATCAAACCAGTGCCCCATTGTCATGCCGCCGCGCTCTAATCGGGCTGGGCCGTTGCGATATAGGGAACCGCGTAAACCTTCAGGAATTGCCCCTTCTACAATAGTCAGATCAGTTAGGGGAAATTCACGGGCGGGTTGGGCGATCGCTTTGCCCCAAGAAGGCTGAGATGATACGGCTGAGGTAGTCGTCATAATTTATATGCTTTTATGCACTTAGTTGAATATGCTTTACAGTGTATATGCAACTAAGTTAGTATGTCAAGGGATCGGTTAGCCTAAATCTTGACCTAAATCCTTAGCATGAATTTAAGATGAATCTGCTGGGATTTACGGTAAATATATAGCTAAGACTCCATTGCTAGAACTTCGATTCATTCACATATAGTAAAAATTTAGTAAAAAACCTTTATGTCTCTGGCCCATGCTTTATTAGTTTCTTTGGTGACGGAACCGAAAAGCGGTTATGACATCGCCAAACAGTTTGATGGTTCAGTGGGCTTTTTCTGGCAAGCCACCCATCAGCAGATTTACCGTGAATTGACCAAATTAGAGCAACAAAATTGGATCAGTTCCGAAGTGATTGCTCAAGATAGTCGCCCCGATAAGAAAGTCTTTTCCGTCACCGCTGTCGGACTAACGGAACTGACCACTTGGTTAAAACATGCGACAGATCCAGCAACGGTCAAGGATGAATTTTTGCTTAAAGTATATGCGGGGCATCTGGTGGACAAAACCATCATTACGACGCAGATCCAGCAGCAGCGGCAGATTCACGCCCAACAGTTGCAGACCTATCAAGTGATTGAGCAGCATTTTTTCCCTAATCTAGACGATTGCAATTATGCTTCACGTTTTGCCTATCTGACTTTGCGTCGGGGGATCGCCTTTGAACAGAGTTGGGTCAGTTGGTGTGATGAAGCTTTGGCTTTGTTAGCAGATTGGACTAAACCTTAAACTGCGCAATTTTAAACCTTGAGATTAGCCATGAAGCCAGCCACAAACCTTTCGGCTAAAGCTTGGTGGGTATAGTGGGCATAAACATTATTCCTGCCTTGGGTGGCCAGGGTTTGGCGCAGTGATGGCTCCGTTAATAAACGTCGTAACTGGGCAGCTAGGGCATCTGGATCAGCTTCGGTAAAAGTTAAGCCACCTTGGGTTGCGCCAATCAAATGCGGAATTTCCCCCGAAGTAGAACCCAGCACCGGCGTACCACAGGCCATGGCTTCAATAATGACGCGCCCAAATTGTTCTTTCCAGTTGGGGCGGGTTTCAGAAGGAATCATCAGTAAATCAAAAGCGGCGAGATATTGGGGGGCTACGGTGTGCGGCACAAATCCTAAACGGGAAATCCGTTCTGTTAAGCCGAGATCTTGGGCTAGTTGATCAAACTGATTTTCGTAGTTACCGGAACCCACCATAAGCAACCGCCACGGTACTTTTAGATCAGGATCTTGAGCTAACTGCTTCAGCGCAAACAGCAGCGTATGTAAACCTTTCTCTTCCACAATGCGCCCTAGATAGCCAATCAAGACTTCATCAGGCTGGTGACGCAGGTTGGTGGCTAGTTCGGTTCCGGCATCAGGGGCATAGAGTGCGGGATCAATCCCCGCTGGCAAAATCACACAGGGGCCCTGAAAACCTTTTTGGTGTAATACATCAGCCGCACTCTGGGAACCCGGAAAAGCTAAGGTACTGTGGCGATAAATAAACTGTTCGGTGTAGCGAAACGGGAAAGGATAATTTTTGCGTAAATTTTGCCACGTAAAAAAAGCAATGGGGCGTTTAAGGGTCAAATAGTTAGCTAGATATAGCTGAAATGTCGCTGCGCCATAGGGTTCATGGTGGGCATAGATCAGATCTGGTTGCAGGCGTTGCAGTAACCCACCAAACCACGCTCGATAAATATGTAAGGGAATATTTCCTGAAAACCACACGGGAATTTCGATGATCTGTCCCTGAAAACTGGGCCAGCGCTGCGGGGTAATCACTTTGCCATAATCATTACGCCAGGATTGCGGCACAATCAGGGTGACTTGCCAGCCGGTCACAGCGGCAATTTCGGCGAAAAATTGCTGATTAATGGCGGTGACACAAGCGTGGCTAAGGATCAGAAGATGCTGTGGTTTTACCATAATTTACAGTTTGATGAAAAGTCACTAATTGAAGATACCGCCGGAACCGCCATTACTAGATCAGCGCGAACTCTCTAAGTGTTGTGGGATTAAAAAACTGGTAACATAGAATAATAGGATAATTATTCATAGGGTTTGATTAACTTATGAAATTTGAGTTTACTTCTATATGGAACTTCCAGAAATCTATCTGGACTGTCATGAATAGCATGTGAACGAGTTATTCTTTTTTGCGAAGTTTCTCTAGATTTATTTTTGCTATTCTGAATATGAGTAATTTGAATAAATAGATGTCGATAGTTATCTAAGAATTTTTCTTTTTTCCAGAACTCTTTACCAATTTCCTTACAGTACGAGACAAAACATTTTGCCCCTGTTAGCTGAGCAGTAACATCTTTTTTTGCGCCCTTGCCTCTTTTCATCTCGATATAGAGAATAACTCGTTCCTTTTCGTCGACAATCACAAAATCAGAACGTTTACATTCTCTTTTATTACCGTTAAATATTTGGGTGGGAGCTTTAAATGCGTCCGGTTTAATTATAATTACTTCATTATTGCGAGACATCTGATCAATTATGACAAAATAGTTAGCTTGAGGTTCGTCTAGCTCTACCCAATAAATTTCATGGGTTCCTGCTTGTCTATTCTTTAGTTCCTTTAAAATATCTGGCTTGAACATTTCTTTAAGTATAGTGATATCAGACATTAATCTTCACCCCAGATGATTTCATCTTGAATACGGTTCATAGTTTCAATAGTTTGATCAAAGCTCTCAGCTTTAATACCCATCTCCGAATGAATATCGGCCGGTACAAGAGTTTGAATATTAGTTCTTTTTGTTTTACCATCTAGCATTACCAATGACTCTTGAGCAATATATACTTTAATATTTGACGCAGAAATTAATTCCTCTGATCGATAGCCTTCTGCATCAGCAATTCGCTTAAGGTGTGGTTTATTTCGATTAAGCATTATTAATGTATTCAATTCCTTAATAATATAATCACTATGAGTAGTGATGAATACTTTAATGCCAATGTTAACTAATCGAGCAAATAATCTGACAACACGACGCTGATTTTCAGGGTGTAGATTTAGTTCTGGTTCGTCTATCATGAGTAAATCACCTTGTTGGGCTTCATGTCGCAGATAAAAGCCAATATCCAATAGAGATCTTACAGCGCTAGAACTCTCATCCATTGGTAGCTTAATTCGTTTATCTTGGGGGACATAATAAAGCTCATTATTGCGAGTAACATTGTATGAGCCACCGATAATACTGGCAAAGTCTTTTAAAATATCAGGATGACTTTCAGCAATAAAGCTACTTTTTTTGACAATAGTTTCAAGCTGTCGAATAAAGTCGACATTAGCTTTAATTGGTAGGGCATAATCTTCATAATCTTTAAATAGAAGTTCCATATGATCAATATCTTTATCGACTTGACCTAATTCCTCAAGTAGTCGATTACGCGCAAAATTTAATTCCTTACGAAATATTGTCGCTCCCGTTCTTTCGGTACTAGCAATAAATGCCCTAGGGAAAAGTTGTGCAAAAACCACGTCCTTGATAGCATCTTCAATAACATCTTCAAGAATATTGGGGGGTATTCTATTATTTTCTTTGTTTGCAAGAAGGGTAACTACTAAAATTGCACTTTCTTCATTTTTAGTGATAGAAAATATCTCTGTATTAGTAGACCTCATTCTCCGCTCAAATTTACCTGTTAGGTTAATATCCTGTATATTTGGAATCGCCTGAAATTCTGTTTCTTTAAAACGTTCCGATGGAGCAGCAAAAATCTTAGATAGTTGTTTGGTATAAGCTTGATTCCCTCTGTTAATAATCTTTTCAGCATCTTCAATATATTCATTGATGTCAAGATGCATCACGCCCTCAGCAATTAACTGACTGATTCGGTTAGGATCAATAGTGATATGAAAAACTTGCCGCCAAGTATACAAAAATCCAAATAAAGCATAAGTAGCATAGGTTTTACCAGTATTATTACATCCGCAAACTATGGTTAAATCACCGAGGGTAAACTCGGCTTGTTTCAATGCACCAAGATTTTTTACTTTGATTCTCATTACTAATTATATGATGCCTGATTAAGTCGTTTACTGTAATCATACTAGCATGAATATAGTTATAGAACTATATTCAGAACCGTCATTACTAGCTATGCACCAACTATCTAAGCCTTGTGAAAACCGGCAAATATGCTTCTGGTAATTGAGAACAAGACTTATATGGCAAATTGAGATTTAGTCATCAAATCTAAGGCTCTGTTCTATCAAATTAGTCCTAATTACTCCATAATTTGCACCATTTCCGCTGCCATGACATCCCAAGTTCTTTGCCGCAGTTGTTCGGAAAGGATCAGGGCTTCTTGGCGATAATAGTCTTGGGCGTTGTACCAGCGTTGCAAAATTATCGCTAATTCATCAGGGTTATTGGCATCATTTAAGCAAAGATCGGTTAACGGGGCGGTATAGCGTTCGGCGACTCCAGCAGTGGCGGCCACAATAGCAGGCAAACCACTGCACAGCGCTTCATGCACCCCTAAACCGTAGGACTCATAGCGGGTGGGTGACACTAAACCATCGGCAGCCTGTAACACCATAGCCAAATCACGCCGAAAACCTAAGTCAATCATGCCCAAAGCGGCGAGATCGATTTTGCCTTTGTTGGCTCCGGCGATCGCCAATTGGACGGGCCAAGTCGTCCCGTTAGACGTGCTTTGCTGTTGCAGTTGCCGCCAAGCTTGGGCAACGGTATTAAAGCCTTTACGGTGATCGCTAGGATCGCCGACGAATAATAATACCGGTGTATTTGACCAACCCATTTTTTGCCGCAGATCAGCCCGTTGCGCCTGAGTCGGTGGGTAGAAAATTTCGGCTTCTACTCCTAAATATGCTACGGCAATCTTGGCATCAGGGATGGCGAAATGTTGGCTCAAATCAGCCTTGGTGCGCTGGGAATTAGCCAATAATAAATTAGCTTTATGGAAGGCGTGGCGTTCGGTGCGGCGATTTTGCCAACGATCTAGCTTTTGTTTGAGGCGACGTAACCAACTGCCCGTAATGGGTTGACCATATACGGCATGAACATAATGCACCCAATTGTATGCCCCACGCCAGAGACAGTTACCGCCATTGACGATCACTTTGCCGCCGCTTTTGGTGACCTGTTGCGCCACCTTTTGCCCGATGTAATCTAACAGCGGCCCCGCTAACAGATAGGAATTAGCGGGCTTCGGGACACGGTGAAATTGCACATTAGGATAAGCCAATAAAGCGGCATCGACTCGACAGGCCACTAAATGCACTGTGGCTCCTTGGCGGGCCAGATAATCGGCTAAGGCATAGTTAGCGCGATCCATGCCGCCGGTTTTCACAAAGTCGCCGGTGATGATCAGATAGGTGTCATCCATGAGTTTATCGGTAGTTGTGGTTAGGAATTAGCTCCCAAAAATGCCTTTAATGCTTCGGCTTTTTGCCAAGGTGCGCCACTTTGGATTACATCTTTAGCCAAATCCACGCCCGCTTGCCAAGACTCTACCCGATCCGCAATACACAAAGCAAAACCAGCATTCAAAGCCACGCATTCCGTTTGGGCTAAAGTGCCTTTACCTTGGAGAATTTGCCGCAATAAAGCCGCATTTTCTGCTACATCACCGCCGTGTAATGCCGCCAGAGGTGCAGCGGTTAAGCCTAAATCTTGGGGAAAAATCGCTAATTCTTGTAATTCACCATGATGCAGATAGGTCAGATCGGTGGCATTACCTAAGCCTGCTTCGTCCATACCTTCACGACTGTGTAAAACTACGGCTTTAGTTTTGCCTAATTTTTGCAATGCTTCTGCCATGATGCGACTGAGAGACTGATCATAAACTCCCAAAACCTGCGCCGTGGGGTGCAATGGATTTACCAAGGGCCCAATCAAATTAAATATGGTGCGAATCCCCAAGGCTTTGCGCACAGGGGCAACGGCTTTCATGGCAGGATGCCAGTTGGGGGCAAATAAAAAGGTAATGCCCACCGCTTCGATTGCGCCATGAATTTGCGCCGTAGGAGCCGCTAAGTTAATGCCCAAGGCTTCGAGGACATCGGCTGAACCTGAGCGACTAGAGACGGCTCGGTTACCATGTTTGGCCACAGCTACCCCCGCAGCGGCAGCCACAAAAGCCACCGCCGTCGAGATATTAAATGTATTTGTGCCGTCGCCCCCAGTGCCGCAGGTGTCGAGTAAAGGTTGCGGCAATTTAGCAGAGAAATTTTGCCCCTCGCTTTGGTTTTGCAACACCTGAGCCATTGCCGCTAATTCATCGGCGGTAATGCCCTTACTTTGCAATGCCACTAAAATACCAGCGGAGATTTCGGGGCTAGGCTCACCTTGTAACCAGCCGGTCATTAAATGGCTGGCCTGTGACGGGCTGAGGTTTTCTTTAGCAATGAGTTGTTTCAGCAGATTAGTCCAAGATGACATAGTATTTTTTCCCGAAGATTTGGCACATGAGCGGTTGAGCAAGGCAATCAGTGCCATTATTTTGCCGCTTTGTGTGACCTTTTGTCACCATTACCAATGGTTTGAGCAAAATTTGGGGCTTAAACTAAATCAGGAAAAAATTCCGCACCGATGGCGTTAACTGTTTTGACGACTAATGCCCGATCTAAGAGTTCATTGCGGCGTTCGCAAGATGGTTCGGCAATGAGGAGGCAACCATGACAGGCTGCTCCATGTAGATAGCGTTCTTCGTGACTGTCGGCAGGTTTGTGCTGAGAACAGACCGGATCATTAGAGCATAGCTGTCCCATGTCTAGGGCGATTTTGAGATAGCGTTCAATTTGTTTGCCAACTTCGATCAGTCCGCCTAAGGTTCCTTCAGAGCCAGAGGACCCAGTATGTAAAAGAATGCCATAACCGGCGGCACTGGCATAGATTCTTTCGCGAATGGCACTGGCGGAATAGCCGCATTCTAAGGAGATGGCGGTAATTAATAGATGGGAGAGGGAATGCAGCATGATGTAAGGTAAAGATGGGAGCCAGTCACTCTTGATGCCTTTATGCTTTTTCCATTTGTCATAGCCAAGTAGAAGTTCTTGACCTCTTTTTTTGACGGCAGTTTTTTGCAGCCATGTTGTGATCGATTGGGGTTTAAATGAGATAAATACGCCTTCGCCGCGATTTTCGTAAGCGGGAACCCAATCGGTTTCGAGTCCAAGGGGGGCAAGATTCACACCTAAGTCAAGTTCGCCGTCGGTGGTCATTAGGGTTGGCTCAAAGCGCGTAAAGCCAACTTGGGCAACTACTTCGCGGAGGCGATGGACTAGAACGATGCGATCAATGCGATCACCAAAAATTTCTTGATAAATTGGGTCAAGCTTATCAAGCTTCCGCGCACGAGCATAGAAATCTGAGTCAGGAAGATCGTCGTCAATATCGCCTTCGGGTTGTGCTAACAGAGTTTCGATTTCGACTTGCTTGAGGCTTTTATCCGCAACAGGTTGATTACTTTTACGGCGTTGAATTTCTTGCCAAACTATTTCATCGTTAAATCCTTCAAGGGCATTAGCAACTTTTTGTTTGCGCCGCTCGCGTTTGATGTCAGCGACATCCTCGGCATATTGCAAGAAGTCTTCATAGATTTCGTCAACGGCTTGACGTAATTTCTCATCACTATCGGGAATTGAGATGGCGCTGACGACTTGGGCAAAGTAAGCATTACTTGCCGATCGCACTAAGAGGCGATTAGATTCAGGTTTACCTGATTGGCTTTTTGCAGATTTATCTTTTTGCGATACACATTCTTCTTGGGTAATTGCATCTAAGCCAAGCCAAGGGCGATGACCTTCGCATTTACCAAGGGCGCTAGCATTAGGAATCGTGGCATCTTTGAGTTGGCGGCGAGCGTTGCAGCGATCGCATCGCACGTATATTTCTGAGAAGTCATTACTTGCCGTACCTTCATCAAACCAGAGTCTTCCTGTTTTGTTAGTACAGTTTAGTTCGTGCCTCACAAAGCCATGCCAGTTAATGTCGCTGATATGACCATTGGGACAGGCTTGGACAAAACGCACAGGCACAACAGGAATCGATTTGCGATCTTCGTTGAGATATTTGCCCTTAACAAGTTGTCCCCAAGGTATTAGAGGACGAGTGCGGTATTGTTTACCACTGCGCTCAATGCTTTGATCGACCTGCGCGAGAAACCAATGAGGAAATGTGAAAGCTGTAATCCCGACGAGGCGATCGCCTATTTCTTCTTCGTCAATGGGTGGAGTTTTGAGTTGAATCGAGGCAACTTTAAGCACTTTCTGACTAATGTATCGAGCAAGGCGGTCTTCGATAACTGGTTTACAGTCTTTTGCTGTCCAATGATTGAGTCCGCCGATGATGACGGATTTATTGGGCAGATCGACCATTGAGCCTGCGCCAAAGGTAGTAATAATTTGGCTTTGACGAATTTCTCCATCAGGTGGTCTTTTTTTATTTGCGTTCATAATTATTCCTCCTCCACATCAATACCATTGGGGTTGCGAATCCACAGATTTACAGACTTCTCAACATCGCGTAAGCTGCGCTGTGCTTTGAACTTACGGTAATTAGGCTTTTGACGCATCAAATCAGGATCGAGAGGATCGTAAAGTAACCTTGGCGCTACTCCCTCCTCCTTTTGATATTGCAAATTACCGCGTTCATTGGCGATCGCTTTCCATGTATCGAGCAAATCCACTGTGCGATCGCGTAACTTTTTACGAAGTGCTTCCGCTTCGACACTAGGGAAATTGCCATGACGCTCGGCACGTTGAGCAATTGTATCAATCACAAAATCCAAATCATGATGACTAAGAATCTTAAAAGCTCCTAAAGGCGTTGTCAGATCGCGGTAATGATGTCTGGCTAAAGCAACGGTAATGGCGGCGAGTCCGCGATCGACGGCACGGGGAGAAAAGGGGGTAACACTGGTAGCTTCGACAGCACGATAGAAGATAGTATGCCAATGTTTGAAGCGTTCGTAATGGGAACGATCCCGAGGGCGATGCACATTAAGTAAAGTAATAACTAATCCGGGGCGCTTGTCATCACGACCCACGCGGCTAGTGGCTTGGATATATTCGGCGGCGGTTTTGGGCTGACCAAGCACAACCATCAACCCAAGGCGAGTGATGTCTAAACCAACAGAAATCATATTCGTAGCAAGGGCCACATCGACACTATCTTTATAGTCTTTTTCAGCAAAGCCCAACTCTAAACGGCGCTTCGTATCAGCAACGTCACTGGTACTCACCCGCGAAGTTAGTTCTAAAGGAGCGCGAATCTGCCGATCACGAAAATATTCATTGCGAGACTGATCGCTATCACTAATGCGGCGACGATCGCTAAATTTCTGTAACTTGGTGCTAACTTCATCCTCGACAATGCGCCGACTGCCACCCAGTTCACGCAAAGAGTTAAAATAGCCCAACAAAGTCATATAAGGATCAGCAGGATTTTGGGAATTATCCTTACCGCCATTAGCCTTCCATTCCCTTTGAGCAGCGGATAATAGGGCTAGGTAAGTTCTTAACAAGATTACTTTTAAGCTTCTGCCCTGTGCCGCAATGCCCAGATAGGTGCGCCCATGAGCTTCGCTAGTGGTGACAGTCTTTGCAAAAAAGGAATCACGGCGATCAGGACTCGGCGGCGGGAAGATATCGACATTTTCACGGGCAAATAGCGCTCTAATTTGGTGTTTAGCACGGCGTACCGTTGCCGTAGATGCAACAATTTTCGGTCTGATTGTCTTGCTCCCCTCGCCCCCAATGGTAGAGGGGCTGGGGGTGAGGGTTCTACTACAGAGCGCATCGATCGCCGTTTCGTATAGCCCCACCATCGTTCCTAATGGACCAGAGATCAAATGCAGTTCATCTTGAATGATTAAATCAGGTGGTGGTAAATATTGCTGAAGTGTTTTTATTCCTTGTTGTTTGTCAGCTTCGCTATAAAAATTACCAGTCTTTTCATCGTATTGGCACACTTTACCGAAGAGTTTGCCTGTCTCTCCCACCCAAGGTAAGTTGGCAAATTTATCGACAGTGGCGATCATGAAGGCGGGTAACTTGCGATAGATCTGGTCATCGACAGCAATAATGGGAAGTGGATTTTTTGCCCCAAATAAGCACTTACGATTGATACAACTTACTTGTAATTCTAACGGGGTGTCAGAATTAGGAAATAGTTGAAATGAATCTGGTTTAAATCTTGTATCACACCAAGGACATTTTTCTAAAGGAATTGGCGATGGGAAGCGATCACTATTCAGTTTGAATTGACGAGTTCGCTCCCTTGCTGAGTCAAGATTTTTGTCTTTACTTGTCCCCATACGGTTTGGTGTGGCAGTTTGTCCGACCCATAAGCCGATCTCAAAGCGATGTTTGCCGAGAATATCGACATTCTCTTGACGGATGGTTTCGAGGGCGCAGATGAGGGTGGCAGCGCGTCCGAGTTGGTCAAGGGTGAGTAGGCGCAGGGTATAACGCATCAATACCGATAGCCCTGCACTGCCTTCGGCTCTGGGGTCGCGCAGACGGCGCAAAATTAAAGTAAAGGCGGCTAAACCTAAATATGCCTCAGTTTTACCGCCACCGGTGGGGAAGAAGAGCAAATCCACAATTTCGCGATCGCTGTCTAATGGATTCGCAATTCCGGCAATGTTATTCAAAATAAATGCAAGCTGGAAAGGTCGCCATTTGGGAGCTTTAACATCTTTTGGGGCTGTTTCGCTATTATGGGAATTTCTTTGACGGATGGAAATGGCGATGGCTTGATTGGCAAGTTTAAAGGCTTGAAATACCTGTGGATCATCCATCGCGTTGATGCCTTTGCGGATGCGCTGATAGGTAATCATGGCATTATCTAGCAAAGCTTTTGCGGTATCATAGCGCTGATTGCCCTCACCCCCAGCCCCTCTCCCATTGAAGGCGAGGGGAGTAAGAGCAGATTTTTGTTGCAAAATCCAATTTTGATAAGCTTCCACCATCGGATCGAGCATTGCTTTTAAACTGCTGACATCAGATGCTTGGGCTAATGTCTCGATCGCATATTCCCCTGCGATTTCACTGGCAACTACTTTCTCTACATCAGTTTTGGGTATCCATGTGGTGAATAATCTTTTACATTGTCCTAAATCATCGAGTTCATAATCGGCGGAGACGTTATGCCCTGTGGCATATTCAAAATCATGGCGATATTGCAAGTCTGCAACCATTTCATCCCAATCGTTGCTATTGCTGCGCGGGTCGGGACGAGGAACGAATGGAATCTCAGATTGAATCTCTAAATGGGCTTGGAAGATAAAAGCGCGATCGCGTTCAGAGTCACCAACGGGCTGGCGATCATTGACTAAAAAAATAGAGACAGTTTTTGTACCGATGGGTAAGATTGCTTTTAGCTGGGAGTCGGTAATGTTGCGAATGCAAACAGATAGAAATAGTCTGTTACTATGGGGAATTTCAATTTTTTTAGAAGATTTGGTGATTTCGGAAAGGCTAATTTCTAGGGTTTGCTGTTGCGGAATGCGTTGCCACTTGCATTGACTAGCGCTCTTTTGTTTGGTTTTACCTTCAGCAGTAGTTTCTTCTTCGGGAATGATTTCGTAGTCGCCCCATGAGGCAATCGCCTTTAACTTTGTCACGCCGTCGGCAATCAAGAAACTTAATCCCATTGAAGACGGAAAAAATGCTTTACGGGCTGCTGCCGCTTCAGGGGCTTTTTCATCATCGCCTGCACCCGTGCGACTTGCTTCGTCTATTTCATCATCGCCAAAGTCATCGGAGCGATCGC
>JBAXSK010000210.1:0-7689 GCA_037130765.1 Pseudanabaena sp. ELA607
TGGTAGGGGTGAAGTCGTCACGAAGTACTGAGCCAAATAATGAAAGCTTTTGGATATTCCATTTTTGGCAGATTAGGGCAATTTCTTGTTTAGGTATTGGTATATTTTGAGTTTTCATATGATTTTTAAGCCACAGTTTGATAAATTACAGGGCGATAACGTGGGTTTGGAATAGTCTTGTTTTCTGCTGTGGCGGCTTCTAGCCATGCAGTTTTAGCGAGAATTACTTCATGTAGAGCTTGCTGTGGAGTTTCACCGATCGCTGAGCAATATTTCAAATCAGGGATATCGGCAATATATGCTTCATCTTCTTCGCTGTAGAAAATGTTGATGTGATAGTCTTTCATGGTTATTCTCCTAGTTGTAAGTTGTATTGTTCGATGAGTTGTAAAAACTGTTTTACTTGATAGGGTTTAGCTTTGCCGCCGAAGTTTTGGATGTTGATTGGTTCGGGGATGTCGGAACGGATAAAAATATGGTGACTTCCGTTGATGCGCGATAGTCGAAATCCAAATGCTTCGATGAGTGTAACCATGTCGTCAAAGGAGACGTTTTTAGTTCCTGTCAAAATTTTTTCTAGAAGCTTCTTTTTTTTGCTCATATCATGATTTCTCTCGAAGCTTCACTTGAATATCAACAGCATTATCGTCATACCTAATTTCATACTTTTTCTCTGGCTCTACATAGACATTTACATCTTGATGAGTAGTTGGGAATGAAAAATCTTCAATCACGTTCGTTCCACCTAGAATTATTTCTTCAACTTCTTCGGAATTATAACTAATAGAAACAGATGAAGATAAGGTTCTAATTGTATTAATGTGTTTCAGCTTGTCAGTTTGAATAGATTGTGACTTGTCAACAGGCATTAATAATATTAGATAGTCTTTCGCTCTACTAATTGAAACATTCAAAAGATTTTTCTTGTTCAAAAATATTTCTTCGCTTTCACTAATCCCCAAAGGTGGATTAAGCAGATTAATAATCATTTCACATTCATCACCTTGAAAACTATGAACCGTGCCAGTGATGATCTCAATTTCTGATGAAACAACTAGTTTAGATAGTAACTTATCTATAATATTTGCTTGGATGCGATAAGGACAGATTACACCAATTCTATATTTATTCTCATTTTGGATAGTAATGTTTTCAAGAATATATTTAATTAGTTCAACGGTTAAAATGGCTGAATAAATTTGATAGTTACTGCCTTTAACTTTTCTGGGTTTATAAACACTTTCAAATCTACTAACTTTAAAATCAATAATTGTCACTGGTTCTAATGGTAGTTTGACAACTTCAATTTCATTGATATCTGTATCAAGTCGATGATGTTTTAGTTTGTCTTTATATCGAAACTCACTGAAAAGCTTTCCAACTTTTTCAATACTTCTATACTGAGTTTCTAGATTTTTAACCGTATATTTATGTGGTTTTGTATCTGGAGTAACAAAACTATCTTCTTGGTCTAAACCTACCAATGTGTAAATATTACCATCTTTCCATCCATCATGAGCGACATGAATCACAGGAGTAAGCTGGAACGGATCGCCACCAACAATAAATTTACAATCAGGCTTACGCTTATTAACGTAATAGATTGTATAGACGATGCTTGCTAGGCTAATCATAGAAGCTTCATCAAAGATGATATAGTCCCAGTTAAAATCTTTTAATTTTTCTCCATCTTGATTCTCAATGCGAAAACTATCGTATGGAAATCTGGCAGTAGTAGTAATCAGAACTAGTTTAGAATCAGCACTTGCGGCAATTTCTTTTGTTTTGAATATAGGACTATTCGCAATCTCACTATCTTTCGTAATTCCATATCGGACTAACCAATCTGCATAAGAGGGAGATTCTTGCATCAATCTTTTTGTAAGAACGTCAGCCGCTTTATTGGTTGGAGTTAGGACTAGAATTTTAATCTCAGGATTAGTGATTCTATCCAAAATTTCTTTTTTGACAAGATAAGTTGTTTTACCAGTCCCTGGAGAACCAAATACAAATTCAATATTTTTAGGTAATTGGTCTTGTAAGTTATCTTCATCGGCAAAATGTAGCCCGATGAAGTTGTTTCTTAGTTTTTCTAAAATAAAGTCAGCATTTTTAACTTCAATAATTGCGCTTTCTACATCGTCAAGTTTAATTCCATCTAGTTCTGAAATATTTTTAAGTTTAGCTTTTAAAATCCATTTTTGAAGACTTACTGCTTCAACCTGAACTGATTTATTCTCATTATTTTTAAAGTTTAAAACTAGTTGCAAGTCTCCAACGTCTTCTAATCTGCTAGGAATAGAAGTAGTTTCAGACAAAATAATAGTATTATCTGTGTTAGCTTCTCGCTCTACTTTTTTGAAAACAACTTGTAAAGGATTCTTTTTGACCTGATCTTCTGAGGCACAGCTATATTCAAGTTCTAGTAATGCTTTAAACCAAGCAAAGGTATATTTTTCACTATTTTCAACAGTCTCTTCTAGCTGTTTTCTTCGTGTGAGTTGAGCAATAATATCCTCCGCAGAAGCTTCAATTTTTTGAATTTCCTTTTGCAGATTTATTGATATGGGTAGGTTTTCGTCACTTTCTTCTTCTTTGTCTTCAATCCTATTTTGCAAATCAATACTATTAGAATTCTTTCGCTCTTGCTTAGGCGATGTTGTAGTTATCCTGTCTAATTTTTCCTTAGCTGCATCACTAACTCCCCTAAGCACTGAGGAAACAGAGATTTTTTCTTCGGTGTTTGATGATTGTGTTTGTGGTTTGTTAGATGGTGACAGTTTTGTCTCTCTGATTTGTGTAGCATTGGTTAGAATCGAGATCATTTGATCTTCCGTCAAGTCAGGAAATTTAGAACGTAACTTTCTCTCAAAACTTGAGCTTATCCCATCAATTCGTAATTCCAAATATTTAATCAGGGTTGATGCGTTTCTCAAGTCATATTCAGAAGATAGCTCTTCTTTGGTGATTTCAGAAGGTTTGCATGGTATGTCATTTTTGTCATATAACCAAGGCATATTCTTTAAAGTCCAAAGAATTTTAGAGTCAATAGGATGATATTCTCTTACTCCACGCACATATGCTCCTTTATAATATTTTTCATCAATTGGAGTTAGCAATTTAAACAAGTAGATAGATCTAGATTTCAGGGATATGTCTGCCTCTTGTTTAAATCTTTCCATGTCCACAAAGTTACTAGCAATTTCTGGATCGTCTTTGCTATCTTTATTTTCTTCCATGTATTGGATAGCAAAGTTTCTAAGCTCAAACAAGAATTGCATTCTAGACAAACCGTCTAAATCGTAGTCAATTACTTTTTCCTGTCTATATGGTTTACATCTAAATCTTGTTCTAAGTTCACTGATTGTCCCTTGATGGTTATCATAATCAATGTTCTCTAAAATTCTGGGCTTGTGATGGATACCCAAAGAGTTTAAGAATTCAAGTATACGGGATTCCCCATATTCACGATTCATATAAATATCTTCATAGAAATCCTTGTCAAATACTGAAACAGGTGGATTAGTAAGATATTTCCAAATTTTTGATTCGGGATATTTCTTCCAAAATATATTAGGACAGTCAGTCCCTGAAAGGTTTCCGAAAAAAACTTCTAAATGATCTGTTGGATAATACATATTGTCTGCTGATGTTGGAAGGCAGAAACATGGTTTGATAAATTTTAATGATTTGATTTTGTTAATAAAACTTTTTTCCTGTTCAGAATTACATCTATAAAGATAGTAATGAAGAAATTTTTGAAAATCTGTAACAAGAAGTTGCCACCAATTATTAACAAATGTTTCCCCATTATTGTTTGACAGTCTAAGCTTAATAAATTCCGACATCTCATCATGAACATCTGGATAATTAATGCCAATAGCTTGAAAAAAAGCTAGAGATTTTTCATCTTCTTCAAAACATTTTTTGATTGTTGTATATGAATTAAATACACTCGAAGATAAATAAATTTGTGGTTTACCATCAGGAGCATGAATATTAAATGCTGCTATAGCTTTTCTAGAAGATGATTCTTCAATAAAAATAGGTTTTACTTTAACAGTGGGATGTATACTCTGACGTTCATGCAAAAAGGCATACAGATCCATCAACCAATCATCTGTTTGCTTTTCGATAAACTCTTTGTTGAGCCTTCTTGCTAATTTAATATAATCAATTTCTTCCTGAACAAGATTATCTTTTACATACTTCCACAAATCGCTTTGATTACCTGTAACAGTAGAAAAAGCCCAAGATGCAGACTGATTATTAACTAAATCTCTTAGAGGTTGTGAATTGTTTTGAGCCAACAACTCTCTTGTAGGAATACTATCAGATAAGTAAGCATCACTAAGCCTAGTATAGGTCTCTCCGTTATTTACGGGTAAAAGTGGTTGTGTTTTTAACTCATTTAGAACTTCTTGATAAATTGGATGAAATCTATTACTTTCGGGGAAGTCTTGAGAGTTGATTGGAAGAACATTAAAAAACTTATCATTAATTAATATATATTTTTCTTCCTTACAGATTTGCAAACTAGAAACAGTTAATTTTGCTATCTCTTGAATGCAGTATGTGTTCCAATCATCATCTTTAATTCCTTCTCTGCTATCAGTAAGTAAAAATGGTGCATGAACAATAAATTTTAATTGTGTTACTGCTGCTGTAGCAAAAAAGCAGTAAGCAGGAAACTTATTATCATATAGAACGTTGTTTTCTTCATCTACACAATAAGCAATGCTGCAAGTTAAACAAGAATCACTTTCAGAGTTATATGACTGAATATATTTAGAGAATACATAAAAATAATCATTCTCCATATCATTATTTTCATTGTCAGAGTAACTTAGTTTTACTTTTTCAATAATCAAATCGTCTTTATTATTGCTTTCAATTGTTTCTTTTCTATAGTATCCAATAAATTCATCATTTATTTCAATTTCAATTCGATTGAGATTCCTTAGAAAAAGTAAAGGATTGGATAAGTATGCTAATTTTTGAAATATCTCTTTAAAGCATTTTTCAGGAGATACATTAGATTTGTTGAAAGGAAAATGGAATACAGTATCTCCTTTTTTTCTTCCATTTAAATCATTTTTTAGTAAATATGGAACGACAAGACGTTCAATTTTGAACCAAAAATTGTCATCATATATGTGTGGAGTGTCAGTATATAGAAATACTGATTTAAATCCAACTCCAAACTTACCAATTTTGAAGTCGCTATCATCCTTATCTCCAGCATGATCGGACTTACTAGAATTACCTATAGAAGTAATAGAGTTTATGTGACCTAAGTTACTTGTATCTCCTTCTTTGTCAGGATCAGTTATATTGAACTTAACTAAGCCATTGTGTGAGCAAATTAATCCTGATTTACTTAATTTAAAACGGATTTGACTAGCTTTCACATCGTCAGCATTTTGTAAAAGTTCATACACGAAATGCGCTTGATCTGAATATTTATCAGTAATACTACGTTTTATTCCTTTAGCCGCAAATTGTGCTAATGCGTCTGCCAGTTTTTGACGGCTTTCAGTTAGTTTGGTAAAAAATTCTTTTTGTTCGTTGGTTAAGTTCATAACTTTTTAAATCCGACCTTGATCTAGTGAGTTGTATTTATAGCTTATATTCATATTTTATATTCAATTGCTAGATTTGTGGCATTGCTTGACGCTTACAGCCAATTTCAGCCCAAAACTATCCAACCACGCCGCCAACTCATACACCGCTTGACTTTTATCACTCGCGCCAAAATCTTTCACCCATTCGCGATCATTCTTTTATCTGAAAATTTTATCTACAACAATGGACACAACTGGACTCGAACCAGTGACCCCCACGATGTCAACGTGTTTAATCACTCTGTTGAAAGTCTATTATAGCAAGCATTTCAAAGATCCACAATAGTTTATTGAGGCTATTTATTGAGGTTTTTATTGTGGATAGGTTACTTTTTCTCTTGGTTGTCAACAATATTGTAAGCAAAGCTCTTAGATCGACTGACACAATCTCATGATGAGCAAGCTAGACTCACTGTAAGACTAAAATGCAACCATAGAAAGAAAGTGATGTTTATAGCACTATCTAAGTATTTATGCTTAGACCTATATTTCCTTGTAAAACAAAGGGAGATCGTATTTCTCTGATGAGCTAATTATACTGAGCAAAGCTAGAGTTGGCTTATTAGGGCGCAAATTAAGATAATAATCAGTTTGATTTTTTATTTTTTGTAACACCGTAGCTTTTCTTTGAAGTTTGTTGTATTGTTTATCTAGGGAAAGTTATATAAAAGTATGTTATGTGGTGGTTTCTAATTCCTTTTGGTGTTGGTGTAGCAGCTTCATTGTTGAAAGACAGTAAGGTTTTGAATGATCCGAATAAATGGTACGGATCAATGCAGTGTAACAAATGTGGTTATGAGTGGAAATCAAGAAAGAATACTCCACCAGCAAGATGCCCAAACTGTTCGTCAAAGAATATTGATGTAGTTTTGGGATAATAAATGTTTGACAATAGGGATTAAATACATTTTCACCCATAAATTTTATTAGTAGTTTTATACAGATAATACACAATCCCGTAAGAGCCTCAATGAAAGCGTCAGAAACCAATTTTCAAAAGCTTACAGATCGTACAGTTCAATATCTTGTACCTCTATTTCAACGCCCATATAGTTGGGATAACAAAGAGTGGAATGATTTGCTTTCTGACATTAATGAACTTTGTGACGATGATAATTCAAGAAATCACTTTATCGGCTCAATAGTTGTTGCGGATTTACCTAACAAGTCTAGGGAGCTTACTGGTCAATATCTGTTGATTGACGGTCAACAAAGATTAACAACGATTTTTGTTTTGCTAATTCTCTTGCGTGATATTGTCTCTACTTCTAGTGGATTTTTAGTTACTTCAGAACAAATTAATGGGTATTTAGTAAATGCGTTTGCAAGAGACTTAGAATATTTTAAAATTCTTCCTACACAACAAGATAGAGAAGTTTTTAAAGCTCTAATCAAATCTGAGTCTAACCGTTTTAAAGAGATTAAAAACGCTCACCCGCTTATTAACTGCTACAACTTCTTTAAAAAAGGTATCAAAAAATTAAATCTTGACAGATTAAATCTTGACAGATTGTATGAGGTAATTCTCAGGCAATTATCTATTGTTGAAATAGTTTTAGAAAGTGATGACAATCCTTACGTTGTTTTTGAAAGCCTAAACAACAGAGGGAGATCACTGACAGAAGTTGATTTGATTCGCAATTACTTTCTGATGAAAGTAGATAGAGATCATCAAGAAGATATTTATAAAGAGTATTGGTTACCTATGCAGAGATCTTTAGGTGACAAAACACTGAATAATTTTATGTTTCATTATTTATCTAGCGGAGGAGATGTTGTTAGAAAAAATGAAATATATATTACTTTGAAACGAAGAGTTGATAGATATCCAGACGCTATTGAAGCACTAAAACGGATCAAGAAATTCTCGCATTTATACGAGAAAATCATAAATCCGCAAAAGGAATCTAATTCAATTATTCGTTCTAAGTTAACAAGACTTAATAGGCTAGACTATACAGCCGTTTACTCATTTTTGCTTAATTGCTATTACGAATATGAGAGTAATACACCGCCAATTCAAGGATGAAATGCAACACCTAGAGATCTTTGCATAAAGGGACTC
>JBAXSK010000211.1:0-7662 GCA_037130765.1 Pseudanabaena sp. ELA607
CCTCAGCATCAACGCCAAGTTCCATTATTGCTACAGCATCGGCGTTGACGACTATCAGCAATGATGATAGCTTTACCTATGGAGTCACCACAGCTTTAGGATTTGCAGAAGGAAATAGCGGCTCTACAAGCCTCACATTTACGGTTACTCGTACCGGTACGGGCTTACCCAGTTCCGTAGCATATAACATTGGTGGCACAGCAACTAACGGTAGTGATTTTAATAACATTGGTGGCACATCTGGTGCAACTGCATTACAAGGAATCATCAATTTTGGCGCGAATGAAACAACAAAAACAATTACTGTCGATGTTTTAGGAGATACCATTGTTGAACTAGACGAAACGATCACTGTAACCCTCAGTAATTCTTCCGCAACTATACCGAATTCCCAGATTACTACTCCCACAGCTACATTTGTTATTTTTGATGATGATCAACCGAGGGTTAATTTTGGTAGCGCTAGCTTCACCCAAGCTGAAGGCAACACTGTCGCCACAGTTCTAGTTCCCATTACCTTAAGTGATATACCACTGAGTGATGTAATCATTCCCATTACGATTAATGCTAATAGCACTGCTTCTGCTGCCGACTACACTTTAGGGACAACCTCAATTACATTCGCTGCGGGCACAACTAACCTTTCCCAAAATGTGGCGGTGGATATTCTTCCTGATGATTTACCAGAAGATGCGGAAAAGGTAATTATTAATTTTGGTGCTATTACGGGCGCTCTAACTGGCAGCGTAAATACCGCAATTGTGAATATTCCTGCCAATGATCCGCTCCGATATACCGTAATTACCAGCGATGCCACAATTTTAGAAGGCAATAGCGGTACTACTCCGGTCACATTTACGGTGAATCGCAGTGGTGGTATAGCGGCAGCAAGCAATATTACTTACCAATTGAGCGGTACTGCTGATGGTAATGATTACACGATTAGTAATAGTTTAAATAGTACGGGCACGTTTACTTTTGCCGCCAATGAAACCAGTAAAACCCTCACAGTGAATGTAATTGGTGACACACTGAAAGAATTAAATGAGAATATTACGCTGACCCTTAGTAATCCTTCCACTTCCACACCCACCTCAATTATTGATACACCTCAAGCCACGACCACAATCATCAGCGATGAAATGCCGGAATTAGCTAGTCTGTCTAACCAACTATTCCGAGTTAATGGTTCGGGAGTGGTGCAATTACAGTTCAATAAACGGGATCGTAATGTTGGTTTTGTCAATGAAGTTGGTGCATTCGTGGTCGATGGTAATGATGGGAATATTGGCGGCATTTTACCTGGTCAGTTAGGCTATCTCACCGCAGCCATGAATCGCGCTCGAGCCGTGTTTAGTGGTTTACGTGATAGCGTTTTTGATACGGGCAATCAACGGATTCTCAGTTTCAATGGTGGCGATTTAGTAGCATTTTTCCTTGTCGTTAATGGCTCATTGGAAATGGTGCGTCATAGTTTGAGTACTGGGAATATTCCTAATAACTTAGTTTTTGCTATGCCAGGAGCTAATAGCGCTTTAGGTGATAACTATCTCAAGATTACCCCTGGTGCTAATGGAGTCTTTAATCTTGGTTGGGAAGATGGTATTGGTAGTAGCACTCAAAGTCGTAACTTTGGGGATTTCTCCCTAGACATTTCTATTTATGGCGATCCGATTCCCTTTGGCGTAGATGTTCACGGTAATTCGGAAACTATTGATTTACGCGGCATGATGACACCCACCGTTAATGCTCTCTTCCAAGTTGGCAGTGACGCTGCTTTTAATAATTTTGTTGGCTTCTATACGGTTGATGATGCTGTCACAGGGCAAATTGGCGCTCTCAAGCCAGGGGATGTCGGTTATGCCGCAGCAGCCATTAATAATCGTGTGGCTGAATTGAATCGGGATAACGTGGCTACGACTCGTTCTCTCAATACCGGAGTTTTATTAGCACCATTTGTAATTGCTAATGGTGATGTGCAGGATTGGCTAGTGCGTAATTTGGCTAATGCTGATGGCGATGCAATTGGCAGTACTCCTGTAGCTTATTTTAGCTATGGTGCTGCCAATCCCGATCAATTTGATCACATTCGTTTATTAGGCAATAATACATTTGGCTTTGAAGATTTGCCGAACGGCGGCGATCAAGATTTTAATGATATTGTGATGCGAGTTTCTTTATCTAAGCCTTAATCTAAGCCTCAAGTACGCCATGAAAAGTGGTATTTCCCATAACCATTTTTGTATAATTAATATCCTTATCTTTATCTTTTCAGTAACGAATTGAGTCTCCAAATCCACTGGTTAGCACAACAAGCCCAAACCGCTAGAGAGCGCATTGCTTTGGTGCATCACACTTCTAGCTGGACATTTGCCCAATGGCATCAATGGGTTAGACGACGAGCGGCTATATTGCAGCATTTGCATCTGAGCCACCAGCGCTGTGCGGTATTGAGTCATAATGATCCTGATTTACTGTGCTTGATCTATGCATTGAGTTATATTACGGCTCCAGTGATTGTGCTGAATCATCGATTGAGTGCAATGGAATTAGCTCAGCAATTAATTGATATAGAAGTAACGTGCTTATTATATGACGTAGCTCATACTCAGCTAGCTCTAGATACTTCGCAACAACTGGATAATGCCCGCAATAATGCCTCAATCAATTTATTATCAATTACAGAACTTCGCAAGCTAGAACAAAAAGAAACTGATTCAAGTCCCGATTTAATTTCCCTCGATCCAGAAGATGTATTTCTTGATTTGACGGCAATGCAAGGGATTTTCTGCACATCTGGCACTAGTGGCAAGCCTAAAGCCGTCCCGCTGACCTATGGCAATCACTGGCATAGCGCCCAAGCCACCGCCGCCCATGTGGGCATTAATCAGCAGGATTGCTGGTTGTTGTGTTTACCACTATGTCATGTGGGGGGCTTATCAATTTTATGGCGCAGTGTGATTTTAGGGCATGGCATCGTCTTATTACCTAGCTTTAGTGTGGCAGCGGTTTTCCAAGCTTTAGCAACAACAAAAGTAACCGTAATTTCCCTCGTTCCCACATTACTGTTTAGGCTATTAACCGACCCAGCACTACCGCACTATTTGTCTTATCTGCAAAATCTCAAATGCATTCTCTTAGGTGGTGCGGCTTTAGATCCTCAGCTATGGCAACGTTGCCAAGAGTTAAAGATTCCCATTTGTCCCACCTATGGCATGACAGAAGCCGCTTCGCAAATTACAACGCTACTGCCCCATGAATTGGCTAATAAATTCGGCTCTAGTGGTCGTCCCCTGCCTTGTACCCAAATAGAAATTCGTGATCTCCATTCAGAAAATGCAAAAAAACTGATGCCTTTTGTGGCGGGAGAAATTTATCTTAAGGGACACAATATTTTTGGTGGTTATTTAGGAAGACAGGATTTAGCTACAAGTCAGATAAAAACTAATTTAGGAATGAATTTAGATCAATGGTTTGCCACGGGGGATATAGGTTACCTAGATGATCACGGCTATTTATATGTGTTGAATCGTCGCCATGATTTAATTATTAGTGGTGGTGAGAATATTTATCCCGTGGAAATAGAAGCGGTCTTATTACGTCATGGGGCAATTAGCGAAGCTTGTGTGATTGGGGTCGATCATCCTGAGTGGGGGCAGCAAGTAACCGCTGTAGTAGTAACTCAAACCGCGCTCAATTTGCTAGAGATACAAAGATTTTGTGAATTAGCAGGATTAGGAAGATATAAATTGCCTAGAAAACTATTCTGCTGGGATAATTTGCCTAAAACTGCCAGTGGTAAAATAGCACGGCAGATAGTCAAAAAAATGGTGGATGATATTTCCTTAATGTAATAAATTAATCCAATCTCACAAATCATTGAAGAATTATCTAGATTCCCCTTAATTCTCTTGCAAAATGAGAAATAAAGGGGATCTTTTAGAGTTTCTGCTTAGAAAACCTAATAATTGAATTAGTATGATTGAATCAGTTCTCAGTAATGGCAATGAGTCAGATAACTTAAACCATGCGACGGGGAATTGCTTGATTATAAGTCTGAGTCAACTTCTCTAACTCAATACTAATAACGGTTTCATTCGCGACAGTAATGGCAAAAACTTGATCCGCTGCGACTACATTACCAATCTTCTGCCAAGGAACGGACTGCTCTTGCAGATATACTTCCCAATCTCCTACCTTAGCAGCATCAACACTGACCACAATCCGGCTCGGACCTTCACCAAATAATAAGGGAATGATATGCTGTTGATTAGTATTTTCTAAATCAATTGCCGCACTATAACCACCAGCAATAGCTGATTCGGCTAATGCCACCGCCAAGCCACCTTCAGCGCAATCATGGGCAGAATGGAGCCAACCTTGGGTGACACCATGACGAGTCACAGCCTGTACCAACTTCTCTAAAGTCAAATCCACTGCGACGGGTTTACCTGCCACAGTTTCGAGAATGGTCGCCAGATATTCTGAACCCGCCAAACTCACGGCATCACTACCAAGTAGATAAATACTATCATTTACCGCTGTGAAACCTTGACCACATACTTTAGTCACGTCATTTACTAAACCCACCATGCCAATCACCGGCGTAGGATAAATGGGACTGCTACTACCATCGCTCTGAATCGTTTCATTATATAGAGACACATTACCGCCAGTGACCGGAGTGGCTAATTCTCGACAGGCATCGGCAATACCGCGACAGGCTTCGTGCAGTTGCCAATAACCGATGCTATGTTCCGGACTGCCAAAATTGAGATTATCGGTTACGGCGAGAGGTTCTGCTCCCACACAGGAGAGATTGCGAGCGGCTTCGGCAACAGCCAGTTTTGCTCCTTCGTAGGGGGCGAGGTAAACTAGACGGGCATTGCAGTCTACGGTAGCGGCTACGCCAATGGGATTGTCTAAGGCTCCCGTAGCCGTGAATTGATCCGAGCTTAAATTGCCTACACCAAAATCCTGTTTACGAATCCGAATCACCGCAGCATCGGCTCCACCGGGAAATACCACCGTATTATTCTGCACTTGATGGTCATATTGACGATACACCCATGCTTTAGATGCAATAGAAGGAGAATCTAATAAAGTCAGCAAGGCAGATTCAGGCTTTACATCATGATTCTCTAATGCCGTGACTTGATCCCATGCCCAAGCTTTTTGCGCATATTCAGGAACTGCCCCAAGGGTACGGTGATAAATCGGCGTATTATCTGCCAAAGCCGTCGCCGGAATTTCTGCCGCTGTTTCGCCATGCCAGAGAATCCGGACCATTGGCTCAGCTAACACCTCACCTGCAACTACAGCGTGCAGTCCCCACCGTTCAAAAATCTCAATTAATTCCGCTTCTCTTCCCTTATGGGCAACAAATAACATTCTTTCTTGAGATTCAGAGAGCAAATATTCATAGGGAGTCATGCCGGTTTCTCGCGCTGGAATTTTATCGAGATCTAGCACAATGCCCACATTTCCTTTCGCTGCCATTTCGGAAGTAGAACAGGTCAAACCTGCGGCTCCCATATCCTGCGCTGCCGCCACTGCTCCCGATTTAAAAGCTTCCAAACAGGCTTCAATTAATGACTTCTCTAAAAATGGATCCCCTACTTGTACGGCAGGGCGGCTCTGTTCCGATTTGTCCGACAATTCCGCACTGGCAAAACTCGCTCCTTTCATGCCATCGCGTCCCGTAGTAGAACCGACATAAACTACCGGATTACCCACGCCCACAGCCCCAGCCTTGACGATTTCTGGCGTTTCCATAATGCCAATGGCCATGGCATTGACTAAGGGATTGCGATTATAGGATTTATCGAAATAAACTTCACCGCCGATGGTGGGCACGCCGACACAGTTGCCATAACCGGCGATGCCATCAACGATACCGCGCACGCGACTGCGCACCCAAGGATCAGACAGTTCGCCAAAGCGTAAGGCATTGAGAATAGCCACGGGACGCGCCCCCATGGTGAAAATATCGCGCAAAATCCCACCAACACCTGTGGCTGCCCCTTGATAGGGTTCCACTGCGGAGGGGCGATTGTGGCTTTCAATTTTGAAACTAATGGCAATATCGTCGGTAATCTTGACTACGCCAGCATTTTCGCCTGGCCCGACCAAAATGCGTTCTCCCTTAGTGGGAAATTGCCCCAACAAAGGGCGGGAATTTTTATAGCAGCAATGTTCCGACCACATCACGCCAAACATCCCCAATTCAGCGCGATTGGGTTCCCGTCCTAGCCGGTCGCAAATCATTTGATATTCATCAGGAGTCAAGCCCTCGGCTTTGAGTTGGGCGGGGGAAAATTGGGGTGTGGTGGTATTAGCGGTCATATTTAAAGCGGTGACGATCATTGGCTTGCAACAATCATCTTATCGCAACACTATATTTTTTGCTGTGGTGGTCTGTTTCTTTGCAGATTTTGGTTTATCCGTTAAGATGTAAATATTAACCTGCAATGAAGTTAAAAATGTTATGTCTGAGCGCCTAAAATTTTTCCGCAGGCTGATGTCAGCTTTTGAAGGTACATCTAATCCTCAACGCGCTGTTGAGCGAGGCTTTTATGTCAACTTGCCAAATAATCCTGTAGGAGAGATTACTCGCCGAATCGAACTTCGTCCTTCTTCAGTACATTTGTTATTTGGTGGTATTGGATCGGGTAAAACCACTCAATTACTATTAACGCAACAAGCTTTAAATGAGTTAGAAGATATAAAGGCTATTTATATTGATGTAAGTCTTGTTACCGATATTTCCGATCTAAAATCTGATGCATTGATTGTAATTGCAGGGCTTGAATTAATAGAGGTCATAGGCAAATCTTCTTTTTTCGGAAACCCTGAACTAAAAGGTTCTAAGGAATTAGTTGAAAAACGAGCTTATGGATATAGTGAAAATAAAGTTTCAGGCAAGTCACTTAATCGACAAAGTTTGTTGTCTGATGAGAACAAAAAAAATAGAGAAAGTCTCCTCCAATCTTTTGATGCTTTAGTTAAGGCTTTTAAGAAAAAATTCTGCAAAGAAATTATTTTTCTGTTTGATAGTCTAGATAGACTAAAAGAATCCAGTATATTTATTGATCCAGTTCTTAATGATATAGCTGAAATTAATAAATATGGAGTCGGAGTGATTCTTGTAGGTTCTATTGTAACTCCATACACAGATCGAGTGCGTATTGCTGAAATCACTAGAAATCTTCATTTTTTATCGTATTTAGATGTGTTAGAAAGTGATGAAACACAACTGTTTTTTACAGAGGTATTCAATATAAGAGATCCAGAAAAATTTATTAATCAAGATGCTAGGGAAATACTAATTTCTCACTCTGGAGGAGTTTTACGAGATTTAATGTCACTCTGCCAAGCGGCAATTGAAGAAGCATATATGGATGGTTCTGAACAAATTACAAAGCAACACGCAGATCAAGCAATTTTAGCTCTAGCGCGTTCAAAAATAATTGGACTAACTGATGCAAATATAAATAAGCTTCGTAAAATTGCATCTGAAGAATCATTTCCCCCTAGAATTGCTGAAGATTTTGAACTGATGCTAACAGGGCATATTTTAGAATACAAATATCCACGACAAAGATTTGTTGTTCATCCTATATTATCTACACTTATAAAAAGTAAGCCTGTGAGTGTAACTAA
>JBAXSK010000212.1:0-7639 GCA_037130765.1 Pseudanabaena sp. ELA607
GAACCCCAATAATTTCGCGGGTTTCGACATCCATAGCAAGCCAAATCCACTGTTTGTTGCTTTTATTACCAACACTGAATTGTTAGGTTTCCTTTTTTTTAGCGGATATATTCACTTGTTGAGGAGGCGCTTCGTATTTACGATTGACATAATCCTGCAACCAAGTTGCAGAAACGTCACAAACTCTGGCAATACCTGCAAGAGGAATTTTCTCAAGTAACAGTTTGTCAATCAAGCCTTTGGTCTCTTCAGAGATTAGTTTTTGCCGTGGTGCTTCAACAAACTGCCGACCACAGGCTTTACATTTATGGTTTTGATTCCCGTTATGAATAAAACCATTTTTGATCACATCTTTTGACTTACAGTTTGGACAATTTGGCATTGCTAATTAAGGGTCTAAATGTTCTTTTATCATTCTATCCTTACATCTGGCGGACTACCCTCTTTCAATACATCCAACTAAGCCGAGTTCTCTAAATATTTGGAGGGGACTTTTTTGTGTGGGTGCTTTATTGATCTGTTGATGCTGTGGTCGTGAAATTTCTTGCAGGATTAGTTGTGCCAGTTTGTCTTGTCTCTCTTGGGAGAGTTTGGTAGCGGCGGTAAAGGCTTGTTCGAGTAGGGTAGTCATGGTGTTTTTCTCTTATGGGAAGATATCTAAAACAATGATTAGGGCTTGCTGAATATCCTGCATAGATTTTTCGTCTAGCTGTCCTAGCTTGCTGACAAACCTCTCTTGAGATAATGAGCGCACTTGAAAAGTATCAGCCGCAGAAGTTTTGCTCAATCCATTATCTATTGTGGGTTCCAGTTTTATCATCCAAGTACGAATTGTGTATCTTTCTTTCCAATCAGTAATTGGGATAATCACCTTTAGGGGCAGAATCCCTATGGCATTGTTACTGACAATAACGACTGGACGGGTTTTCCCGATTTCACTGCCGACTGAGGGATTGAGTTGAACTAGCCAGATTTCACCCCTATTCATATTCGTAAAAGTCCTCACCATCAAGGGCTGTTAGGGCTGTGAGTTCTGGATCGTTGGTGTAGTCGTCAACGGCAAGTAAGGCAGCAATTTTTAGTTGTTGGTTGATCTGGGTGCGGGTGGGTTTTATTTGAGTTAGCAGTCTTTGTAAAAGTATTTCTGCTATTTGGAAGCAGTCTTCTTGAGATAGTTTGGGAATGGTTTGGAGGATTTCTGTAGTTGTAATCATAGTTTTTCTCCTAACTTCTTAACAAAGCAACAAAACCTGCTTGCTCAAAATGTTTGTCGTAGGTTAGGGCTTCTGTAATACCCAATTCTTCCATTATGCAAAATGATGAGCAGTCGGTATGACTCCACGCTTTGTCTTGACGTTGGGCGTAGAGTTGAAAGGCGATTGTGAAAAGTGGACTTGTTTGCGGCGTAATCACCACGTTTGGCTCTTCATTGAGTTGATTGATGAAGTTAACGGCAGCATTTCTGAAATTCTTACCTTTTTTTGAGACATGGTTAAGCAGTTCGCTCAGTATCATTTCACTGGTAACGATTTGCATGGGAAAAAGTTTTTCCGTTGTTTGGATCGCTATCTCATACAGATCGTCATCCTCGTTTAGAAAGGCGATCCAATAAGATGTATCGGCAAATACTGTTTTCATTCTACTTCTGGCGCTCTGTACAAGTAGCGATCGATGTTTTTGGCAAAATCACGCGGCAGTTTTTGTCTTTCTTCTTTGGGGATGCTTTCGCGGATTTTGGCGATGCGTTGTAGGAATGCTTGGGCTTGGGCATAACCTGCTTGTTTTTCTAGTTCTTGCTGTTTGCGAAGGGTTTCTACTTCTTGCAAGATCAGGGCGGCGATATGTTCTTGGTCGGTTTCTGAGAGTTGAGAAATGACTTCAAGGGCTTGGTTAAGTAGTTGTGGCATGGTGTTTTTTTCCTATTGTATCAAGGTTTAAAAATGTGGATAATTGCTAAATCAAGAGGTTCTCAAGTTGAAAGGTCAGGTTCTCCTTCAATACATCCAACTAAGCTGAGTTCTGTAAATATTTGGAGGGGACTTTTTTGTGTGGGTGCTTTATTGGCTTGTTGATGCTGTGGTCGTGAAATTTCTTGCAAGATTAGTTGTGCTAGTTGGTCTTGTCTCTCTGGGGAGAGTTTGGTAGCGGCGGTAAAGGCTTGTTCGAGTAGGGTAGTCATGGTGTTTTTCTCAATATTGTATCAAGGCTTGAAAGCGTGGATCGTGGCGGATGTTGTCAAAATATATTGCATGACTACTGAATCTAAACGCGGATCAAGGAGGAGTGACGTGGTAATCAAGATAAATGGGGTGATCGCTATTCATCATCTAAACAACTATTTGCTTGTTAACCATTCACACAGAGAGGCAAGTTGGTCATCATTAGTTAAATTGGCACAATTTGCAAGATCGCCATTTTGATACTGAGCGAATATTTCGATTGCCATAGCTGATTCAATGGCGGCTCCTATAAACACTAAGGGTAGCTTGTTATTAAAAGCAGAGCGTACCCGACTGAGTGCAGTATTTGCAGTTTTCCAATGTTCATCTGCTCCAGCAGGATCAATCCCACCCTTTAGTTCTCCAATTGCTAAATAATTTTTAGGATCATCCAAAATGTTTTTTAGATTTTTCCCTTTTGACGTTTCCGTAAACTGGCTCAGTAAAACAATATCAATATTTTTGCTGACTTGCGGAACTTTAACATTATAAATTAGTAGCCTTTTTTCACCATTATTGGTTTGCCATCTTATCGCTTTGATTGCCTCTGCTATATCTAGCGTATATTCTGTGTCATTGATAAAGCCACTAACGTTGGTCGCGAATGAAAAACTAATCTCACATATTTGAAGTTGAGAGATAACAAAACGATTGAGCTTTTCATTTGCAATAGAACCAATAATATTTCGCATCTTGCCACCGAGGGCATCACCTGATGTCAAAAGATATCGATAAATAATTTCGTCAATGTATTCCCCGCCACAAGGTATGAGTATTTGATCAATGAAATCTCTTAATAATCGTTCCTTATCTGAATCGGATAAATGAGCCTTAGCTTTGACAGATATACCAGATGCTTCCAGCAAACTTTCTCTGATTTTAACGATGTCTAAAATGTCTTGAGGTTGACTTGTGTGAGCTTGTAGATTTGCTTTGAGGGCTTTTGCCTTATCTATAAAAGGAACTGCTTCCTTATTTCTACGCAAAGCATATTCAAGAAAGCCACTTCTCCTTGCTTCAGGAGTGGTAATCAGACTCACAGCAGATGTTACATTCAAATTATTCATCTACTACTCCCGAAAAAATTGTTTCATAATCGAGTTTGCTACAGCTTCAGCAAGAACAGGCGGAACAGCATTACCAACTTGCCCAAATTGGGTCATTGTCACAACTCGCTTACTACTATAAGAATCTAGTCTTGTCCCTAAAAATTCCCAATCTATCGGAAATGTCTGTAAACAGGCTAATTCTCTAACTGTTAGCATTCTATTTTCAAATGGATGAATAAAGTCTCTATATCCACTTCTTGTTACCGCAGGTGACGGCTTATTAGGATCAAGTCTTCTATAAGTTGAGCCGAAAGACTGAGCAAAATCACTCAATTTACTACCGATTTCTACTGTTTCGATTTTGGCAATAGTTGAAGGTGCATGAGCTGTCTTTTGATGATTCTTAATATCCATGATTAATGATCCTTTCCTTAATTGTTCCTGAAACACGAAGTGCTGTCTCTGAAGGCTCTTCTGCGGGTGGTAATTTCCCAATGGCATCCCAGACTGTTGCCCATCTATTTTCAGTAGTTTTAAATAAATTCATTTGAGCCTCAGATGGCGAGGTATGTGTAGGCATCGGAAACTCAAATTTTTTGCCTATCCGATTTCCGACAATAATTATTCTTTCTCTAAATTGAGGTACACCATAATCAACAGCGTTTAGAATTTGATAAGATAGTTCATATTTATAAATTTTATCGCCATAAATAATTTCTCGTGTAGCTTCACTTAATATGGCATCTAGTGCTTTACCTTCTGACCAATTTGCCATACCTTTTACGTTTTCCATGACAAAAGCTACTGGCAAAGCTTCTCGAACTACTCTGATATATTCCAATATTAATTTGCCTCTCGGATCATTCATTCCCATTCGTTTACCAGCTAGGCTAAAGCTTTGGCATGGGGGGCCTCCTATTACTAAAGCTGCTTCTAAAGGTTGTAGTTTACCAGTCTGTAAAATTTCTGTGGTTGATATTTGGGTAATGTCACCTTCTATGACGCTAACATTTTGCATATTTCTTCGCAATGTTGCACAGCAAGACGGATCTTGTTCAACGGCAACAGCAGTTTCAAAACCAGCTTTGTGAAAGCCAATATCCATCCCACCAGCACCTGAGAAAAGACTTATAATTTTTTTTGTCATAACTCGTTTTTAATTCTGGCTAAATTCTAGCAAATTTTACTGATATTTTAAAAAAATGCCTCCTAATAGCCCCAATACCATTAATGTGAGGTTAATCGCGTACACTATTTTGATACGTGATCTGGCGGTTTTGATTTGGATCAGTTTTGATTGCCTTAACTTCAGGGACATAAAATCAGATCCATCAAATTTCTCACCCAACTCACGGCAGAATATCCGTGGCACGATCCCGTAAATCACTTAAAATTAACTGCAATCAATTAACCTCAGTTTTGGGATTTGGTATAGATTCTCATGGCATGGCTAGACCGACAAGGAAAATTATTTGGCAAAGTTAGTTTGCTCGACATCGCCGCCGTAGTAGCACTGGTGATTACATTTGTGGGGCTGTTTTTAGTGCCCGGCAACAATGGTAGCTCCATTGCCCAGATGGTTACGGCTGAAACTAAGCCCGTCCAAGTGGATATGATTGTGCGTGGCTTGAGTGCTAGTGATCCCAAAGGCTTAGTCAAAGAAGGGGACAAGGTAAATATCATTATTCGGAACCAACCTCGGGGATCGGTCACCATTCAAAAAGTGACTTTTTCCGTGCCCAAAGTTTTAGCGGTTAAATCTGATGGTACGCCCTTAACCTTCCCTGATCCGAGGGCAGTGGATACTTATCAAAATGATGTGGCGATAACTTTGGCGGCTACAGCCCGGGTGACCGAAGATGGCGTGATTTTCGGCAATGAAAAAGTGAAGGTTGGAACCTCTATTGACATTGAAGGCTCTAAGTATACGATTCGTGGTAGTGCAATGGGTGTGAGGTATTAGAACAATGCAAGCTCCTTTTTTGGCTGGGTATGTGTTGCGTGGACGTTATGGCGTGCAGTCGGTGCTGGGTCAGGGTGGCATGGGACGCACCTATCTGGCACGAGATATGGAGCGTTTTAATGAATTTTGTGTATTAAAAGAGTTTATTCCCCCCAACCAAAGCCCCGAGGTTGTGGCAAAAGCGCAGGAATTATTTCAGCGGGAAGCCAGCGTTTTATATCAAATTCGTCACCCCCAAGTCCCAGAATTTCGGGCCACTTTCGAGGCGGAAGGACGTTTGCTATTAGTGCAAGATTACGTCGAGGGCAAAACTTTCCGCGCTTTGCTCAATGAACGGATGCAAAAACGGCAGCTTTTCACCGAAGCCGAGATTGTGAATTTGCTGCATCAAGTTTTGCCAATTCTGAGTTATATCCACAGTCACAACATTGTGCATCGTGATTTATCCCCTGAAAATCTCATGTTGCGCACTAAGGATCAATTGCCCGTCCTGATTGATTTTGGCGTGGTTCATGCGGCAGCAAATTTATTGACCGCCCAAATGGGTTTACCGGCTTCGACGGTGGCAGGTAAAGCAGGTTATGCCCCACCAGAACAGTTGCAAACGGGTAGCGCGTATCCTAACAGTGATTTGTATGCTTTGGCGGTGACTTGTTTGGTATTGCTCACGGGGAAAGAACCGCCGGAGCTATTCGACAGCATAAATTTAATTTGGCAATGGCAGCGCTATACGTCCCTGAGTCCAGCTTTGGCACAGGTTTTAGAGCGGATGTTAAGCTATCGTCCCACCCAGCGCTATGGTTCCGCCACCGAGGTAATTCAGGCATTACAGATGGCTCAAGCGGCTCATTCTTCGGTCAAGACTATTGCGGTGGGGCAACAACTTGATCCAGCGCAAATATCACCGATTCCTCAACACACGGTTTTAGCCGGAGAGCAAGGGAATCCGCAGCCCCGCCATCAGGGACAGCAGCATAATTATGGTGGCGGCTCGGCTCAAAATGCACCCCAAGAATCTGGAATTAACTGGTTTTTAGCTGTATTTTTGGTGGTGTTAGCTGGGGCGATTTCTTGGGTCGCTACTTCGTTATTTGTGGGGAATCGGAACAGTCCTACGGCAACGAATGCGCCCACCCCTACCCCTGCCGTTACCCCCACGTCAACCGCCGCCAGCGCCAAGCCAACCCAAGCCAAAATCAATCGCAAATTAGATTTACAACCTGATGGCGATGGTCGCAAAGGTTCAGCAAAAGATACGGTGGAATTAGGGCAAATCGTGACCTATCGCCTTGATGCCGAATCTGGGGAAACAGTGACGGTTTCTCTGTATGATGGGACAGATTTACAGATGAGCATTACCGCTGAAGATGGTGGACAGCCCATCAACCCTAGAGCCAAAGACAATACGACCGGTTATTGGCAAGGGACAATTAAAAAGAGCGGTGCTTATTTTATTGCCATCAAGACTACAGCCAAACAGAGCGGCTTTACCCTAGATGTCCGCACTGCGGCTGCCCCTAAAGCCATACCCACCGCGACACCTACCCCCACACCCACCACCGCTACACCCACACCTAAACCCACCACCAGCCCTACACCTACCCCCACAGATATTCCCCCCGAACAACAGGGCGGCAGTAGACGGGTTCGTTCTGAATCCGTCGAAATTCCCCCTGGGCAAGCGGGAACTCCAGTAGATGATGCGGTTAATCCTAATGAAGTGGTACGTTATAGCATTAGCGCCATTGAGGGAAAACCTTTGTCCGTGGATGTCAAAGGCGATGTGGAAGTATTGGTTACTGGCCCATCCGGCGAAAACTTAGCGACTTTACAGAATGGTGGTCGGCAAACCTTCCCCACCCAAGTAACCGGACGCTATAAAATTAGTGTTAGTAGTCGTGGCACAAAAGCGACACCTTTCACCCTTGGGATCAGTAATAAGTAATCAATCACCTCACACAAATCGAGAATTTGTTCTACCCCCTAAAACCATGTCCATGCTAGACGAAAGAGGTGAAGAGAATATTTGACGTTTTTCTTCCCGTGCCATTGTGGAACAGTGCTTAGGGGGATGCGGTTTTATTTATTGCTGTAATTTCGGGTACAAATCGCCCAAATAAGTCACCGACTGCTCTATGATCAACAGTAGCAATTAACACCCTTGGAAATATCTAAAAGATTTATATGGTAGCGGCTCCAGAGAAAACAGTCCCTTCCGCAGGCGCTGAGAATCTAGGCGTGATTGTCCGACGCAAAACCCGCCCTGTCCAAGTTGGCAACATTACTATCGGTGGTGGTCACCCCGTAGTAGTGCAGTCAATGATTAATGAAGATACCCTTGATATTGAAGGCTCTGTGGCCGCAATTCGCCGTCTCCACGAAATCGGCTGTGAAATTGTTCGCGTTAC
>JBAXSK010000213.1:0-7552 GCA_037130765.1 Pseudanabaena sp. ELA607
TTTATCATTATAACTCACACAACTCGCCTGTCTAAGTTTTAAGGTTTAGATCCCCCCTAGCTCCCCTTAGAAAGGGGGGAAAAGACTTTCTATCTCTTCTTCCCCCTTTTTAAGGGGGATTGAGGGGGATCTCCTAACTCTTAACCTTCTTTGTTCTATTCTTGAGGTGTCTACGCAACAACCAAGCACCGCCCAAAATCGCTAAGCCACTACTCGTCTCGAACTCAAACGGAACGGCTGTCGCTCCGGCTGAGAAGTTAGCTGAGAACACCGTGTCAGAGCCTGTTAGATTTCCCGAAACACTCTGTGTCACATATCCATTGGCGTAGGGGTCGGCATCTGAAGATGGAAAATATAGATCAGCAGAAGAGATTACAGCCGCCGTATAGGTTTGATTATCAATCAGGCTCAGCCCACCTGCAAATGTCCACGTTGCCGTAGAAGTGAAACCAAAGCCATCACTGGTGTACGTTGTCGCCGATCCGATCTCAGTGCCACTAATGCCAGTGCCAGAGAAAATTTTTAGAGTCGCCGGACTGGAAATAGCTAGAAAATTACCATCTATAACACCAAAAGTCCAATCATTGAGAAGGATTGAGGCTCCAGTGCCACTGGTATCATTGATAAAACTTTGACCAATAATATCACCACTACCAGAGAGCAGTAGCAGTGCACCACCACTATTCCCAATAGTCAAATTTAGCGCCGATGCCGAGTCAGAGATAGCTACAGTCGTGGCTAGGAGCGCAATTACCCCCCCATTTTCATCAAATTTTCAGTCTTTGTCTTGAGCATAATGTCTCCCGTTAAGTTAGGTATTTTCACCTGTATTTGAGTATTGCCGCCGTGTTAATCACTTGGCTTTTGATCGCCTTGGTAAGAAGTTTATCATTTAAAAGCAAACCATAATCAGTTTGAAGTGAAACGACGACAATCCAGAAATTTGCGGGCAAACTTAGCCACAACTTGCCACCAATGAAGCCACTAAATGGCACACTGATTGATCAGTCCTGATTCAACCATTTTGTTTTGCATAACGCCTTGACTAACCATCGTCCCCCCAGTGCCCAAATCCCCAGTGCCAAAGCTGCCCGCCGTTCTTCCTATTGGCACATCCTGCCCTACCTCAAAAGCCAAAGCCGCCTGATTATCCAAGCTTTTTTGTGTACGGTGGGATTTATTAGCACCATGCCCATTTTGGCGGAAATCTTGGGGCGGGTGGCTGATGCCATTGGGCGCGGGGATGTACCGGGCATTATCCAAATCGCCCTATTTATCCTTAGCTCGAACTCAAGCTAATCTCTATAAATCCCTCCAACCCACTCTCCACCAGATAGAAATTTTGCCGCTATAAATCTTGAATTGCCAATGGAATTGTTACCATGATTGCCACCATTGAAAAATCTGAAGCGCTTTCCCTAGAAGCATTTCTTGATCTTCCTGAAACTGAACCCGCTAGCGAATATGCCCATGGCACTATCACCCAAAAGCCCATGCCTAAAGGAAAACATAGCATTATTCAATTTGAGTTAGCCTCTGCTATTAACCAGCAAACCAAAACTACTAAATTTGCCTATGCTTTACCTGAGCTACGTTGTACCTTTGGAGGACGGTCCATTGTTGCTGATATTGCCGTAGTCCGTTGGGCTAATCTTCCCCTCGATCTCGATGGTGAAATCAGTAATCTGTTTCAACATCCTCCCGACTGGATCATCGAAATTCTCTCTCCTGAACAATCTTCCATTTTAGTGATTGAGAAAATTCTGGCTTGTTTGAAAGAAGGTAGTGAAATCGGTTGGTTGATCGATCCTGCTACAAAATCGATCATGGTGCTGCAAAATGGCTCAACTCAGATTTATTTTGCCGAAGCTGACCCCCAACAATTTTTACCTGTTCTAACAGGGGTAGAAAATTGGCAAATTACCGCTAGTAATATTTTTGCTTGGTTGACGCTCTAGCATTTTCCATCAAGTAATGTAAATTTAAAATCTAATGGGACTTACGCAAAACCTAAATTGCCCTCATCCCCCAACCCCTTCTCCCAGAACGGGAGAAGAGGAGTAAGATTAATTTCTTGTTCCCCTCTCCCATTTTGGGAGAGGGGCTAGGGGTGAGGGTCTTAGCAATTTCTGCGTAAGTCCTATCTAAATTCAAAGTGCTTTAGAGTGGTTTAAATTTTGAGCCAAAGTTGCTCATAAACTTGCCACTAATCAACCGCTCATAATCTGCCACTAAATGGCACACTGATTGATCAGTCCTGATTCAACCATTTTGTTTTGCATAACGCCTTGACTAACCATCGTCCCCCCAGTGCCCAAATCCCCAGTGCCAAAGCTGCCCGCCGTTCTTCCTATTGGCACATCCTGCCCTACCTCAAAAGCCAATCTCGGCTGATTTTACAGGCTTTTTTGTGTACGGTGGGATTTATCAGCACCATGCCCATTTTGGCGGAAATCTTGGGGCGGGTCGCTGATGCCATTGGGCGCGGCGATGTACCGGGAATTATCCAAATCGCCCTATTTACGATGGGGATGTTTGTGATTCGCGGTTTATGCCAGTTTGGTCAAGATACCCTCATGGCTAAGGCGGCGCTGGCAGTGGCGATGGAGTTGCGGGTTAATGTGTTTGCCCATCTACAACGGCTGGATTTAGATTATTTTGCCGAATCCCGCACGGGGGACTTGTCCTATCGCCTCACCGAAGATATTGATCGCATTGGCGAAGTTGTCGGTAAATTTTTCCATCAGTTTGTGCCGTCAGTACTGCAATTGCTGCTAGTGCTGGCATATATGCTCTATCTCAATTGGTTGCTGACGATCACCACTTTACTAGTCGCGCCGATTATTGGCTTTTTGATTGGCTGGTTTGGGGAACGAATGCTCGATCTTTCGCGCCGCAGCCAAGATCAGGTGTCTAATCTAGCTTCGTTATTGTCAGAAGTATTTGCGGGAATTCGGTTAATTCGCGCCTTTGCCACGGAAGATTATGAAATTGCCCGATTCCGTCAAGAAGCCCAACAAAATCGCATCCGTAAATTTGCCACCGATAAAATTCGCGCCATCCAATATCCCGTAATCGGCTTTCTTGAAGCGATGGGAATTACGGTGTTTTTCGTGCTAGGGGCGTGGTTGATTTCCCAAGGTAAACTCACCGGTCCGCAATTTGTGGCATTTGGCGCAAGTGTGGCGCTGTTGATTGACCCCATTGTGTTAGTCACCAGCAACTACAACGAAGTCAAACAAGCCGAAGCTTCCTGCGATCGCATTGTGGAAATTTTTGAAGTTGCGCCGACGATTACCGATGATCCAGCGGCTCCGGCATTACCCCCAGTACAAGGGGAAGTTGCCTATGATGGCGTAAGTTTTGCCTATCAGTCCGAGCGTCCCGTATTGCAAGACGTGAGTTTTACCGTCGCACCAGGGAAAGTAATCGCCTTAGTGGGGGCTTCTGGAGCAGGGAAAACCAGTTTAGTTAATTTATTGATGCGGTTTTATGACCCCACCAGCGGCAAAATTTCCATTGATGGACAAGACATCCGCCATGTATCCCTGAAAAGCTTACGCCGTCAAATCGCCATCGTGCCCCAAGAAAATCTGTTATTTTCGGGAACCGTTGCCTCTAATATCGCCTTTGGTAAAGTGGACTACGACACCGCCACCGTCACTGAAGCCGCTAAAATTGCCAATGCCCATGAATTTATCAGCAAATTACCCGAAGGCTATGACACATGGCTCGGCGAGCGGGGCGTGAATCTCTCCGGTGGACAGCGGCAACGGTTATCCATTGCTAGGGCAGTGCTGCATGATCCGAAAATTTTGATCCTAGACGAAGCCACCAGCGCCCTCGATGCTGAATCCGAAAGTTTAGTGCAAGAGGCATTACAGCGCTTAATGCAAGGGCGTACTGTGTTTGTGATTGCCCATCGTCTGGCAACGGTACGCAATAGCGATCACATTTTGGTGCTAGAGCAAGGGCGAATTGTTGAATCTGGTAACCATGAGACTTTGTTAGCCCAAGGCGGTCGCTATGCCGAATTTCATGGTAAGCAGTTTCAAGCTTAATCATCAGATTTACTTAGGACTTACGCAAAACCTACAATTGCCCTCATCCCCCAACCCCTTCTCCCAGTACGGGAGAAGGGGAGTAAGATCAATTTCTTGTTCCCCTCGCCCACTTTGGGAGAGGGGCTAGGGGTGAGGGTCATAGAAACTTCTGCGTAAGTCCTATTACTTCTAAAATTTACTTCCAAAATTCCACCATCACCCCAAAATCATAGTTATATGACCACACCCCAAGGCCAAAAACTCTACGAAGGCAAAGCGAAAATCCTTTACACCACCGCCCAGCCTGATGTTTTACTGACCTATTACAAAGACGATGCCACTGCCTTTAACGCCCAGAAAAAAGGCTCCATCGCCCACAAAGGAGAGGTGAACTGTGCCGTTGCCTCCCATATTTTCCAGTATTTAGCCCAGCGGGGCATACCCACCCACTTTATCGCCCAAACTGCCCCCGACCAAATGGAAGTCATCGCAGTGCAGATTGTGCCCATTGAGGTTGTCGTGCGTAATATCGCCGCTGGCAGCATTTGCAAACGGCTGGGTTTACCTCAGGGACAGATTTTAGCCCAACCCTTAATCGAATTTTTTTATAAAGATGATGCTTTAGGCGATCCGCTCATTACCGAAGATCACATTGCCCTGTTAAATCTGGCTAGTCCTGACCAAGTGCAAGAACTGCGCCGCCTTGCCTTGGCAATCAACATCGCATTAAAAGAATTTTTTGATCAATGCCGTTTGACCCTCGTAGACTTCAAAATTGAAATTGGCATCGATCCCCAAGGGCGCTTAATCCTCAGTGACGAGATCAGCCCCGACACCTGCCGCCTCTGGGATCAAGATAACCCCGATCCCCAAGGGAAAATTTTGGATAAAGATCGGTTCCGCCAAGATTTGGGCAACGTCGCTGAAGCCTATCAAACGGTTTTAGCCAGAGTTTTGGCAGTGGTCAAGCCGGATCAAGCGTCATAAAAAGCGCCATAAAATAAGCTATTAATTAATATGCAATGGCAGGCTTAGTAGATTAGGTTGGTAAATTAAGTGAGGCAATTAGGGCAGCAAATTAGGTAAATCAATCCGACCGACCAATCAGACCAAAATTAACCGTAGTTTCAATGAAGGCTGAGTTAAGCAATCATTGTTGATAACTCATCGTTTCATCATTACTGGTGGGCACTTTTGGGCTAATTCCTGAATCCTTAACCTCATGTAACTTAATGTCCCAACTCTTGTCATAACCCATCAGGTGATCCCCTGATGACTTTGCTAGCTTTCTGAGCCAATTCTTACCATGAAATTCTCATTAGGAATTACCACTAATTGATTGATGATTCTTTAGTGATATTTTTAAGTAAATCATCGGTAATTTGAGTCAGTAATTTCAGTCAGTTAAGTTATTATCCCCATTCTTGACGGTGCCAGTTCTAACATTGAGATCCTCCTGCTTATGCGTTTTCCCCTAACCCGTTTGTTGGCTAGTGTAGTGGCGGTTTCGCCCCTGACAATTACTCTGTCCATGCCTCTGACCGCTAGCATGGTGTCTTTGTTACCATTGGCTGCCTCAGCCCAACCAGCCCCCACCCCAAAACCAAGCACCCCACCCACCACTACACCAACAAAGCCCCCATCTAACCCTAACCCAATCCCGCCCAGCGTGCCTTTAGGTAGCGGTTCTGGATCATCGATATTTTCACCTAGTACTGCCCCGACGGCCCAAGAACCATCGATCTTAGTCAGCGAGATTGTGGTGCGGACTCCTGATGGCCAGCCCCCCTTAACTCCTGACTTAGAGAGGGCTTTTTATGGCGCAATCACCAGCAGACCTGGGCGCGTTACCACCCGCTCTCAGTTACAAGAAGATATCAATGCGGTTTTCCGCACGGGATATTTTTCGCCGAACATCCAAGCAGAGCCAGAAGACACGGACTTAGGGGTAAAAATCGTCTTTTTTGTAGTGCCTAACCCTGTCCTCAAGTCAGTCAAATTAGAAGGGGCCACCGTAGTTAGCCAAGCAGATGTTGACGCAATTTTTAAGGACCAATATAGCAAGCCTATCAACCTGAATCAGTTAAAAGATGCGGTAGGGCAGGTGGAAAAACTTTATAAAGATCGCGGCTATGAACTAGCTAAGGTGCGCGGAGCCAGACCCGATGATAATGGTGGCTTAACCCTCAGCATTGCCGAAGGTCAAATCGAAGATATTCGGGTGTCATTTATTGGCGAAGAAGGCAAAACCACTACCCCCGACGGCAAGCCGGTGCAAGGTTATACCCGACCGTTTATCATTACCCGCGAACTGCGGATGAAACCAGGGGATCCCCTCAACCGCAATGCCTTGCAGTCTGATATGCAGCGGGTCTTTGGTCTAGGGCTGTTTGAAGATCTCAACGTGTCTTTTGCCCCTGGTAATGACCCCGATAAAGTGGTAGTACAACTCAACGTTAAAGAGCGCAATAGTGGCTCGATTGCGGCTGGGGCTGGTTTGAGTTCGGCAACGGGTTTGTTTGGTACACTGAGCTTCCAGCAACAAAACTTGGGTGGCAATAACCAACGGATTGGTTTAGATACGCAAATCGGGGAGCGGGAATTACTATTTGATCTCAACTTTACCGATCCTTGGCTCGCAGGCGATCCGAATCGCACCTCTTTCTCGGCAAATATTTTTAATCGCCGCGTCTTCAGTTTTGTATTTGATAGTCCTGTGGGTGTGGGGTCTAACAATGACACACCCCGCATTAACCGCTATGGTTTAGGCTTTAGCTTCTCCCGTCCTTTGGATGAATCCCAGCGCACCACCGCTTCTGCTGGTCTGCGCTATGAAAGAGTCACGGTCACCGACAGCGCTGGTACAGTGACCCCCTCTGATATTCGAGGCAATCCTCTGTCTGTGAGTAATACCGGTCAAGACGATCTGCTGTTATTACAATTTGCCCTGGCCTCAGATCGACGGGATAACCCCATACGCCCCACCTCAGGCAACGTTTTCCGCATTGCCAGTGAACAGTCTGTGCCCATTGGTAACGGCAGTATTTTCCTGAACCGATTGCGGGCCAGTTACAGCCATTTCATACCAGTACAGTTTACCAACTTTACCGAAGGTCCCCAAGCCCTAGCTTTTAACATCCAAGCCGGTACGGTGATGGGTACTTTACCGCCCTATGAAGCATTCCAAATTGGGGGCAGTAACTCGGTGCGGGGCTGGGATGAAGGTAAAATCGGTAGTGGGCGCAGTTTTGCCATTGCTTCCGCAGAATATCGCTTCCCAGTATTTAATATTGTCGGCGGCGTATTATTTGCCGACTATGGCACGGATTTAGGTTCGGGCAGTGCGGTGCCGGGCAATCCGGCGGCGGCCCGTAATAAACCTGGTAGTGGCGGGGGGTATGGCGTAGGTTTACGCATCCAAACCCCTTTAGGCTCGATTCGAGTGGACTATGGCTTTAGTTCCAGCGGCTCATCCCAATTTAGCTTCGGCTTGGGTGAGAAATTCTAGC
>JBAXSK010000214.1:0-7411 GCA_037130765.1 Pseudanabaena sp. ELA607
TAATCATTTGTTGGTAATTCCTTTAATATTGACTTGACGATGTTAGAAAATGAAGATACCATAAATTAATTGTTTTTATGTTTTATGGGAGTAAAATAACATTTTTTGCTCCTTTTTTTGTCCATCTTTCTATCTGTCAACACTTTTGGATTTTATTCTACCCAAGACTCATCCTCTAAGTATTATGGTTAAGGACAGGTCAAACAAAAATATGGAACGGTTTGAAGCAACCATTCCTTTCAAACATAGTTCAGTCCAATGGAAGAGTAAGGTTAATGCGAGTTTCAGCAACTTTTTTAATAAAACAATTGCTTTTTTCCTTGATGATTATCATAACAATAATTCAAATCAACTTTCTTTATTTTAAGATCAATACATCTAGTAAGTTGATTCTTATGGATTGAGTCGATTAACATATTCAAATATTAGTTGTTGTAAATTGTTACGATCATATAATTTTACACCGAGTTGTTTAGCTCTAGCTTGGGTAGGCGCGGTAAAATATGAATTGGTTACTACCCAAGCCTCTTTAGTTTGGTATATACCTCTAGCTGTATATACCTCTTGAACTGCCTTATAACCAATTTTGTTCTTAGATCTTTTTGCCTGAATTGCTATGAGTTGTGAACGGTCTTGTGTAGAGATTATCAAATCACATCCGCCGTCATTTGATTTCCCTGTTAATTCCACATTCCATCCTATACCTTGATATAGCTGAGCTAAGAACTCTTCAAATTCTCTGCCTGACATTTGATCGACTTCATTAAGTAATTGGTGTTGTTTGAGTAGTAATTCATCTGTATATTTCTCACTTGCTAAGTTATCTCCAGAAGAACTTTGATGTAAAGTTATAATTAAGATTGCTGCAAATATATAAATTATTACAAATAAAACAAAGATAAAGCTATTGTTCCAGCCACTTGCTCGGCTCATCGATTCACATGAATGCACCAAATCATTTAGAGCAACCCACGTAAGAGTAGTAGGGATTTTATCCTTATAACCATTTTGTATGCAGACTTCAACTCTATTTAATAACTCTTCTCTTGCAGGATAACGGATGCCGAGCTTAGCTTCACAAGTCTCAACCGATTTATTCAGCATTGCTTCATTAGCAGGTTGATTACCTACTTTAAAGCCTTGGTCTTTACACCTATCAAGGCGGGCAGTTAACTCAATTCTTGTTGTCTCTGGACTGATGTTTGGTCTAGCAAGTGTTCCTTGAGCAATTAAAAAGCTAATGAATATAGGAATTAATCCTAAAAGCAGTTTAGTATTTCTGTACAACATAGTCTATATTAATTAACAATTAATTAGTATTACATCAAGCTGCTTTAAGTCTAAAAAATGAAGGCAGAGTCTTTCAACAAAAGTCAATACCAAGTATAGTATTAATGGCACACTTAAATTGCACTGCTTTAGAAAATATTATATTATGATGACAGATTATTTGACTTGCTTTTTTAGATAAACTCCCAATCCTAAAACGGCAATAAACTATCATCCTGATCTGGATTTTGCGGCTCATTTGCAACTGCATCATGATTAACATTTAAACTAAGCTGCGATTCTTCTGGTGATTCTAATTTGCGCGGCTTATTCGCTTTGCGTAAACCGGTGGCAATATGACTATTACGGGCTATTTGTTCCAATACCACCCGCGCCCTTTGAATTACCGTTGGTGGCAATCCCGCTAAACGCCCCACTTCAATACCATAGGAACGATCCGCCCCCCCTGGTTGCACCTGATGTAAGAAAATAATTTCATCCGCTAATTCCTTAACCGTAACTTGGAAATTCGCCACATTCGGTAATAAAGTCGCTAATTCGTTCAGTTCGTGATAGTGCGTAGCAAAAATCCCCCTTGCACCAATGGTATTAGCCAAATATTCCGCCACTGACCAAGCGATCGCCATGCCGTCAAACGTCGATGTACCCCGCCCAATCTCATCTAACAACACCAAAGAATAAGCATTAGCATGATTGAGAATATTCGCAGTTTCGTTCATTTCTACCATAAAAGTCGATTGCCCCGTCGCTAGATCATCAACGGCTCCCACACGGGTAAAAATGCGGTCGCAAATGCCTAAAGTCGCGCTGTCTGCGGGTACAAAACTACCCACCTGAGCTAATAACTGAATTAACCCAATCTGCCGCAAATAGATACTCTTGCCACTCATATTGGGCCCCGTTAAAACAATCAAATCAGGATGGGAACTATGCCCTAAATGCGCCGAATTAGGCACAAAAAAGCCCGCTGGCAAAGACTGTTCCACCACCGGATGCCGCCCATTGCGAATGGCAATCGTGCGATCATTGGTCAAATGGGGACGATTATAATGATAGGTAACAGCCACTTCAGCCATACTACACAACACATCCGCCGCCGCTAAGGCATGGGCTAACAGGCGTAATGCTTCCACATGGCGGGCTGCTTCGGCACGTAATTCCAGAAAGATCCCATATTCCAATTGCTTCAGTTCGTTATCCGCATTGAGAATGCGGGTTTCGCGCTCTTTCAACTCCGGTGTAATATATCGCTCTTCATTAGTTAAAGTCTGCTTCCGAATATAATTAGACGGAGCTTGATTGCTCTTACCACGCGAAATACTGATGTAATAGCCAAAAGCCTTGTTAAAACCCACTTTCAGCGTATTAATGCCAGTCCGTTCCCGTTCTTGTTTCTCGAAACTGGCGAGCCATTCCACATCATCTAAATTCTGTTGCCGCAAGCCGTCTAATTGAGGATTCACTCCGGTGCGAATTAAATTCCCTTCCGTAATCAAAATGGGCGGCTCATCCACTAGAGTCTGTTGTAATTTATCGCCAAGGCTTTGCAGTTCTGGTGCTATATATTGCAAAGCTTTGAGGTAAGTTGTTTGACCGCTTGCTACGACAAAAGTTAACTCTTGAGTTTTCTCTAAAGATTGGGCTAAGGCTAATAGATCCCTAGCATTAGCAGTTCCCGCACCGATGCGACTGCATAATCTTTCCACATCATAAATCTGTCGGAGGGCGGTGCGTAAATGGTGGCGCAGGGTATGCTTTTGGGTCAGTTCTTCTACGGTATTGAGGCGTTCTGTAATTGCCGCAAGATCTTTCAATGGTTGCAGTAACCAACGGCGCAACGCCCGACTGCCCATGCCGGTGGTAGTTTTGTCTAAAGCCCATAATAGAGAACCGTGAAATGTACTATCCCGCACCGTTTGCACAATTTCTAAATTGCGACGGGTTTGGCTGTCAAGGAGTAAATAATCAGTGACCGTATAGGTGCTGAGATTTTGTAAGGGAATCTCGCTATTTTTCTGGGTTTCGCTGACATATTGCAACAGACCGCCCGCCGCCCGAATCGCCAAAGGGAGCGCCGCACAGCCAAAACCTTCGAGGGATTTAACCCGAAATGTATTGAGTAACCGTTCTTTAGCATCGGCAATGGCAAAAGTTGATTGGGAACGCAGGGTATAACAGAAGCTCTCTGGCAATAACCGATAGGCTTCCGGTAAATGGGCCGTGGGGTGAATGGTATTATTGTCTGTGGAGGAACTTACTGGGGGCTGATGTCCGAATTTCTTGGCTCGGTTTGCTGATGACTGCTCTTGGGGAACTTCCCGAAAATTAGCTTGCAAGGCAGCGGTAAACCCTTGGGGTGCATCGATGGGCACTAAAACTTCCGCTGGCTGTAAGCGTAATAGTTCCTGTAATAGAATTTCCGTTTGTTGCACTTGGGTCGCGAAAAACTCGCCCGTAGAAATATCCGCACAGGCTAAACCCCAGTGTTCATGGGTCTGTCCGGCTCTGACCACGGCAGCTAAATAATTATTCCGTTTCGCCGTGAGCATTCCTTCTTCTAAAACCGTACCCGGAGTAATCACGCGGGTAACTTCGCGGCGTACCAATCCCTGAGCTTCGGAAGCCAATTCCACCTGATCACAAATCGCCACCGCATAGCCTTGTTCCACCAATTGCGCGGCATAACGTTCTAGGGCATGGTGCGGAATTCCTGCCATAGCAATGCGCCCAATTTCTTTGCCGCCATCGCGACTGGTGAGGACTAATTCTAGGGCACGGGCAATTCGTTCCGCATCTTCAAAAAAAGCTTCAAAAAAATCACCTAGACGATAGAGCAAAATCGCTTGGGGATAGGCAGTTTTAGTCTCCACGTAATGCAGCATCATAGGAGTCAGCGCGGCGCGGTTAACTTTGGTGCTGTCGTTGGCTAAGGCTGTCATGGTGAAACGAATCGCTTAAGGTAACTAAAGGTAACTAATTTTGATTTTTATAGGACTTACGCAGCAATTTCTAAGACCCTCTCCCCTAGCCCCTCTCCCAAAATGAGAGAGGGGAACAAGAAATTAATCTCACTCCCCTTCTCCCGCTCTGGGAGAAGGGGTTGGGGGATGAGGGCAATTTGGGTTTTGCGTAAGTCCTATTTTATTCTCATGAATTGAGCCGCAGGAATGGGATTTCAAGGCAATATCAGCTTGCTGTAAGGCGGCTAAGACTTCCGGCACTATAGCCTCAGACCAAATTCCTTCGCAATTGCGCATTGTGAGAATCTGCACCTGTAAATTATAAGCGCTAGGGAAACCAAATACTTCTAAACGTACCCCATCGGCTGCGGCTTCACAACGAATTTTCTCCGCGTCGGCTAGCTCGGCTTCCATGACTTGCATCGTGGCGGCAAGTTGTTGAGCGAGATCATTAATGGTATACAGTTCGGCGCGGGTCACTTCAAAAGACCAGTATTCCCCAGCCAGTAATACACAAAATTGCGCCCTGTCCCACCGCCAACCGACGCGCCAGCCTTGCCCTGATTGAATTTGCTTCGTTAACACAGAATTTTAATACTTTGATTTAGACTTGTATGGTTAGGTACAGGTATTTATAGATCTAAATTTTGATGGAATTGCCCAAATCAGTTAATGCTTTGCGCCCACTTAGCCTAGATCTAATTTCTGCTGTACAAGAAGTTACCTTCAGCTAAACCATATCCGCTATGATGGCCCATCAACAGTTAACAGAGTACAAATACAGCGTGTCAAAGATTTAAAGCTATGGAATTAAAAAATTTACTCGCGCAAACCGATCTAGATATTTTGACTCACTCTGTTAATCAGGATAATCTCGCCCAAAATAATTTGGCGCAAAGCTTAGGTAATGCCATAGTGCAACGTTTAGTGACCGATTCGCGCAATTGTACTAGCGGCGATTTGTTTATTGGCATGACTGGAACCCATGTCGATGGCGGTAAGTTTGCCCCAAAAGCCATTAGTCAAGGGGCGATCGCGGCAGTGGTTTCCCCCGTTGCCTACGAGCATTTACAGCAAAATGCCGATCCAGCAACTTTACAACGGTTGATTGTGGTCAATGATGTGGTGGCCGCCTGTGGCCAATTAGCAGCGGCTTTTTATGGTCATCCTGCCAGCCAAATGCAGATGATTGGTGTAACGGGCACTAATGGCAAAACCACCACCACCCATTTGATCGAATTTCTATTGCAGGACAGTTTGCCGACAGCGTTGTTTGGCACTTTGTATACGCGGTGGGCTGGGCATAGTATTGTGGCCAATTACACCACACCTTTTGCCGTGGATTTACAGGCAAGTTTAGCCCAAGCCAAGGCCGCAGGCTGTGCCGCCGCAATTATGGAAGTAAGTTCCCATGCCCTAGAACAACGGCGGGTGTTAGGCTGTGAGTTTGCCGTGGCGGTGTTTACCAACTTAACCCAAGACCATCTCGACTATCACCAAACCCTTGAGGCTTATTTTGCCGCTAAGGCTTTGTTATTTGAGCCAAGCTATCTCAAAGGACGGGCGGTGATTAATGTTGATGATGCTTGGGGTTGTCAGTTAGCCCAAACCGTTAAAGCTGCTGGTTTAGCCTGTTGGACCTATGGGCTACACCATGAGGCTGACTTTACGGTAACGGATTTGCAGTTTATGTCCCAAGGGGTCACCGGCACGATTCAAACCCCTGTAGGGACGATGGCGCTCAATTCTTCTTTGGTGGGGCAATTTAATGTGGCTAATATCCTTGCCGCAGTAGCAACAGCGGTACATTTAGGCGTGCCTTTAGAGACGATTGCCACGCGATTGCCATTGTTTACTAGCGTACCTGGACGGGTCGAACAGGTCAAAATCAAGCCTGAGCAAGATATTACCGTCGTAGTAGACTATGCCCACACCCCTGATAGTTTAGAGAATGTCCTCAAAGCATTGCGCCCATTTGTGCAACGGGAATTGATTTGCGTTTTTGGTTGCGGCGGTGATCGCGATCGCACCAAGCGCCCCAAGATGGGACAAATTGCGATTACCCTAGCGGATCAGGTCTATGTCACTTCCGATAATCCCCGCACCGAAGATCCGGCAAGGATTTTAGCTGATGTGGTGGTGGGGGTGCGCCAAGGCAATGCCATCAAACCAACGCCCTATGTGGTGGAAGGGGATCGGCGACAAGCGATCATTGCCGCAATCACAGCGGCTCAGGCTGGGGATACGGTGCTGATTGCCGGTAAAGGTCATGAAGATTATCAGATTTTAGGCACAGAGAAAATCCATTTTGATGATCGCGAAGAAGCCGCTGCTGCCTTGGCTTTGCGAGTTTAGCTGATACGCGGCCTTACAATGTGGACTTGCAATTAGGCTTAAAAAAATTAGGTTCAAAAAATATGCTTCAGTACCTATGCCCAGTGGGTAATGCGTCTACCAATGGCAAAACCAGTCACCATTTGGGTCATAGACTGAGCATTTTTGAGCCACCACAACGCCCCACCATTGATTAGTAAACAGACTATGGCTAACCCTGCCAAAATAAATGTCGGAGCCATCACCACGCCAACGATGTACCAGCTAATCACATGGAGCAGCATCAAAGTGGCATACATAAAACCCGTAGTCGTAGTCGCCCAAATATAAGATGGCGGCTTCCCAAAGAACCAGAAAATAATTGTTTGCAGCGTCGCCAGCAAATTAGCGGGAACCAAAAAAGCACAGATTGTTAGGCAATTATCCCGCGAAAAATCACCGAGATGCTGACTCAAGCAATGCAGGTCAATCATATTTGTTGGAATGGCTGGACTGTTAAAGCGAGATTGTTAGGTAATGGGTTGCGAAAAATACTCAAACTGATAGGTGAACTCTGAACTCCACTGACTCAACTAATTATTAGTTAATCACTTGATTAGTTAATCATTGGGTGAGCCATTACCACCGCTCAAGTTAACACATTATGGTGAAGCGTCTCGATTTCGTTACATAAAGAGAATAAGCTGTAATTGGGGCACGGTTAGTCATGCACAATTAGCCGTTTTATAGTCAATCAAATTAAGAATGGCACGGTTTGAAAGCAATAAATAACACCACCCCGTCAGGCAGAGCCTGCCACCCCTCCAAGGGAGGGGAATTACAGACAA
>JBAXSK010000215.1:0-7390 GCA_037130765.1 Pseudanabaena sp. ELA607
GCTTTTGCTTAAGCGCCTTGCTATAGCTTCCTATGATATCAAATCGGTTCTATAGAAAAACTGGGATTAACCCGTAAAAAAAACTTTTCATGACCCGAAACAGGAATCTGAAGAAGTAAAAGAGCAGAAGAAAAACTATCAACTAGCCTTTTGGGAAATCGTAACCAAAAACTTAGTGTTCTTGGATGAAACTGGGATGCGTCTGAACTTTACCCGCACTCATGGTCGTTCAAAGCGAGGCAAGAGATGTCATGGTCAACGTCCTAAACCTAAAGGTATGAATTTCGAGCTTGCTTAGATACAATAGATGTCAAATAAATCTCATGCAATTGAGACTCTTAACGCAGCGATTACCAAAGCAATTAATGCTATTACTGATGAAAATGCCCTTGACTGGTTTCACCATTGTGGCATCTCCTTTGACCCTTTTCGCTTTTCGATAGCTCCTCTTGTAATACGTTTGATAAAAATTTGCTGTAAGGCGCTGAAGCCATTAACCATGCCAGTAATATCTCAACAGTTGCCAGCCAAACTTAATGATAAATAAGGGATTATTCAGGAAATAGCGTTGCCAGAGCCTTCGTGGTTCTTGCCATAATCGGTAAAGCCATTCCAAACCAGAACTCATCATCCAGCGAGGCGATTGCTTAACTTGACCACTATGAAAGTCGAAAGCTGCACCCACACCAATCATCACCCCAAGAGAACGTCCATCAGCTACGGACTGCTCTAATGCTGCTGCCATCCATTGCTCTTGTTTCGGACAACCCAGACCAATAAAAATCACCTTCGCACCAGCAGCGTATATTTGCGGTAAATCGAAGCTGACTTGCTGCTGGATAATCTGATAGTCAGCCCCAAAAACCGGCGGCGCATAACTGCCAGCAATCTCTAAATTAGGGAACCTCTGCTTTAAATTAATCTGTAATTGATGTAATGTCTCTGCCGTTGCGCCATACAGGAAAATTGGAATTGAATGCTGTGCCAAAGCCGCACAACAAAATAACATCAAATCCGGTCCATAAACTCGCTGCTGATTTTTCGCCCCTAATTGCCGCAATCCCCAGACTAAAGGCATCCCATCGGAGGTAACTAAATCCGCTTGAGCCAAAATCTCCCGATAAAAAGGATTCGCTTCGGCAGTCATTACCACATGAACATTAGCGATGGCGACATAATGTGTGCCATTGGCTTGGGCCCATTGCAAGATCTGCGCTGTAGCTGCCTCATAGCTGGTCGAATCAACTCCAACAGAGAGGATTTTGCGCCGTATTCCTTGCATTAGATTTAAATCAGACATGGATAGCATTTATGGATAGCATAATTGATCAACAGACTAAACTCAAATTATAGAGTAAAGCACCATAATTCCTATGACAACCATTGTTATTTTGATCGGGAAGAGTAGCAAGAGAATAGACTATCAATATTTGAGAATGTCATGGTTTATCCCATTTTAATAGCATCTTACAGCGTTTTTCGGTTGATTTTTGCTGACTAATTAGCAATAACCTCTGTGATTTGTAAGGGGAGCATAATCGTAAATTCTGTACCTTTACCTAATTCGGAAGTAAAAGTAATCTGGCCATGATGTTTCTGGGTGACAATTTGATAACTAATTGACATTCCTAAACCAGTACCTTTACCCACTGGCTTCGTAGTAAAGAATGGATCAAAAAGATTTTTATGCAATTCTGATGCAATTCCCGCCCCATTATCAGCAATCCGAATCATCACCCAGCCAGCATCCGTGACTTCTGTAGCAATCTGAATCATTGGGTTGCCCAGATCATCTTGATCACTTTGACCTGTTGCTAGAGTAAATTTTTCCTCAATGGCATCAATGGCATTAATTAAAATATTCATAAATACTTGATTTAACTGTCCGGGTAAACAGTGCACTTTAGGAACATCTCCATATTCCTTGATAATTTGAATCGCCACTCGATTGGATAGAGGTTTAAATCTGCCGCCTAAAATGATTAAGGTGCTTTCAATCCCTTCATGAATATCAACAGTTTTCATGCCTGATTCGTCTAGGCGTGAAAATATTTTTAAATTAGATACAATATCACGAATTCTTTCTGTACCAAATTGCATCGATTTGAGCAAATATGGCAAATCTTTTTTAGTAAATTCTAAATCAATTTCTTCACTAAATTCTATGATCTGAGGCGAAACTTCGGGTGTCGCAGCTTCATAAAGCGCCAAGAGTTGCAGAATATTATCAATATACTGATGGGCATAAAATAAATTGCCATGAATAAAGTTAATTGGATTATTAATTTCGTGGGCGACCCCTGCCACTAATTGCCCTAAAGAAGACATCTTTTCCGTTTGAATTAATTGAATTTGCGCCTGCTTGAGTTCTTCTAGGGCCCGTTCCAATTCCTTCGCTTTTTCAATACCTTGGGCAATCTCGGTGAGTAGTTCAATAATTACACCACCTCCATTACCGGACATTTCTTCTACCCCTAACCAAGGCAAGGGTTTAATCGTTGCTTGGCTATCAAAAACAATTTGAAATTGTCCTGACGGTAAAAACTTGCCAATGCGACAGGCTTTCCAAAGATGCTGATTTGCTGCAATAGTCACCATACCACTAGGAGCCGCAAATGTTTGCCCCACAGCCGCTGCTCGCACCGCATCTGTTGCCAAAGATTGAGCCGATTCTACCGCTTGCTTCCAGAGATAAACTTGCGTGTATGCCGCTTCAATGGGATCACTCGTGACGCGATTTGCACCGTAATTCCGCTGAAAGTTCTGAATAAATTGATGATTATTGGGATTGTCTAAGCTTTGGAAGTAGCTCCAACTAGCGTAGTGACCTGAGGCAGCAGCTTTCATTTGTTGCAGTTCTCCTTCAGCCACACTAAATGCTAAAATAGGAATCTGTGCCGCTGTAATACCTGCCTTAGCATACTGTTCATAAAAACTGAAGTTACTATCGCCATTGAGGGTATTAATTACCACATCAGGCTGAGTATACTGAATCTTCGCGATGGTTTGACTGAAATCAGTACTACCAAGGGCACAATATTCCTCACCTAAAATCTTGCCTTGCTGTAATTTTAGTTGGGATCTAATTAATTTATTCACCGTGCGGGGGAAAATATAATCAGATCCAATCAAATAGAATCGATTTTTTTGCTGTTCTAATAGCCAGTTAATCGCTGTTTCCACCTGTTGATTAGGACAAGAGCCAAGATAAAAAATATTTGGTGAAGATTCTAATCCTTCATACTGCACCGGATACCAGAGCAACGTATTGAGTGCTTCAACCACAGGCAAAACGGCTTTACGACTTGCCGAAGTCCAGCACCCAAAGATAGTAGCGACCTGATCCTGAGTAATTAATTTTTGAGCTTGTTGGGCAAATTTGAGCGGATCAGAAGCCCCATCTTCAATAATTGGAATCAATTCTTTACCTAATACTCCCCCATTGTGATTAATTTCTGAGATTGCCATTAATTCAGCATCTTTTAAACTAGCTTCACTAATTGCCATCGTGCCAGTTAGGGAATGCAAGATGCCAACTCTAATCTGAGTCAAATGTGAGTTAGCATCAAAGTTAAGTGGTCTGGGCATGGGGCATTCAATTGTTTATGATGAGACTTTCTACTGGGTTAGAATTTCAAATTAGGTGAGGCAGAAACACAAAAATGTTACAGAAAATACTATTCATACAAATGGCTGATACTAATTAAAAAATCCCTCTTTTTAAAGGAAATTTAAAGGGGGATTTAATAGTAATAAATTATCTTGATAATTTACCACGATAATTCATCAAGCTTCGTTAACAGTTAGTAAATTAGTATATAGCAGTTTTCAGTCTAGCAAGGTAGTTCTATCTAAGCTTTCTAAACAAGGGGCTTAAGCCCCTTGCCTGTAACTCACCAGCATGAGAATTGCTATAGTCAATTAGTAATTTACTCTATAGTACTTTATGGTAACTAAGGATTTTCTATTTTTTGCATCGTGGTGGCGTACCACAAATCGCAAACATAGCGTTCCATAGCTGGGGATAATTCGGCGGCAAATATACCCGCTTCGGCATGGGCATCCGTAGAGAGCCAAATTCCACTTAAACTAACTTCGGCATATTGTTGATCCGCTTGACTAAACAACACTTCGCCATATTCTTCTTGTTTACCTTGAGCTTCTAACAGCGCTAAATCTGGAGGAATCTCAATGGGAACTAATAGAGAAGCATGACTTTTAGCCGAGTAAAAAGGTTGTCCTGTGCGTAAACTCAGCACTAAACGTTCTTGGGCAAAGGTTTCTAGGGAAATGTTGGTGGTTTCCAAATAAAAACCTGTTTCGGTATAAGTGATTTTTAACATGAATTTAGTAATTAAATTTAATGATTATTTTAATAATAATTGGGAATTATTTTTCAGGAATGTGCTGGTTTCCTTTTGCATGATTACTATTCTTAATGATTTAGTAATTCATCAAGAGTCATTATTTCAGTCAAGTCCCAGACATCAGGACTTGCATTTTGCGTAAATCTAAGATGTGTGAATCTCCAAACAGAGCTTCAAAAATTGCTCTAAAAGATTTTTACCAGCATCAGAACTCAATTCTCTTAGTCGCGAAAATATCACTCCCGAAAATCTCAAGGAATCTCAATTAGGGGTGAGTCATGGAATTATTGACGATGCGATGGTAATTGATTGCTAGCTGCGCCGTGATGACAACTGTTTTCGCTAGGGTTTAGGGCTAGATTTAACAATCAATTTGAGGCAATTCCATTATAAAAATAAATTATCATAAACATAATATTGATCCTGCTATGCCCATAGCCACACTATGCTGCAAGTAGTTCATACCAACTATATTCACATCATGCTTGCAGAGCGCTGTTATTTTGCCGTCATGTCGTTTGTGGTCATGTTACCATCCTTGTTCGCCCAATCACTGCCACAGGCGAGGATTGACTTAGAATCGAATTGGGCTTGTATTTTTAATACTACAAGTGTAGTATAACAGGTATCAGGTTAATTTGCCAAGCCCTAAAATCAGCCATCAAGGATTGATTGACGTGGTGGCGGCAAAATACTTCTCAAGGTATAGCAAGCTTATAAAGCATTATCTGAGCCGTAATTCTAGGTAATCAGTCATTGAATTTGGTATGTTTGCCATTTTTTGTCTGTAATTCCGACTCTAAAACTTGCGCCTCTAAAGCGAACGGATCAATTCATTTGCTGCATTTTGCCCGCACCGATCCCAGCTATTACCGCTCAAACATTGATTAAAATTGATTAAATTGGAGTAACTATTATGCCAGCCCTACATCCCCAAGTTCCCACCACTGATATGGAAGTCACCAGTATTCGTCTAGAGCGCGAGTTAAAAGAAAGGCTCAAGGCTATGGCTGGTGGTCAAGGTTATCAGGCATTAGTACGGGATATTTTATGGCAATTTGTTTCCCGAAGCGAAGTCACAGCCCGTCCATCTTTGCATCTCTCTCAGCTACGTTCGACCGTGGCGGCCATTGCCCAGAAACCAGAGATTTGCGCCATCACAGGACAAACAATAGCGCCCCATGAGCAAATGTTTTTGGGTTTAACCGATGACAATCAATGGGTCACTTTACATCATTCCGTTTTAAATCATGAATTAGTCCGCCACAATCCTCAGGCAGCATAACAGAAGTACGATCTATCAGCAGATAGGTGGTACTTTTATTTTTTTAGGATCATTTTTCAGGATTGATTGGAGAATTGATCTAAAGGAGTGATTTTTTGACCATTAATACTTTGCTGTTACCCTTACCCTAAATAGAATCAGGTGAGGGTAATTTATTGTGATTGGCTATGGTCTAATGGATTGATTCTACAAAGTCTCAAGGTTTTTGCGATTGATGAATATCTGTTCACTCACCCCCGATAAACCGCCCAATAATAACCACCCTAAACAGTTTAATCGTGGATCAAACATAGAACTATCGGTGATATGGAACACGATGCAGCAGCCAAAAGCGAGTAAAGTGGTAAATAACCATTGTTGCTCTAATGGAGCCAACCAACGCCGCACCATCACATAAACGGCACGCCCTATAAAGATCCCCACTAAACCAATGAATAGGAAGGCATTGATTAAGCCAGTGGAAAATGCCAGCAAAAAGAACAAATTATGAGGATGATTGAGGCGAATCTGACTATGGTCATAATACAAATCAGCAAAGCTCTGCATTCCCCAGCCAGTCAAGGGTTTACGTTGCACCATTTCCCAAGCAAATTGCCATTGGGCGGTGCGTAGTTCCTTTTGGGGGCGGTCGGGATAGAGTTCGTCATTGAGTCTGGCCCAAATGAAGCGGGGAATAAACCAGCGAAAGCCCGTTCGTAATGGTTCTGCGCCAAAAGCCGCCCCATAAGCCGCCGTGATCATCCCTAAACCGAAAGCAATCAGCCACCGCCAGCCACAATACAAAGCAAAACCTAAAACCACCAGAGCCGCCGCCGCCCAACCATTACGGGAATTAGCCATCACTAAACACAGGATATGCAGCGCCAAAGAGCCGCCCAAACCGAGCCAGCGATAGAACCAATGGCTGCTACGCAAATCCTGCCAACGCTCACCCCGAGCCGACAGTGCCTGCCAACGATAGCGCAACTGATTCCCAGCTTCAATCCACAGCGACAGGGTAAAAGTGAACGTAACCGTTAAATAATTAGCGAAGAGATTAGCGTGCATGAATGTCGCAGTCATGCGATCCAAATTTTCTGGCAAGCCAAAGGTAAACTCAGGGAAAGCTAAATGCACCTGTTGCGTCCATCCCCAAAACATTTGCCCGATGCCCAAAATCATCACCGGAATAATGGAAACTGCGAGACATTCACCGATGGTGCGTAATTGTTGGGGATGGCGCACCAGCCATTGACTGGAACCAAACCACAAAAAGAAGGGATAGAAGTTCATTAAACCCCAGAACGCGGGCCAAGGGTGTAAGGCAAAGGGAGCGGTAATCATCAGGGTCAGAGTGATGATACCCCAAGCTCGCATCGTCCAATTTTGGCTGATGTCCTGCCAGCCTTTGACCCATCCCCCCAATAACGCGGTTAAAATCGGTAAGAGACAGAGTAATGTCTGCACCGGCATCAGGAGTAATCCTAAAAGCAAAGCCCGCCACAAAAAAACTTGGGGCGAGCGTTGGGGGGATAAAGTTCCAGATGTGGATTCTAACCGATTATCTCTATTATGGGGGATCTGAGTAGCATCACTCATGGTGTTAGGGGGCTGGGGGAAGGAAGATTTAATTCGGCTGAGCTTGAATTCTGGTGAGTCTTTTATGACTTTAGATCAAAGCATCACAGCTATTGTTTGGCTATTTTAGGACTTACGCAGAAATTTCTAAGACCCTCACCCCTAGCCCCTCTCCCAAAAT
>JBAXSK010000216.1:0-7373 GCA_037130765.1 Pseudanabaena sp. ELA607
CGTAAACATATCCAAATTCTTATAAAGCATCAAATTAGCTGTGTCTATCCACTACGGAGACTTTTGTATGATCTCCTTCCTATATCATCGGCTTTTGATGAGAGAATCCCCTGATATGTTGCCGTCTAACGACAAGCTTCACCGGACGGTTATAATATTTGCATCGTAGCCGATAGCGTATACATCCGTTCCGGTGCAAGCGCTTGTTGGGAGGCTTTCTAAAGCGGCATCATCCAACTTATTTCCCTGTATAAGGCAGTGAGGAGTGGTGCAGAATGATGCGCAGCTTACCGTTATCATCCTTAATGAACTGCCAAGTCTTATCCACTGTCGTGATCTTGCCATCTTTATCGGTGATAATCACATTGCCCATCGTAGTAGCTGTATTACCAGAAATGAAGATCGCTGCATTCTTGATTTCTACTTTTCGCCAGCCCTTCAACGCAAAACCCTTATCCATTGGAAAGGCAGGATCATCTCCTACAAAGTATGCCAAAGCTCCTGCACGGGTGGTTCGGAACGTCTGTGGAGCCACAGTAAGTGTTGGCTTGAAAAGAACAGCGCCGAACTGGTAACCGTAGGCTTCGTCAATTACTTTTTCAGCCAATGTTCTGGCAGCTTGAATACCCTTCGTCTCATATGTTGTGGAAATAGCCACCAATGCATCTCCCCAAGCCCTTTGAGCAGCCAAGACTTCCCTCTCGGTGATCGCTCTATTGACGACGGATGTCTTCGGACTTGAAGGAGCTACCCTTGAGCCACTAGTGTCTGCAACAGATGGCTGGACAACAAATAGAGCACCCGAGACAACTGTGGCTGCAACAAAGAATGATGAAATGCTAGTTTTTAAGATCTTCATAGGGAGATATTCAAATTTTCTCGCTTATTTTCTCACGAATTGTGGATTCAAATAGCACTAAGTGAATTGGCACATCAGAGCTTTGTTCCGCAGCAGTACTCATTGCCTCATTCGCACTGCTAGTGCCCTTAATAGCAGTTTTTCAGTCCGCCCAACTATGTATTAGACAAAAATTTTCTACTTAATCCCCCAAATGGCACGTCAGCCCAACAACAATATATATTATTCAGGTTATTAACTTGATAATTTGATTAGATGCTTTTGCAGCAAATGTAGTGGACAGACACAGCTAATTTGATGCTTTATAAGAATTTGGATATGTTTACGCAGTAAGCTTTTAACCTAAAACATACTGCACTATTTTAGGTGTGTCTATCCACTACGGAGACTAAAGTAGAGTTCACCTGCGTCAGCTTGGGTGAAATTAGGTGCAACGACCAGTTAGGCGCTCCACTCAGTCAAGATGCGATTGACAGTTTCAAAGATCAAAGCGATCTGATGAGGATCAATTGCTTCATTAGCGCCGTGGGCTAAACGGTTTCGTTTGTTCATGAATACACGGAAAAGATCAACGTCGTTAACGGATACTTCGCCTTGTGAATACATGTGATTTATCAGCATTGAGGGTGGAAGCCTCTCGACTGGGATGCGTTGAGCAATTGCCCTCTTACGAAGAGCAGCTTCAAATATGCTCCATAGATACAATGTCGCTGGCTCAATAGCGCCTTCTGCTATGAGGGCTTGAGCTTGCAATAACTTACGCTCAAGTTCTTGCCATGTAGGTAATTCATCGTTCGCTGTAGGGATTTTTGAAGAGTCAACATCATCTAGCGTAACGAGCAAGAACCTCCATCCATCGTGTCGAGCTATTTCTTGAGCAAGGGATTGGAATTTGTCAACGGAAACACGTGAAGCCTTTGTTTTGACTTCAATTATTAGATTTACATTTCCTTTTTTGACTATTAGGTCTGGGCTATAGCCACCAAGATCAAAAGGTATCACATCAGCGGCTGGTTCCTTTACAACGGAAAATCCCTGTTGCAGATAGTCTTGAACTAATAAATCTATTTTTTTATCGTGTTCTATTTTAGTGGGTGTGCTCATAGGTAACTCCCAAGGTCTTGCGCATCACTGATCCTAACATAAACGCATTCATTGCCTGCTGCGACTCCGCTTTGAAGCAATGGTGGCAGGCTTGTTACATCAATTGGCTCATCTAAAAAACGACGATGACTATCTACGTCAGACACCAAAAAATCATCTTCAAAGACAAGCCCGACGAGTGCATCTTGGATAGGTTTGATTATGTTATCTATATCCGCTGGAGATTCGTCGCACAGGTAGACTATCGTAAATCTAAGCGCAGGTAACGATACTGGTGGCGTGCCATTAACCCATAGCTTGGCAGCTTCCCCTCGAACGAAAGACTTCCATGCTTGAAGATTCTTCCTATTTTTTGTTTGAAGCGATACAGGTCGCTTGGGAATCAGAAATTCAAAGGTTTGCATAGTTGCTTCGATATGAATTTTCTAATGCCTGCTCGGCGGTATATTTGTTGAAGCCTAACGGTCGCGCTCACCGGACGCAGATAACCTCTGCAACTCAACCAACCAAATCACGGCGTTCCGGTGCAGCGATTTGTTAGGCATCTAGGTACTAATGTTCCTCCTATCTAAAGACTCCAGATGTGAAAGCCATTTGTTGAAATGGGGGCACTTGCTCCGAATTACTTGTAATCCAATATGCTCAGCTAGCTGCGGTCCAAAAGTTGACTTCGCCCTTTCATAATCAGGAAATTGAGCCATGATACGCTTGCTAGGCGCGGTTTGTTGTCCATCGTTTATTAGCTCAGGTGTTTGATACTGATTAGCAATAGACTGGAGAACTCGAAGCTCTTGCTTGCGTTCAGCATCAAGGTACGAAAAACACGTTGGGTCGGCGAAAAGGTATGCCTCATACTCATGTAGTTGAATATAGGGAATAAATCGATGATCCCCAATATCCTCTGCAAAACGCTTTTCTAAGAATTCAATCCTTTGTAGTGGGTCTTGGCGCATACTCTCAGACTCAGCTAACCCTGGGAAATCAGGATGTATAGCATATAAATCAATCATAGTTGTGAAGAAAACATCTGATGCTTTCTCCTGCTTAAGAAAACGTATGATGTCATTCTTCATCGGCACATACTTACGACCGCCACCTCGATGCACCTGACCCTTCTTTTTTGCATGAGCAATAAGTATAGGATTGTGCATAAACACTTCATATTGAGCTAACTGCGGTTTGATCAAAGTGTCAGCGAATGTCTGTTCGGTTTGTCCTTCGGCAAATAGGTAAAGACGCGCCATTAATGTGGTCCTCCCCCAATGATATTTTTCTCCCAAATTTCTCCCAGACTATACTCGTCAAGCCAAGCATCTAATTCTGTGGGATTTAGCCTCTTAAATTGCGATTCCTTGCCCTCTCGATTCACCGCAATTACATCGTCAGGATCAAAATTATCCAAGAAAGAACTAGATTGAGTGCTAATGAGAATTTGCGTATGGAGTGCAGCCTTACTAAACAAATCAGCCACAACATTTAGGGCATAGGGGTGCAGCCCTAATTCCGGCTCATCAACGACAATGAGTTCTGGCAGTTCATCTTCTGGCTGTAAGAGCAGCGTGGCAAGACATATGGCACGCAAAGTACCATCTGAAAATTGATGCGGCCCAAATACCCGATCGGACTCCTTTTCTCGCCAGTTGAGAATGACGCGATTAGATACATCTGGTTCAAGAACAAAATCATCGAAAAAAGGTGCAATAAGACGGATTGTTCCGATAATGCGCTGATAAGCTGCGCCCCCATTCTCTTGACGGAACCTCAGAAGTAATGCAGCTAAATTGCCAGCATCAGACATTAACCATCGATCGTCGCCAACATAACAAGATTGACGCACGTCTGCTGTAGATGATGTGTCGTGAAAGTGATACACACGGCAGCGGTTGAGTAAGTATCTGAGCGTCTTAGCCGTTTGCTTGCCTTCCTCTGCTGCTTTGATGATTTGGGTTTCCTGATGTCCTGCACCCAGTTCGTCAGTTCTAGGGGATGGCCGACCCGTTTGTAGAAAGCTCAAAGTCTCTTCGGCAAAAATAAGCGTATCACCAGCCGCATGAAACAGCCGTATGTGGTAGGTATCTACCCCGTTGTCAACTTCAAATTCCAGCTTTGCTTCTATCTGGGGCGTTATCTTAGGTCCAAAATATAGGAGGGATTGAGCACGACCAGATACACCAATAAACTGTTGGAAACGTCCAGCCATCATCTCGTTAAGCATCTTGAAGAACGAGATAAGATTGCTCTTGCCTGCCCCATTTGCTCCAATCAGGATATTTAGGGAATGCAACTCAATATCTATTGCCTTAATAGACTTAAATCCATTGATGGTTAATCTTTGTAGCCTATTCAAAAGTCAGCCTCCTAAGCCCATAATCGTGTACTTACCCCTTTGGAAAAACCTAGCTTGTGCCACATTGACTTATACAAATCATTTTACATTTTGTATTAGGAAACTCCAAGAAGCCTTCAGGTAAAGATCGCTCAAGCCTTGTCCCCCAATACTATTAGTTCGATTGCTGGATAAATTTAGAAATTACTGGGTACAAATTGGCTGGGCTGCCTAACTATGTATTAGACGGAAATTTTCTGTCTAGTACAACTATAAGCGATATACGCTGCAAGTCAAGTTTCTGTCTAATCACCTTATTAACTTGATACTTTCATCAGATACTTTTGCAGGCATATTACTTTTATTTATAATTTAGGGCAGCTTAAAAATCAGCCACCCTAATATTTTCACCCCTTCACACACAAAACCTGTTTCAAGGTCGCCACAATTTCCACTAAATCAGCTTGATTGGCCATCACTTGTTCAATGGGTTTATATGCGCCAGGAATTTCATCGATCAGATCGGGATCTTTACGACATTCCACCCCAGCGGTTTGGCTAATCAAATCATCAAGGGTAAATTGCAACTTAGCTTTATTGCGGGAAAGTAATCGCCCTGCCCCGTGGGAACAAGAACAAAAACTTTCAGGATTGCCTTTACCTTTGACAATATAAGATTTCGTCCCCATCGAACCCGGAATAATGCCGTAATCATTTTCCCGCGCCCGCACCGCACCCTTACGAGTTACATAAACCGATTCGCCAAAATGAGTTTCTTTTTCGGCGTAATTATGATGACAGTTCACCTCTAATAAAGGACGAGTCGGCTTACCACCAGCTAAATGCTTTTCGATAATCCGCTTAAATCTTGCCATCATGACATCACGATTCATGCGGGCGTAATCTTGGGCCCATTGCAGATCATGCCAATAGGCGGCAAACTCAGGGGTTTGTTCCACAAAATAAGCTAAGTCAGGATCTGGCAAGCTAACTTCGGCTAACTTGGCTAATTGTTTGGCAGTATTGATATGACACTGGGCCATGATGTTGCCGATACCCCGCGAACCAGAGTGCAACATCAGCCAGACAGTTTCATCGGTATCAACGCAGACTTCGATAAAATGATTGCCGCCACCGAGGGAACCCAGTTGGCGCATCGCTTTACCCTCTTGATCTTGCACCCCAGAATGCAGATCCGTAAACTCGCGCCAACCTTGCCAATTTTGCGCCATGCGATCTGCTTCTTTATTTTCATTGAAGCCCACGGGAATCGCTGCTTCAATGTCGAGGCGGATTTTTTTTAGCTTGCCTTCAAGTTTTTCAGCCCGAAAAGGTAATTTCATCGCCGCCATGCCGCAACCAATATCCACCCCAACCGCCGCTGGGATAATTGCTTTTTGGGTGGCAATCACAGAACCGACTAAAGCCCCTTTGCCCAAATGCACATCGGGCATTAAAGCAACGTGTTTATAAATGAACGGTAACCCCGCAACGTTACGCGCCATTTTCATTTCTTCGGAACCAAGGTTATGGTTAGCCCATGAAAGTACGGGGACAAGATTTTTAGATGAAGTCTTAGCCGATATTTCGGCCAAAGTTTGATAAGGCATAGCTCAATCAGTCTGTATTATTCAAAGTACTACAAATATACTACAGCATACTACAAAAAAGATCTAGGGGGTAAATGATGATTACATCCAGAATGAATTGCTATTAATTTGCAGTAGAATCAGCCCTATAACCGCAGTTGAATTTGCTATCCCAAATTGGCGGTTGTGATTGTGTCAATTGAGATCCCTTGAAACTGTCGATTTTACAGGAGCAGATCAAAAATCCATGAATGTAGCACTGATGATTGGGGCGTTACTAGTGTCTTTACTGCTGTTGACATGGTTGCTCAAGGTGATCAAAACCAGTATTCAAACGGCATTTTTTATTGCTATTGTCGTATTTCTTGTACAAATGGCTTCTGGCATTGGGCCACAGGAAGTTTTTCAGTTAGCAGCGAAGTGGTTGGGCAGTGCTTTCGGCAGCTTAGACAAATGGCTGCGTAACTGGGGCGGCAACTATAAGCCACCGGAAAATTTCCGTGAAAAAACTAAGGCAATGGTGGACATGGGACAAATGCTGGTGCAGATGTTGATCAGTGAGTAGTTAGTGATTAACTAAGCCATAATTGCCATGACATTGCCATAATTTCGTATGCCAACTTAATTAATTACTCATCCGGCTTTTTGCATTTCACCCCAAGGCAATTTTCCCATCGATCCTGTTCTTCTACTTTTTGAAACATGGGGTCTTCAGAGTCACCAAAAACTGCATTTTCAACACTAACAAATCCTGCTTTTTCAAGTTCTAGCTTGATGGATTTATAGTCCCACATCCACAGATATTGAGAATTACCAAACCAAGATAGGATCAACCCCTTGACACTTCTATCGCGTTTTTCAATTCCTAGATAGGTTTCTCTCATAAACGACAAAGCAGCATCATCGTCATGACTGTTGAGATACTGTTTTACAGAATATTCTAAATCTGGTAATACAAGGCGAAATATTCCCCCCGCCCGCAACATCTGATGTGTATGGTGCAAGGCAACTCTAAAGTCATTTAGGGATAAATGTTCCAGCACGTGAGAGCAATAAATCCCGTCGCATGACTTCGGCGCGATCGGTAATCCTTTGACAATATCTCCATACTCTACATTGCGAGGAAACCGAGATTGATTTTTCGTATATAACTGGCCTATCAGCGGCAATCGTTCAAAGCGCAATGTCGGGGAAGCATCAAAATTACGCCATTCCCTTGGTGCAGAATAGCCACAGCCGTATTGGACATAAAGGGATTTATTCATTGGTTGTAACTCCTTGGTGAGAAATTTCATAGTTAAAGTTTGCATCAGTCTGGTATGTCAACATGACAGACTGATGCTGCCAAGATTTTGCATTTATTGACTACCAATAATTTAATCTTATTACCATAGCAATTATTAACCATAGTAAAAATAGCTCAAATTATTGCAGCGTAAACATTACAGCCATTTCAGCAAGGTTAATAAAAAGCCTACAGTAACGATAATGTAGA
>JBAXSK010000217.1:0-7266 GCA_037130765.1 Pseudanabaena sp. ELA607
CCATTCTTAATTTGATTGACTGTAAACTTCTCTATCAAGATTCCCTATACAGAGTCGCATTGCCGTATTTGCCGATCTGATTGCCTACCGCTTGACATTCCTGAACTAGATGCAATAAATCATAAATCCCCAATTCTTTGATATGAATCAGGGATTTATGGCGGGGATATTTGGGAATTACATCGACGACAATTCCTTTTCTTTTTCTGTCGCCAACTGATCCATTTTCTTGACAAACTTTTCCGTCAACTTGTCTATTTGTTCCTGTTGTTTCTTAGACTCATCTTCAGAAATTTCCTTGGCTTTTTCTTGTTTGCGCACGGCATCGACCCCATCACGGCGAATATTCCGCACCGCTACTTTGCCCTCTTCAGCTAGCTTAGCCACCATTTTGACTAGCTCTTTGCGGCGATCTGTCGTCAAAGGCGGAATGTTCAACCTAATGCTTGAACCGTCATTATTGGGAGTTAAACCAATATCAGATTCCGCAATTGCCCGCTCAATCGCCGGTAAAATCGAGCGATCAAAGGGTTGGATTTGCAGCGTGGAAGAATCGGGCACAGACACATTAGCCAACGACTTCAAAGGGGTTTCTGTGTTGTAATATTCCACAACAATTCTATCTAACAATGAAGCATTAGCCCGCCCAGTACGCACCGTGTTGAAATTATGTTGGGTGGCTTCCACCGCTTTTTGCATCCGCGCTTCAATATCAGCTAACTTCACAAGCACCTCCGACGTAAGTACCAATAGATTCTCCCATGACGACGCGACGAATGTTACCAGCAACACCAAGATCAAACACAATAATGGGAATGCCGTTTTCTTTGCATAGGGCGAAGGCAGTCGCGTCCATGACCCGCAAATCTTTGGTCAGGGCATGGTCAAAATTTAGGGTTTGATAGCGCTTAGCATCAGGGTGTTTTTTGGGATCGGCGTTATAAATGCCATCGACACTAGTGGCTTTGAGAATCACATCAGCGTTGATCTCAGCTCCCCGCAGGGCAGCGGTAGTATCGGTGGTGAAATAGGGATTACCTGATCCTGCACCAAAAATTACCACCCGATGATTTTCGAGATGGCGGATCGCACGGCGGCGGATGTAAGGTTCGGCCACTTCTTTCATTTCGATGGCGGTCATGACGCGGGTGGGGACGGGTTCATCTAAATGCTCAAAGGCATCCTGCAAAGTCATGGCATTCATCACCGTAGCTAACATACCAATGTAGTCAGCCGTAGCCCGATCCATGCCTTTAGCTGCGCCATTAATGCCCCGAAAAATATTACCGCCACCGACGACTATAGCTACTTCAGTGCCTTCCCTGACAATTTCGGCTACTTCGAGGGCAATGGTTTGCACCACCTGCGGATCAATGCCATAACTCAGACTGCCCATGAGCGCTTCGCCACTAAGTTTGAGCAAAATACGCTGGTATTTAGTCGGGGAATTTCCGTTATTGTTCATGTTGTCGTTTCGTTATCCGGTGGGTTGCTTAATGTTCGGGTGGGTTTGAAAAATCATCCACCGACCGAACATCAGGAGACTGACTAGAGGAATCACTGGGGGCATCACTGGGCGAAGATTCACGGTGCGAAGATTCAGTTTGTGAAAAGTCAGTTTGTGAAAAGTCACCGAGTAAATCGCTAGTCTGGGTAATCCATAGCGAGACATCAGCCAAGTTGCTGCCATGCAAATTTGCGCCGCACCAGTTTACACCCACAATGGCCGCACCCATAAAATCCGCTTGATAGCATTGACTTTTGCTGAGGTTGGCACATTGCAGACAGGCGCGATCTAGTTTGGTTGCCACTAAAAATGTACCACTAAGGTCAGCATCCTTGAGGTTAGCGCCAGTCAGGATCGCATAGCTAAGGTTAGAGCCTGATAGGTTCACACCACCTAGGTTAGCGTCAATTAACGTAGCTTGATACAGGTTGCTATGGCAGATCTGACTATCCCTAAAGCTTGACTGATCTAGAATGGCATTGCATAGACTAGCGCCACTCAGATTCGCTCGTTCTAGATTAGCCCTGTTTAATTTTGCCCCATCAAGGCACGCTCCTTTCAAAAATGCCCCTTCCAGTTTAGCCCCAGTTAAATCGGCTTCAACTAAAAATGCCCCACTCAGATTTGCTCCGGTGAGGTCGGCGTGGCTGAGGTTAACGTAATTTAGGTTGGCTCCCGTCAGATCTGATTCCCGTAAATCGGCGCGGCTCAGGTTAGCTTTTTGTAAGTCGGCTTTGATTAAACTGGCTCCATTGAGGTTGGCTTGGGTCAGATTTGCCCCTGATAAACTGCACCGATATAAAATACTTAAACTTAGGTTGGCTCGCTGGAGCCTTGCTTGGTGTAGGGTGCAATAACTAAAATTTGTCTCAGTTAAGTTAGCATTACGCAGATCAATATCTAAGAGGTGACATCCCTGTAAATCTGCTTGGGCTAAAGATACACCAGCAAAATCTCGTTCACCGCTATGATATTGGCGCAGCAGGACATCAACCCCTAAGGAGTCGGCAGCGACTTGGAGATGATCCTCGGTGGTTTGCGCAGTGGGATAGGGTTCCATCATGGCCGTGGCTAAGGTAGGGGGCGAAATTAATAAGATTTAGAAGTGAAGGCGGAATTTGCCACCAGTGAAAATATCTATAAAAATAGACACATGAAAATATAATGAGTATTAATAATTTAGCTGAATCCCGTATTTTCTTCTACCATCGGCAAGGGCACTGTAATCCACTGCGGTGATGTATGGGACTGATGGGAAGTAAAGTCTAGGGAACTTTTGGGGGCTGTATCTATTTTTGGCTCTAGGTTTTGTGATGCTGAGCCATTGTTTGCGGTGCTGGTGGTTAGCTCAGAATGATTGGCGCTGACATTAGCCTCAGGGGTATCATCTGCTAGTTTTGCGGCTAGATCGGTTTCTTGGTTGGCTTCTAGATTAACCAAGGTCGGCACGGATGGAGCAGACAAGAGCCGGGGCTGACTAGCGCTATGGGGCTGATTCTGATTGGCATAACTGGGGTTGATGTAGCCTTGGGTAATGTGGGGCACATAGCTAGCACTAGCTCCGGTGCTGCTGCTACCTGTCCTATGGCTGGGATTCGTTTGGGCTTGATGGGGTTGGGTTGGGGAAGCAGCGCTTGCACCATAACTAGCGGTCGGCTGTCCCGTTAAACCTCTAGTTTGGGGGGTAGTATCGCTAAATTTCCCCCTAGGTAAAGTTTCCGCCGGAAGAATCGCGCCGGTAATGTTGGCTCCGTCTAGATTAGCCCACAGCATAAATGCGCCTTTGAGGTTAGTCAGCAGCATAAATGCCCCTTGCAAGTTGGTACTGACCAAACTAGTGCGATGCAAATTAGTCCGATTCAGGTTGGCTTGGCTGAGGTTTGCCCCATTGAAAACTGCCTCATCACAGTTAGCTCCAGTCAAATTGGCGTTGGTGAGGATGGCATTTTGTAAATTGGCTCGCATCAGATAAGCGCCGCTGAGATTAGCCCCACTCAGATCTGCACCAGATAAACTGGCTCCTGATAAATTCACGCCTCGCAAGTCCGCGCCACTGAGGTTGGCATTGGTTAAATTAGCGCCATTGAGGTTGGCATAGCCTAAATTGGCATTGGTCAAAAAGGCTCCGGTGAGGTTAGTCCAGCTTAGGTCAGCTTCGGCGAGATTCACTTGATTTAGGTTAGACCAGCTTAAATCCGCCCCGATTAGATTGGCTTGGTGCAGATTAGTTTGTTGCAGGTTGGCCCAGCCTAAATTACTACGGGACAGATTGCACCGGCTCAGATTAGCGTTAACCAAATCCACCGCATTCAAATTAGCTTGATGTAAAATTGCCTCGCTAAAGTCTACGCCGTACAGATCCGCACCGGTCAGATTCGCCCCTGATAAGTCAGCACGGGCAAAGTAAGCTTCCCGTAAGGCTGCCCCATGCAAATCACAGCGGACTAACAGCGCTCCGGCGGCTTTGATGCCATTAAGTAATGCCCCTTGTAAGTTAGCTTCTACTAAAAATGCCCCATTGAGGGTTGCCCCCGTAAAATTCGCCCCAGTTAAGTTGGCATTAGTTAAAGTACCTAAGCTTAAATCAGCTTCAATAAAGGAACTATAACTAAGTTCAGCGTGATTAGCATTGACCGCCACTAAGCAACTGCGCTTAAATTCGGCATGGGCAGCCTGGGCATGAGTCAAGAATGCGCCAGTTAAATTAGCTTCGTTAATTTTGGCGCGGGTCAGTTCCGCCCGAGTCAGATCGGCAGCGTGGAGAAATGCCCCATTAAGATCCGCTTCAGTTAAAATAGCCATTCGCAAATTAGCCCGGGACAGATTTGCCCGCCGTAAATCGGCTCCGGCTAACTGCGCTCCGGCAAGATTTGCCTTAGTCAAATTCGCTTTAGCTAATTCCACCCCTAAACCATCTATGGGTTTGCCTTGCTCTGGCTTAACCTTAGTTTGCGGCCCCTGCTCTGGCTGAATTTGTGGAGCATAATTTTCCTGAGCCGACTCTGTGCCATATTCAGCGCTATAAAAGTCACTGATACTAGGCTCATAGGCAGAATCAGTCACACAATCATGATAGAGATCTGTAGGGTTCACACGCGCCTCTGGGTTGCAAACTAAGCGTCTGGTTTAGACAGTTGAATTAGCTAAAAATATTTGACTAAAATCAATGGACAAAATCAGTAATCAATTACTTTTTTTTACTGCCTGCCTTTAGTTACCATTGGACGCTGTTCCTAGGGGATCGTCAATCGCAGATTTGGCGTAATTGCTAGGGAAATGGGGAGTTATCTGGTCTTGAAACGAGTAAGAGCTTTAGAAAATCGGCATTGAATCAACTCTACCTAGGCGATAAAACTACTGCCATGTTTAACAGAAACTCCATTTTGAGCTTTCTTGATCATGCCTTTCAGAGCATTGCCATGCCCTGCTTGGGTAACATGAACATTGACTATGTGTCATCTCGTCTATCCATCTATCGCAGTACGGAGCAATGGCTGTTACTGTTTAATTCGGTAGTTTGGTGGCCTGCTGCTGAAGGATTGATGACCCTAGTGGAAACTGTGGGCACAGGTGCACTCGGCAAGCAGGGTTTTGCCCATGATCGCACCTTTGTACCAGGACGGATCGAGTTAGATGATGATCAGAATATCCTAAGTATCCTCATTCGCGGACAAGATATTGATCCGACTAGTTTGGTGATGCAGCCCAACTATGATATTCAGTCGGAATCCGGTTTCTGGGTGTCTGTTGCTCTGACTGAAAAACACCATCAAAGTCTGTTTGCTTCGTCAACTGAAGTTCAGCAATGCATCAGCCCAAGCTTGCAGCACTTGCTCACCATTGACCAGTGGGATCATCCGACATGGGATACGCCGCCGAGTCGGACTGTGGCTTTCCCCCGTATTGCTGATGTTTTAGTCACATCCGATCCGTCGCTTTGGCTTCCGGTAGCAGAGCCTAATACCCACTGGTCATATTGGCTGCCAAAATAATTTCTTAAAATCATTGCTCAAAATCATTCCTCAAGCCTCACAATTCTAGGACTTAAGCAAATCAACCAAGAACTAAAGTTCTTGGCTCAAAGCAGAAAGTCAGTTTTAACTGACTAAAGAAAGCCTCAAATCGACCTGTTTCAAAAGGTTTAAGCTTTTAGCTCGCAATTCATTGCAGGGCAAGTGCTTCAGAATTAGCCGAACTTATCTATTAACTTCTGGCTCTTCGCTAATATACACTAGATGTTGCAGCTTCTCTTTAATGGCTTCATGGCGTTCGATGCCTTCATAGGTATATCGTTCTAGTTTTTCTTGATCAATACTGGCATCCATGACGCGCACTCGATCTTGGGTGTCAGGATGGGTCGATAACCACACCGGAGGCTGAGATGTATTTTTAGGAGGATTATTTGCCAAAGTTTGCATCAAATTCCGTAAACCATCGGCAGCATAACCGGCAGAAACTAAAATTCTTGTACCCACTAAATCTGCCTGTTGTTCCATTTCTCGACTGTAATTAAGCGTCAGTAAATCTGCGGCAATGCCACCGAGGGGAATTACTTGAAAGAGATTAGAAATCAAACTCCCTTGGGTCATCAATTGGAAGCCGTGGGAAAGCACCGCATGGGAAAGTTCATGGGCTAATAAACCAGCGATTTCGGCTTCGGATTGTGCCTGTAAAATGGCTCCGGCATTAATAAAAACTTTGCCCCCTGGTAAAGCAAAAGCATTCAATTGAGGGCTATCTATGACGGTAAATTCATAATTAAATTCATTCCGTCCCGCCACTGTCGCTAATTTCTGACCCACTTCTTTAATATAAGCTACGGTATCGGCTTCGGTAATAATTGGTAAATGCTCATTGACCATGCGGCTAAATTTTTCCCCTAGGGAGGATTCTCCTTCTAAAATCATCGATGTGGTTTGCACCGCTGAGATCGGGCCATACAAACTGCCTGTTACCGTATAAGCTGCTGCCCCCACTAGGAAGTTCGCAATAGCATTATTAGTCACCTGCGCTCGTAATTCGTCTTGATAGCGTTGGAGATATTGATTGGCTAATTCTGTAAATCGCGGTGATTCAGGACGCTGGGGATATAACACCGCAAAACGCCGCGCCATTAACGAAGCATCCAGCCATTTTTGCTGTTCGGCTAAATCCAGAATCTGCATTTCTACCACTGGCGGCTGATTGGGATGGCGTGCCACTGCTTGGGCTAATACGGTCTTCGCTTCGTCATGATAGCCATAACGTTTCAATTCACTATAAAGTATGCCATAGGCAGGGACAAACCGAGGATGTTCTTGAATTAACAATCGCAAGGGCACAAGGGTACGAGTTTCTAATTTGGCGGCGAGTCCTGCCTGTGCTTCCCGCCAATAAACTCGTGCTGAGCCTGTCATTTCGGCAATATCTAAAACGCTATCAGAATTAGTCGATAAAGGTTCTAACTGATTGAGGTTAAGGGAATTCGGTTTAGGTGGCAGTTTATTAGAATTTGTATTACTAGAAGTTGCATTAAGAAGATTTCCAGCACTGGTTATGGACTGATTTGGATTGGAATTAGCATTAGGCATTCCATTATTGTCATTAGTGATTGCCGCATTGCCTAACTTAGCTCGCCGATATTGCCGCTGGGCTTCGGTTTTTTTGCCTGCCGCCCAGAGTTGATCCCCCAATCTTAGGGCATCGCGACGGGCATTAGCGCTCCATTGGGTAAACCAATATTCGGGCTTATGACCGTATGGCGGATTAGTTTTAGGCGG
>JBAXSK010000218.1:0-7256 GCA_037130765.1 Pseudanabaena sp. ELA607
CTTAGAAAGGGGGATTAAGGGGGGATGAGAATTCTAGTTTACTATCCCTTAAATTTTTCCACAATGCGGCGCGTGGCTTCAATCACATTCTCCCGACTATTGAAAGCGGAAATCCGGAAATAGCCTTCCCCAGCCGCGCCAAAGCCCGAACCTGGTGTACCCACGACATGGCAACTGGTCAGCAATTGATCAAAAAAGTCCCAGCTAGATAGACCATTGGGAGTTTGTACCCACACATAGGGGGCATTAACACCACCATAAACGGCTAAGCCAGCTTCTGTCAGCTTTTCACGGATGATTTGGGCATTTTCGAGATAGAACTGGACTAAGGCTTTGGTTTGAGCCTGTCCAGCCTCACTATAAACCGCTTCCGCACCCCGTTGTACAATATAGGATACCCCATTAAACTTAGTGGATTGGCGACGATTCCAGAGCTTCCATAACTCTACATCGCTACCATCTGCGGCTTTGCCTAATAAGTTTTTCGGCACTACGGTTAAGGCGCAACGAGTACCGGTAAAACCAGCATTTTTCGAGAAAGAACGGAATTCAATAGCGCATTCTTTTGCCCCTTCAATCTCAAAAATAGAATGGGGTAAACTAGGATCGGTAATGAATGCTTCGTAAGCAGCATCAAAGAAAATAATTGAACCGTGCTGGCGAGCATAATCTACCCACGCTTGTAGATGTTCGCGGGTGGCGGTGGCTCCGGTGGGGTTATTGGGGAAACAAAGATAGATTAAATCAACTTTAGTATCAGGAATTTGTGCCGTAAAATTATTTTCCGCCGAGATGGGCAGATAAACCAAGCCACCATATTCGCCGCGTTCGTTAGCATCGCCGGTGTGCCCCGCCATCACATTGGTGTCCACATACACGGGATAAACCGGATCGGTGACGGCAATGGTATTATCATCGCCAAAAATGTCTAAGATATTGCCACAGTCACACTTTGAGCCATCGGAGATAAAAATCTCATCGGCGCTGATGTCGCAACCTCTGGCTTGAAAATCATGGCGGGCAATGGCTTCCCGTAACCATCCATAGCCCTGTTCTGGCCCATAGCCTTTAAAAGAACTCCGCTCTCCCATGTCTGCCACCGCTTGGATCATAGCTTCACGGCAGGCGGCAGGCAAAGGCTCAGTTACGTCACCAATGCCCAAGCGAATAATTGGTGCTTCAGGATTAGCCGCAGCAAAAACATTGACTCGGCGGGCAATTTCAGGAAAAAGATAGCCAGCCTTGAGTTTTAGATAATTGTCGTTAACACGTACCATGCGGTAAAAAATAAGTAGGGTAAATTGTTACAAAAGATTAAAGTCTGCTTTGAAACATCTTGCCACAGGTGCGATATGTAATAACACAGAATTTATAGTGTATTTCATCTGCATCAGCGACACCATGAGCCGGTAAGATACTCATCCTAGAAATATTTTCGTTATGGGTGTACCCTATAAAACCGTAAACTTCTAATAATCAATCTACAACTAGATATTTTATGGCAAGCGGTAACTGGTGATGGTGATAAACATAGTTCAATCTCTCAGGAAATTTGTCTATAACTGCCAAAAAACACCAATTGCTTGGCTACAGTTAAAACATCAAAGAAATCAGACTATCTCAGGCATTATCGGGATTATTTGTATTACATCAATTTTATTTTTACAGGTAGGCCTCAGAAATTCTTTTTTAGAAGGAGTATTGCAAATTCCATTTAATTTAAATGCTGATATTTTATTAGTTAATTCAGTTTCTTCGAGTATATTACAGCCCGTATCTTTCTCGTCACGCCATCTCTATCAGTCTTTGGCGGACGAGCACGTAGCCGCAGTGATGCCTTTTTATATCACGGGGACAAAGTGGAAAGATGCGCAGCACCGGTTGCATCGTATTCGAGTTAATGTTATAGGCATTCCCACAAATAATCTAGCCTTAAATCTTAAGGGAGTTGCTGAGCATCTTAATCAAATTCAACCCAATGAATCAGCTTTATTTGATAGGATTTCTCGTCATGAATTCAAGCCAATTATCGAAGAATTTATAGCTCGCAATCACGCAATAGTAGAAATTCAAACTGCCAGTGCTAAGGAATTTGAAAGATTAAACGTCACTGGCTTATTTGAATTGGGGGTTAATAATGCCTATGACGCTACATTCATTGTGAATGAGACGACTTTCATCAAGTTATTTGCCAGAGATAAAGACAAAATTGATGTGGGTTTAATTCAATTAAAATCAGGACATAACTCGCCTGAAATCATTCGTCAAGTGGTAGAAAATCTGAAGAATAATTTACCACAAAATATCCACGTTTTTTCTAAATCTGATCTGATCAAAAATGAAAGAATATTTCATGAAAGTAATTCACCTATTGGCTTTGTTTTTACTTTTATGATGATGGTGACAATTTTGATTAGCATTTTTATTTTATATCAAATTCTCTATGTCAAAATTGCTAACAATTTAGGCAATTATGCTACTCTCAAAGCGATTGGTTTTAGCCATATATCCCTTGTGATGATTGTGATTCAAGAATCATTAATTTTAGGTATCGCAGGATATATTCCCGGTGTGATCGTTTCCACCCTAGCTTTTGCTTATTTAGCAGATGCAACTAAACTATTGATTCAGATGGAACCACTCACCGCAGCAATGATTTTTGGACTAATCTGTTTAATTTGTTTACTTTCGGCAGTAATCTCATTAATTAAATTGCAAGAAGCCGATCCGATAGAAATTTTTAGTTGAATTTTTTGATTAATTATCTAACCCAATTTTGATTAAATATATCCAAACTATAGCTAAATTAGTAGCTAATTCAAGTTATTAATTGCTTTGTATTATCCCATAATCTAGATATAAAAAGTCATGAAAGAGAATGTCTTATTAATCAAAAATGTTGACCATTTTTATCAGGAAGGTAAAACTAAAAAGCAAGTTCTATATGACATAAATCTTAGTGTGCAACCAGAAGAAGTTTTAATCTTAACTGGAGAATCTGGTTCTGGTAAAACGACATTACTATCATTAATTGGGGGCTTACGTTCAGTTCAATCAGGTAATTTAAAAATTCTAGATCAAGAACTCAATGGTGCTACTGAACTGCAAAAAATGCAAGTTAGACGCAGAATAGGGTATGTTTTTCAGCACTTTAATTTACTTGATTATATGACCGTACAAAAAAATGTCCAACTATCCTTAGAATTGCAACATGATTTTAGTCCAGATCAAGCTAGAAAACGGGCTTTAGAAGTAGTTAATGCCGTGGGTCTAGTCGATTATCTTCATGCTTTTCCCAAGGACTTATCTGGTGGACAAAAACAGCGAGTCGCAATTGCCCGTGCCCTTGCCCATAATCCACCTTTATTATTAGCTGATGAACCGACAGCCGCATTAGATCGCCGAACTGGTCAAGAAATTATTGAATTAATTGTTGATTTAGCCAAGCAACAACACAGCGCGGTGCTTATTGTTACCCATGACAGCCGAATTTTTGATGCCGCAGATCGCATTATTAGAATTGAAGACGGTCATCTTAGTTTTCCTTATCAAGATCGTCTAGCTGTGGCTTTTCCGATGTTAACAAGTAAGCAATTACTTGAATTAATTCCTCATTTGCGCATGGCAAGTTACCGCCCAGGAGAAGTGATTATTCAGCAGGGAGATATTGCGAATAAATTTTGTATTATCTCTGAGGGAAAAGTGGAAGTAATCAAAGAATTAGCCGGTGGGGAAACAATTTTCCTGAAACAATTAGGTGTTAATGATTATTTTGGTGAAGTGGGCGTACTGCATGAGGTATTGCGTACTGCTACTGTCCGCGCTAGCCAAGATAATGAAGTACACGTTTTAGAAATTGATCGGGGCACATTTCAGAGTATGATCGCCCGTTCTACCACTACTCGCGCTGTATTACAGCAAAAAGCCCTTGAAGTAATTGCTAATAGCTTGACACAAGTTCATAATTCTTCTGTAAATGTAGAAATAGATGAGCCAATTAAATTTTTAGTGATTGATGCTGGTGAAATAATTATTAAAGAAGGAGATTATATTGATATATTTTATATTATTTTATCTGGTCAAATTGAATTAATTAATGATCACGATCAATCAAGTAAAATCCTGAACCCCAAAGACTATTTTGGTACAGCGGTATTTTCTGAAGCAAAATTCAGCCGAAATACGATCCGTGCCCTAGATAAATCTGAAGTGAAACTACTAGCTATTCATAGTACTATTTTGCAAAAAATATTGATTACCCCTAATATTTAAACAATATTTAAACAAATAAATTTCAAGTAGTTAGATTTTAAATAAATAGATTATTTAGATTAAATGTTATGTTTACGGTTTTTTGAAGACCGCGCAAGTAGCTGACACATTTCTAAATAACCATAAACTATATCTTAGAGAATCAAGCCATCTTAGAGGTTGATAAATAGGACATAGCAAACGCAAAATCATGACCAAAACATATAAAAATGCTGGCGTTGCAGTCACTTGACATAATAAGCCATCTACAACAATCTCGCCTTTAACTAAGGTTAAATCAGGAAAAAATGCTTTTAATTCTGATACATTAGGGCGAAATAAAGTATCAATTGGATCTAAATGCAAGGGGAAATCACGGGGCACAGTAATTAATAAATATCCCTTCTCAGGAATGATTGCAGTAATAATTTGGCACAACTGTTCTTTATTGTTGACGTGTTCGAGTAAATTACTACACAAAATAGATTTTACTTGTTGTTTATTTAGTAAATCAATAAAATTAGGATCATTCAAATCACCTACTAAGTCAACACCCACATCAGATTTAAGATCTGTGTGAATAATTTTATAGCCCTGATTGACTGCGGGCTGAAATACCAACTCATTAATCCAAGGCTGTGCTTGCTCTCTAAAATATTGATTAGAACTGCCTAAATTAAGCATAGGAAATAAATGCTCTGGCTCTAGTTTAGATATTACTTCACCGAGCCAGATCGCTTCTTTTCTTAACATAAATAGATTAAATTAATGATTGATTAAATTTATTAATTAGTCCATAAATTTACACCAAATCCGGCACAAAACAACCATGTAAACCATAGGGCACATGATGCTTTAAGTGCAGCACTGCCACAGGTGCAGCCGTGATATTTTGGGCATCTAAAATCACCACATCCGACCGATTTTGCGCCGCATCATAGACCATTACTAAGACCCAGCCATCATCCTCTGCCGTATTTGTTTCTTGATTACGAGGCACAAAGATCGGCTCACCCACAAACCCACGGGGCGCAAAACTATGCAACTCCTGTGCGCCCGTCGTCACATCCACTTTCAACACCGCCTGTAATGGTGCATTTCCCACCGTACCAGCCGTCGCCCCAATGTAGGCATAGCGATAATCCCGCCCCATACAACGGGGATGAATCACCGGAAATTCACAGGAACGCTCCACCAACAGAGATTTATGCACCGTCTTAGTTTTTAGATTAATCACAAACCGATACAACTGTCCGGGCACCACTCGGGCAAAATCCACATCCAGAAAATCACTATTTGGCTCCAGCTTAGGATAATCCCCGTAGCACACCGAATCCACCACCAACTCATCACCCCGCTCAAAAGCATTGCAGTGGTGAAACACAAAACACGGGTCAGTCGGCACCGAGATTAAATTGCCCTGCCGATCAAAAATCAAAAATAAACTCGGTTTATCAGGTTGTAACTCGATACAACTCCCCGCTGTGGCCAGTCCCAGCACAAAAGGCAACGGATTGAACTTGACCGGATTCTGCATAAAAATCCGATAATTCGGCGTGTAAGCAAAATCATGCAAAAAAGCAAACCCATCAATCGGCTGGGCAAATTCTTCATGTAAATTTCCCTGCGGATCAACCCGATAAGACCGAATCACCGAACGCGGCCCCGTCTGTACCCCAAAAGCCCATAAATCTCCCGTTACACCATCGCGCCTAGGGTGAGCCGTAAAAGTTGCCCCCGACTGCAACGCCCCACCAAAATTTTCCAGCCCCACCGTATCAAGGGACTCAGCATCCAACCGATAAGGCAAAGCCGCCTCCCACAACGCCAATAACTTCTCCCCCTGATACACCACATTCGTATTTGCCAGATTTTTGATCCGCAAATCAAACGCATTACGCCACCAGCCCCCCGGCTTATGGGTGCCAAATACCCCCCGATATAAAATTCGCCCCGCCTTTTGCTCCGCCAAAAATTCCGGCGTTTTCACAAACCGATTACGAAAATGCGCCCGCCCTCCATCAAACCGCAGCGCACAAATCATGCCATCCCCATCAAACGGGTGACCATAACGCTCCCCACCTACATCCAACAAACCCGGCCCATTACGCAAAAAAGTCCCCCGCAAATCCGCCGGAATTTGTCCATCCACCGCCTCAACCCAATAATCATGCTCAACATACAAAGACCGATACCCCCCCTGCCAATCATCCCGCGCAAAACTCGCCAAACCATCAACACCAGTAACCTGTGCCATAACCTTAAAAAACCTCACGCAACAACAAAACCAGCCAGACCAAAAACATCTAGCCGCAACCTGTAAACCTCACCAATCTAACCAGCAAACCGCAAATTACTCATCTGCCTGCAACGGGATCTGTGGCTGATCCACCTCCTGCACCGACCATCGATAGGACACCGCAATCCCCTGCAAACGACACAACTCCTCCGCCTGCTTCTGCAAAGAAAAAGCCTTACGCAAATTAATCACCGTCTCCCGCAAATACTCCCGCGTCTTCGGCGAAACATTTTGTCCACTTAGCGCAGCCGTTGTTTGGCGCTCCAGCACCTGCAACAACAACTCATAATGCACATGGGACGGCACAGGTATATCACTCACAACCACACTCCACAAAATTACACACTCAACCAGTGTAACCAAACAAAGCCCCCACCACAAAACACCAAAAATACTTCTAACGCCTTCCTAGAGGACATTCCAAGCTGTTTATCACGCCATCTCAAACAAAAAAGCACAAAAAATTTTCCCTAACCCAACCCACCAAGACAAATAAAAATGAAATAAAACCCAGAAAATACTTATATCAGCCTGAAAATCAAATCTTCTGTCAAATTTTTTGAAAAAACTTTTTTACCTTGTAAGACTTACTGTGACTAGCTTTCACTTAAAGCTTTACCTGCCACTACAAAAAAAGTTTGCTTTACCCTATTGACAGATCAGCATTAGTCAAGTTAAGTTAATAAAGCGCTGAGGGGGGAAGCGG
>JBAXSK010000219.1:0-7187 GCA_037130765.1 Pseudanabaena sp. ELA607
ATCAATACTCTAAATAAACACCATTGGTTTATCTTTTAAAGGAGCAAAGGCTTCGGCATCAAATCGATATAAACTCGCCGGACGACCCGCCCCCCGCGATGTCTTTGCCCCTGTATCCATCAAAAAACCTAACTTCAATAAACGGGTGCGAAAATTAGAATAGTCGGCAAAGTTTTCGCCTAAAACCGTGGCATATAACTGATACAAATCATTCAATGTAAAAGTCTGCGGCAATACATCAAAAGCAATCGGACTATATTCCAATTTATTACACAGCCGCCGATGCCCATAACTCAAAATTCGATTGTGATCGAATGCCAATTGTGGCACTTGCTTCACCGGATACCACGCAATGCCACTGACTCCATCGGCGATTAATTCCGCTTCGGCATGGGGCACTAGGGCAAAATAACTCACCGATAAGTAACGCACGTTATAACTTTGCGGCGATTCTCTGGGGTCTCGTCCCATATCGCCAAAAGTATAAAGCTGTTCTAGATAAAGATTCTTGACGCGAATTTTTTCCGCTAAAATGCGATAGGCGGCATCCTCCAAACCCTCCCCTTGACGCACCAAAGTCCCCGGCAAACACCAGTAATCGCGGTATGGCTCCTGTTGACGCATCACCAGTAATACCAGCAAACGATTCTGATCCGTGTCTACGGAGAAAATTACATTATCAACACCCACTTTAAATTCGGCTAAGGGATGGCGGGACTTGCTGTCTGCCATTCGTAAAGATGCTCCTGCTCAATATATGCGGCAACTGAAGCTATTATCACTGAACGGTTACCCCCATTGCGATACTCCGACGAAGAAACATCGGGAATCCAGGTATGAGGTGGGGCAAACTGCACTGCTGAACACATTGCTGTGACGGTCTTCACTGCCTCTGCGTCAAAATGATAACCTTGACGGGGCATCACCAACAATTTAACCCGCCTTAATAATTGCGCGGCTTCATACCAAGTGGGTAACTGGGGCAATAAGTCTATCCCCACAACTAAGGTAAATTCTGCTTGGGGCCAGACTTGGGCGGCTTGGTCTAGGGTATGCACGGTGCGCCGGTGACTCATTTCGGGATATAGCCCCACATTGGCACAATCAGGCGCTAGGTCGGCAATGGTTAGCTCCATCATGGTGAGGCGATGCGCTAATGAGGCTTGATGGCGTTTAAAGGGGTTATCAGCCACCCATACGACACAAAGATCATAATTTTGGGATAAATACCGCAAAATCGTCTGATGCGCCACACTAGGTGGGTCACCACTAGTGCCAAATAAGGCAATCTGTAACCGTTGATTAGCGTCACTGGCAGCGGGGTTGAATTGGGGGGGCTGGGTCATAATGCCAATATAAAGATGCCAATAAAAAATGATCTTAGTTGCAATGGTGGCTGGGCTTAAGTCATGGTGTAGCAGATCACCAAACTTAACTAAAATGCCGCCCTAGAGCCTGAGCCGTCAGCGCTAAAACTCCATCACCAATGGTCACAGGCAACATGACCACATTGTCCAAATCGCGGCACTGTGATGGCAAAGCTTGCACTGACTGCCGCACCCGCTGGGCAATTACTTCAATGGCATCATCGCAGCGTTGCCTTTGTCCAGCAACCATGACTAGTTCTAATAATGGCTGTTCATCGGCTAAAGGCGCTTCTGTGACTAAACCGATCCGATCCCCGATGATCATCCCTTGGGCATCGGTACGGCGAAATACTTGCTTGCGTCCGGCATAGGTAGACTTAGCAGCGGAACGCTTGACCACGGGCTGTCCGGTTAATTCCACCAGTTTATATACGCCGTTCACTGGTGCGCCGGTAACTAATTTTGTGCCGATACCATAGCCATCAATGGGCGCATGGGCTAATTTTAAGCGGGCAATTTCGGCTTCATCAATATCACCACTGACGAAAACCCGCGCTTGGGGTAAATAACGCCGCGACTCTTGGGCTAAAGCCAGCACATCCCCCGAATCAATGCGTACCCCTGCCACCGTTGCCCCCATCGCACTAGCTGCAAGGGTCTGTAAGGCAACCACAGGATCAAAAGTATCAATCAATAGGGGACTATGGGGAAATAGTTCATGAAAAGCCGTAAAAGCGGTAAGTTCTGATTCCCCTTGGGCGGTTAATGCCATGACCAAAGCGTGGGCCATCGTACCACTGGGTTCTCTGCCCAATTGCAAGGCGGCCCAGACATTAGAAGTAGCATCAAAACCCGCTGCTAGGGCTGCCCGTGCCGCCCATAAAGCCCCTTGAGGCGCAAAGGCTCGCCGCGTCCCAAATTCCAATAAAGTCACACCATCTCCCGCTTGATCCCGTAATCGAGCCGCCTTAGTTGCGATCAAACTTTGATAATTGAGGGTGTTGAGCAGATAGGTTTCCACTAATTGCGCCTGCCATAACGGAGCCTCAATGCGTAATAAGGGTTCGTTAGCACTGAATAGGGTTCCTTCCGCCATCGCCCATACATTGCCGGTAAAACGGAACTCCTGTAACCGCCGCCAAAAACTCGCGGGCGCTTGGCGGAAAATCCCTAAATTCTGGATTTTGGTAATTAATTCTGGTGAAAAATACAAATTCTCTAAATATTCCAAGGCCATTGCCAAACCCATCGCCACACCATAACCAAAGCCATCGGGCAGGCGACGCACAAAAAGCTCAAAAGCAGCGGGCTGATCAGCCATGCCTTGCTGGTCATAGCAAGCACCCATCGTAAGCTGATACAAGTCAGTTAATAAACCATAGTTATCAGGGCTGGGCACTAACAATGGCTCGGCTAATGGCAGGGTGAAATTATGAGCGATCGGTTCAAGCTGGGGAGTTGAATGCATAATATTCACCATGAATTATTGTCAGCATTATAGTAGATATTACCAAAATTGTCAATTTGATCATCTACCAGTCAACTAGACATGATGGCGTTCCATTAAGTAACAGAGACAATCACTGCGTACAATTTCGCAATCTAGGGAAATCATCGCGGGTAGGAGTTGCTTGCGTAACTGAATCTGATTGCCAACTCTGACCAAAAAAGAATCAGTTTGATCAGAGCCTGCCTCATCCCAAGCCAATAAATGCCCAGATTCATGCTCGACATGGGCTAAAACAGTTCCTGGGGCTAGTTCACAGAAGTTAAGCCGATCCATCGCTGCGGGAAATCGTAAATCTACCGAATCATGATCGCTACTATCCCCAAAGCAAAAACTCACACCATCAGGGATTTTTAGCACTGCCACGGTCTGGAATAAATTAAGATCCGTCACCGGCTGATCGGGGATTTCCGCTAGATGCAAAAATTGTTCCACAAATGACCGCGCATGGGTCGTACCATCAGGCAAGCCCGGTTGACCTGCTTCCAAAATAATGGCCGGACACAATTCGGCAAAGGCACAGGCTTGAATCGTTTGCGGCGTGGTGTAATATACCGCCAATGGACTGAATGCTCTGGCTAAAAAAAGCGATGGAGCATCTAAGCGAGTAATACAGCCATAATGGGGATTGCGCCCCGTATTATTGTGAATATCAATGCTGGCAAAAACGCCCCGCTCTCGCATTTCCTGAATCACCTGCTGGGCCATCTGTTCTTCTAAGGTGCTATGTCCGGCCCAAATGCGATTGTAGTCGGGCTGATGCGGCAAATGTCTTAATCCCCAACGAGCAGCGCTGATATTCCCAATAAATAAGGAAAAGGAACGGGGCAAATCAGAATATTGCGTCTCTTGATATTTTTGCAACAGTTCTCGCATGGCCAGCCAGCCAGTAGTTTCATTTCCGTGGAGTAATACCGAAACAAATAGGGGTGGGTCTTGTAAACCGCGCAAATGAATTAACGTCGGCTGGAGCAGAAAATCAGCTAATTGATGGGATTCTAGCTCTAACAAGCCTTCGGGTACGGCATCAAAAATCTGTAACTGTGGGAAGGGATAGGAGTAAGAATTGATGACGGCAGGATTAATGGAAGTTTGCACCATGATTCAAGCAGAAATTAGTCAAGAGCAACACAACTAAAATATCCTATCACCCCAACCCATTGTGTTCAAATTGTGCTCAATCAACAATGGCTGGAGCAAGTTGTTCTCACTCCAGCCATTGTTGATTAGATATTTAACTATTGATTAGTAATATCGATGAATTGAATTTTTACTTGAATTTTACTTAGATTCAGTAAAATCTGCATCAATGACATCATCATCGTTGCTGGCTGCATCACGGGTCGAATCAGCGCCACTGGGTTCAGGACCACCCTCAGCACCGCCGCCTTGCTGATAAACAGAAGTACTCAAAGCATACAAAGCTTGCTTTAGTTCTTCCGTACCAGACTTAATCTTGTCGTGATCTTCCTTGTTGACGGCTTCGCGCAGGTCTTTGATTAAACCTTCAATCTTGGTCTTGTCAGCAGCCGGAACTTTATCGCCGAGATCCTTAATTTGCTTTTCTGCTTGATAGGTCAAGGAATCAGCTTGGTTCTTCGCTTCTACTTGGTCGCGCTTTTGCTTATCAGTGGCGGCATTGTTCTCAGCATCTTTGACCATTTTCTCGACTTCCGACTTGTCAAGGGTCGAAGCACCAGAGATAGTCAAAGACTGCACCTTATTTGTGCCCTTGTCCTTAGCGGTGACAGACAACATCCCGTTAGCATCAATGTCAAAGGTGACTTCAATTTGAGGCACGCCACGGGGAGCGGGAGGAATTCCATCTAAACGGAAAGTTCCCAAACTCTTGTTGTCCGAAGACATTTGCCGTTCCCCTTGCAGAATGTGAATTTCTACATTGGTTTGACCATCAACCGCAGTGGAGAAGGTTTCGGTTTTCTTGGTGGGAACTGTGGTATTGCGGGGAATCATCGGAGTCATCACGCCACCAAGGGTTTCTACGCCCAAGGTCAACGGTGTCACATCCAATAACAGAATATTGGTGACTTCACCTGCCAATACACCGGCTTGCACTGCTGCACCCACAGCCACTACTTCATCAGGGTTAACGGTTTGGTTCGGCTCCTTACCGAGCACTTTACGCACCAATTCTTGCACCGCAGGAATCCGCGTGGAACCACCTACCAGAACCACTTCGCTAATCTTAGACTTATCAATCTTGGCATCACGAACGGAAGCTTCTACGGGAATGCGGCAACGATCGATCAAATCGGCGCAGAGTTCTTCAAACTTAGCGCGGGTCAAGCTCATTTCCAAGTGCTTGGGCCCATTGGCATCAGCGGTGATGAAGGGCAGGTTAATTTCTGTTTGGGAAACGCTGGACAATTCAATCTTCGCTTTTTCCGCAGCTTCGGTTAAACGTTGCAATGCCTGCTTATCTTTGCGAAGGTCGATGCCTTCATTCTTTTGGAACCCAGCGGCTAAAAAGTCTACAATCTTTTTGTCGAAGTCATCGCCGCCAAGGTGGGTGTCGCCACTGGTGGACAATACTTCAAATACGCCGTCACCCACTTCTAAAATGGAAACGTCAAACGTACCACCACCGAGGTCAAATACCAAAATGGTTTCGTTTTGCTTGCTGTCGAGACCATAGGCTAAGGCAGCAGCGGTTGGCTCGTTGATGATCCGCAGTACTTCTAGACCAGCGATTTTACCAGCATCTTTGGTGGCTTGACGTTGCGAGTCGTTGAAGTAAGCCGGAACGGTAATCACCGCTTGGGTGACATCTTCGCCTAAATATTTGCTTGCATCTTCTTTGAGCTTACGCAATACTTGAGCGGAAATTTCTTCGGGGGCAAATTGTTTCCCAGCGGCAGGGGATTCAATACGGACGCTTTGACCTACATTAATTACTTTGTAAGGTACTTGCATCGCCTCATTGGTCACTTCATCATGACGACGACCAATAAATCGTTTTACCGAATAAAATGTGTTATCCGTGTTCATCACGGCTTGACGTTTGGCGATTTGCCCTACCAAACGATCCCCATTTTTGGCATAAGCCACCACTGACGGGGTAGTGCGGAAGCCTTCGGCGTTTGCAATCACCGTTGGCTTGCCCCCTTCCATGACGGCAACAACCGAGTTTGTTGTACCTAAGTCAATCCCAACTACTTTGGCCATAAGGCTCCCAGCTCCTACAGGTTTTAAAACTTAAAACTTACTAAATCTAACTGCAATAAGAGTAGCTAGTTTTTCTGGTTTACAGAGAGGGTGTACTACACCTGAAAAGGTAGAGTTTACCGAACCACCGCTGATAATTTGTGGTTTAACCGCTGATGCTGTAAGGGTTTGGGGTAAATCAGATTTTATTTAGTTTTTAAGGTTTAGGGGTTTGTTGGATTATTTGGGCTAAGTAGTGTATTTCTAATGCCGCTACCCAAGCGCAAAATTTAAAGCTATTGTGTATAGGTGCTCGCTACTAAATTAACCACATTATAAATCAGAGATTCTTTGCCACAAATCAAAAAAGTCTTGATGCGTTAAAATAAGTCAATGATCAATAGAAACCTAGAAAATATCACAATTCATCAATTCCGAGGGCTAAAAGAACTTGAGCTAAAAGACCTCGGACAAATTAATTTGCTTGTTGGTGTTAATAACTCAGGTAAAACTAGCGTTCTTGAAGCTTTATCAATTTACTGCGATCCGCTAGATTTAAAAGTCTGGTTAAGTGTTGCAAGAAAGAGGGAGGAATTTTTTATCAATTCTCGCACACCGCCACTTGAGGCTATTAAATGGCTATTTGACAAAGATACATCTCAAACAGGTACTATCATTATTTCTGGAGATGGCAAGTTTATTAGTGAAGAAATGAAGGCAGTTTATGAGGAAATTGAAGAAATAGTTCTTGCCAAAGTTCCACAAAAAATGGTTTTTATGAACGACCAGATTGGTGAAGATGAAGATGACTTAAGCGAAGATGAGGGTGGTATAAAAGTAAGAAAAGGTTTACAATTGAAAATTAAGATTCATGATTTCCATGCTGAACCTTCTGATATGTATGAAGATTATCAGCTTTGGGAAAATGATAGTAGTTGGGCAAAAAAAACTACACAGAGAGAGTATAAATTCCCTGTATCTATGGTTACGTCAACTTCTCACCGCTCAAGCATCGGGCAAATGCGATTGCTTTCTCAAGCTCGTTTTTCTAACTTTAAGTCTGAAGTTTTCAATTTGTTGAATCAGATGGATCAAAACGCCAATTCAAGGATGAAATGCAACGGGTTCTGATGAAGCAAAGAATACTT
>JBAXSK010000022.1:0-31065 GCA_037130765.1 Pseudanabaena sp. ELA607
CGTGCCACAGTACCCACCGCCGCTGCCACCGCAGGCGCAACTCTGCCATCAAACACCGAAGGAATAATAAAATCTGCCGCCAGTTCATTTTGCCCCACCAAAGAAGCAATCATCTGAGCCGCAGCTAAATACATTTCCGTATTAATCTGTTTGACCCGCGCATCTAATGCCCCTCGGAAAATCCCCGGAAAAGCCAAGACATTATTGATTTGATTGGCATAATCACTGCGCCCCGTAGCAATTACCGCCACATCATTTTCAACCAATTCGGGCAAAATTTCGGGAATGGGATTCGCCATCGCAAAAACAATCCGATCCGATGCCATAGTGCGCACCATATCAGGAGTCAATGCCCCAGCCACACTCAACCCAATAAATACATCGGCTCCTTTAATCACTTCGGCTAGAGTGCCACCGGTTGGACTGGCAAATTCCTGCTTCTCGGCGGTCAAATTAGGGCGATCTTTAGTAATGCAACCCTGAGAATCGCAAATTTGAATATGCTTCATACCCGCTTGCCGTAACAATCGCGCCACCGAAATTCCCGAAGCACCCGCACCATTCATCACCACCCGAATCTGATCAATCTTCTTATTGACCACCTTGAGAGCATTAAGCATCGCCGCCACCACCACAATCGCCGTTCCATGCTGATCATCGTGAAATACGGGAATATCTAACTCTGCTTTTAAACGCCGTTCAATTTCAAAACAACGGGGCGAAGCAATATCTTCTAAATTCACACCACCAAAAGCCGGAGCAATGCGCTTGACGGTTTCCACAATCTCATCTACATCTTGGGTTGCCAAACAAATCGGAAAAGCATCCAAACCCGCAAATTGTTTGAACAACATCGCCTTACCTTCCATAACTGGCATGGCAGCTTCAGGGCCAATATTCCCCAAACCCAATACCGCTGTGCCATCAGTCACCACAGCAATGGTATTACCCTTGATCGTGTAATCATAGACCTTGCTCTTATCAGCGGCGATCGCCAAACACACCCGACCCACGCCGGGGGTATAAACCATCGCCAAATCATCCTGTCCTTTGACTGCCACCTTAGAAGTGAGAGAAATCTTACCGCCGCGATGGACTTCAAAAGTACGATCATAGGCATTAATCAAGCGGACTTCGGGCAATTTGCGCACCAATTCGATCAACTGCTCGGAATGCTCGGCACTGGTGGCATAAACCGTCAGATCACGCATGGAAATTTTGCGGGTTTGTTGCACCAAATCAATTGTGCCCAAACTGCCCCCAGCATCAGCCAATACCTGAATTACTGAAGAGAGCATCCCCGCACGGTTAGGTAATTGCAGGCGCATGGTCACGCTGAAGCTGGGATTGGGGTTGAGTTGTTGCATGGTGAGTTGAATATACTAAAAGGTCAAGCGAAGTAGTCAAAAACAGCATTGAGCTAGTTATCCCAAGACATGGAGCATGGATTTTGTCAGGCAATTAAAACATAACCACCGGTATAACTAGGCAAGCAGAGCTAGTATACAACCGAGGTTTAAGTCAATACGCTATTTCTGTTACAGGTTGATCGCCCGTTATCGGTAAGCCATGATCTATAGTTGCGCTCAAGATGTCTGTGATCTGCCTTGATTTCCTTCAATAGATATAGGTGCAAACACCATAAATCCAGCAAGATCTAAGCAATAAATGCGGTAAATCATGCCATGAATCACGAATCTAACTCACCTCAGCCAGCCATCACCATGCCAGCCGCACCGACAGTAGCGCAATCAGCCATACTTTGCGGTCACTGTCGCCGCACCGCCACCAACGGCATTAAATGCCAAGGCATTTGTGTAGCTGATAGCAATTACTAATCCATCCTAAAACTTACAAGGTCCCGGCTTGCCATTGGGACACACCGTCGCCGCATCAGTTTTTGGCGGTTTATCTTTATCCCACACGGCTCCAGTAAATTGGGCCCCATTGAGTTTGGCTCCGCTCAGATTCATGCCTTTGACTATAGCGCCCGACAAATTGGCATTCTTCAAATCCGCCCCAGTCAAATCCACAAAGGATAATTGGCTATTAGTCAAATTCGCCCCAGTTAAGGTTGCGCCATTCAAGTTAAAGCCGGTGAGATTTTGTCCCGCCAGATTCCGCCCTGGCTTGGGTTCATTGACCAATTGCCACATTAAACGATCCTTGGGTTCAAGCCTAGCCATTTTATCGCCCTCGCCCAACTTCATTCCCCGTAAATTAGCCCCTTCTAAAGTTGCCCCAGCAAAATTAGACCGCGTTACCTCGGCTTCTTCCAAATCCGCCCAATTTAACTGCGCCCCTTTAAAATTAGCCCAGATAATGCTAGTGCGTAACAATCGAGCACTCCGCAAATTAGCCTTGGCAAAATTGACTCCATCCAACTTAGCCTCTGACAAATTAGCTCCCTTGAGATTGGCATTTTCAAACACTGCCGCCTCTAGGTTTGCTCCACTAAAATTCACATTTTCTAGCTTAGCATCCTTGAAATTACTACCCTGTAAATTCTTGCCGCTAGCATCCTTAATAAAACCCATTTTCAGACCAAACTCGGTATAAGGGCGCTGTAGTAGCATCATGCCACCGCCCCCAATGCCCAATAAAATTAGCCCTACAATCGGCCACTTAGCCTTATCCCAAATCGCCTCTAAGCTAATACTTACAGGCAAATTAGGCCGCTCACTATCTTTATCTTTTGCGGCTCCAGGACCTGTATTACCCACCCCAGTCCCATAGGCAGCCTTGAAATTATCGGCTATTTGGGGCGTAGGCGTAGGACGGGGCCCAGTCCCAAAACCAGTCAAGCCAGTATTAGCCCCCCCTAGAGGTGGTTGGCGATGCCGTGGCAAGTCATCGGTTGCACCAGTAAAAAATCCCGACTGATCTGGTAATTTCGGCGGTGCATAACTACTCACTGGCATCGCCGTAAAGGAATCCGATAATTCCGAGTCCCCATCTAATAAACCCGTCCAATCCGTATCATCACGAATATCTAAACCGCTAATATCATTAAAATCTGATAAAATGGGACTGCCACCAACGGTATATTCAGGCTCCATGCCGCCACTGTGGCCCATACTAGCTCGGCTCGCATTCCGCAGAAAGTCATCATCAAATGCTGTGCCACTGCTGCTGTTGCCACTCGAACGACGTGGCGTAGTGGGCTTGTTAATCGTGCTGTGGCCACTAGTCGCCGATGGGTGGGGTAAAGGAGGCATTTTAGGTAATGGTGGCAAAGGTAAAGGCAGTTGCGCTGGCGATGAGACTGGCGGCTCATAGGAAGATGCCCCAAACTGACTGCTGCTAGGATTAACCGTGTCTGGCATTGAACCCAAATTACCTACACTAGAGTCAAACTCATCTAAATCAAAATTGTCTAAATAATCATTATCTATGTTGCCCATATGGGGATTCATAGGCGGATTGATGGGTATATGAGGAGGATTAGTACCATGACCCAAATGGGTGGCGCTACTGCTTAAATAGTGCGGCGGCTCATGGGATGGCTCATAAGTTGAGGCAACATTTTGAGGACTAGCAGCCATTAAACCAGTATTTCCTGAGCCACTGGCCAATAGATCAGGAAAATTATCACCATTAAAATGCTCAGAATTGAGATGATCAGAGCCAAGATAATCGGAAGGAATAAAGTCGTCGGCTAAAACTGCATCAAAGTCAGCCAGATCAATCTCAGCTTCATTGGCAATGTATGGATTAGCCATGCCCCCATCGGCATTAGGGGACGGGGCATAAATCGGCTGGGGGGACTGACGAGAAATTAGGGCGGTGGGGTTAGGCGGTGCGCCGCTAGGATGAGGACTCGGATAATGATGATCAGCGGGTGCTGGGCTATTGAAAGGAGGAGCCGCAGCCGATGGCGCAATAAACTCTTGATAATTGCTGTAGTTGCTCGGCTCAGACCCAATTTGATCAAACTCATCAGCTAAATCATGCCCTAATTCGTCATTAAAGTCATCATCAATGCTCAGATGATCGGGGGTATAGAGAGTAGTTAACTGGGATGATGGAACGTTAGATTGTGGCGGTTTTAGCTGGGCAGATATATCCGCATTATAGCTGTTCAAAGATGGCTGCTCTGGGGCTATATCACTTAAAGATGGCGCATCTTGGAAAAATTCATTAGCTACACTGTCTAAATAATTACTCTGATCATTCTGATCAATTTGGGCTGAATCCCAAAAAGAGGAGCCCTCTGAGGTCAACATATCATTGACTTCATTTTCCCAGAAATCCAGAGCATTGATCTCAGATGAATTACTTTGAGATTCTGCCCCCAAATCATAGACCATGTTAGCTAAATTAGAATTTAAATTAGAATTAGCTGAGTCAGTTGCTACAGGGGATAGCTCTGATAGATTAAATTCATCATAGTCATCATCAATATCGCCACCAAGATCGCTTAATGGTTCAACCTCAGCGGCGACCACTGGCGCATGATAATTTTGCGATAATTCGGCATCTCGTTTGGGGGAAAGCTTTGCTTCAGGAATAACATTACTCTGTGGCGGTGATGGCGCATTCCAGTCAGAGGCAAAAGGATCGGCTTCTGGTGTAAAGGATTTTGACTTTGCTGGATCGCGGTCTGAAGGATCAATCCAAGCCGTAACTACCGTATCGCCAAAGTCATCATCGTTGGTGCTAGGGATGTGCCACACCATATCGCCAAATTCATCGGGAGTCTCCCTACTAGGTGGCTCATTAGATGAATGAGTATGTAACCAATCTTCTGCTTCATTAAATGTGGAAGAAAATTGATTAAAATCAAATACCACCGCCGTATCTAGAGGGTCTTGATCTGCTGCATTCTGAGGTATTGCTGGTGTAACTATGGGCTGATCCCAAGGGGCCGCATCCCCCTCACTTTGCCAACTTAGATCATCGCCGCCACTCATTAGTTCATCTGTTGACCAAATATTATCACTGCTACCAGCAACAGGCGTAGATTTTGCCGCTGCTGCACTACTAAACTCATCCATTGACTCCCCATCATCCAATGGAGCGATAGGATCCGCTGGGGCGATCATTTCCATCTCATCAGAAAATCCCATCAGGAATTCGTCAGCAGCATCAACCTCTGAATTAACTGAATTAAGATGATCTGAAGCTAAATCTACCTGCACCGGCACAACCTCTTTGGGGTTAGTTGGCTCGGCTAATATTTCATCTGCTATTTGATCGGCTAATAAAAGCGCTAAATCTTCATTAATATCTGTACCAAGGCTATCTGCTGCCATCAAAGCCGCAAAATTATCGCCTTCTGCGGGACTAATTGCAGCTAAATCAGCCTCCCAACTGTGATCTAAATCCTCTAGTGCTAGATCAGACTCATCACTAACTCCTAAATTTTCTAATGCCGCTTCATTGAAAAAATCATCAGCTAAACCTTGGGCCAGATCATCATCAAAACCACTGCCAAATTCAGCTAGAAATTTGTCTCCGGCTGTAGAACCAAAGTCAAAGCCTAAATCAGAAGTTGCCGTTTTACTAGGACTCGTACTATCAAATACTTCGTAACTGGCAGAAACTTTAACGTTAGTTGCGGCGGGACTCTCTCCCAGATTGGACATAATCAGCCAGTCCACATCCTCTGGAGACGCTACTTCATTAGATTGCGGCTGCTGTGGCTCCAGAGGAGTAATTAAAACCGTTTGTTTGCCAGATAAATCACTCACGGCTGGAGCGTCAAGATCAAGGGCGGCTAACCAAGCGGCATCGTCATCATCATCATTACTCGCAAATGGATTACCCTGATTGGTGCTGGCAGAATTGGCAACCGGCATCTGCGAGCTAGGCTGACTCAATTTAGCCGCGCTAGAAGTGGCTGGTTTACTTGGTTGCAGAGTTGTACTGCTGTTGCCAGATAAGAGATCATTAAAATCTGACATGATAAACCAATCTATGCCATCAGTCTCTGTTAAAGAAGATGGTTTTGCATCGGCTCCGTCGGGAGATTTCGGTTTATCTTTACCCTCAGCCATTGTTGTTCCTCAGTGCTTTGCTATCATGCATCTGCTATTTTGCAGTTTTAGCCACAAAATTTTAGCAACAAAACTTTAGCAACCAATCTTAGCAGCAAACTTTAATCAACAAATATCAATAAATTAGCCCAAGATTACTAATAAATTTACACCGTAATTTACATGGTTGCATCCCAATATGAAATAGTCACCTCTGACAACCTAAAATTGTTCGCCAAAAGCTTAGCAAATTTTGGCTGATTACTAACTATTTCATCTTTGTTTAATTACGCTGTTTAATTGTGTTTTTTTGCGTGCTGTTTTGGGGTCTTGGTTAACATCCCCACCGTCTCGCTGCTTAACCCCACACCTAGCGAAATGCCGCTAATTGTTGCATTTGCTTGAGATTGGCAATAGATAAAACTTGACGCTTGGGATCAACTAAAAGCCACCCCTTTTCTTTGAGTTTATCTACTACTTTATTCGTGTCATCCACAGACACTTCAGACAGATCGGCAATGTCTTTGAGGGGCAGACTAAACATTTCAATTCCCCCGTCTACATTGCTGCCATAGGTTTCACCTAATCCTAGTATAACACTAGCAATCCGCACCGCTGGTACTTGTTGGCGTAATTGAGTGCGTTGATTGGCTTTACGCAGCCGCCGTACCATCAGTTGCAACATCCGGTGATGCAGTTGGGGATCTTTAAATAAAAATTGGATAAATCTTTGGGCGGGAATGGTCAATACCCGTACCGCTGTAAATGCCACCACATCCGTCGAGCGAGGGGATTCGTCGAGAATTGCCATCTCACCGAAAAAATCACCATTACTCAACACCGCTAGGGTCGTATCGTCCTGACCACTGAGGAATCTTACTTTGAGCCAACCGGACAAAATAAAATAAACGGCATTCCCCCATGCATCTTCCATCAATACTGCCCGATTGGGTGGATAGTCGCGCTCCACGGCTTCGGACAAGAGCCACTCTAAGGTTTCGGGGCTGGCCGCATCAAACAGCGGGAACTGTTCTTTGAAACTTTCGGTTTGCATGGGGGTGTATATCAGTGATTTACGGTAATAGTTGCGAGGGCGCAGAAAATGAATCTCTAAAGGGACAAGGGCGCACCTGTAACTTCATAGCCACCATCAACATAGAGGATTTGTCCGGTGATCGCACCCGCTAAATCACTGGCCAAAAATGCAGCGGCGCTACCAACTTCTTCTTGGGTCACAAGACGACGTAACGGGGAGTTGGTTTCATAATGGTGCAGCATCTTATGAAAATCACCAATGGCGGCCGAGGCCAAGGTGCGAATTGGCCCAGCGGAAATGCCATTAACTCTGATATTAGCGGCTCCTAATTCGGCGGCTAAGTAACGCACGTTCATTTCTAAGGCGGCTTTGGCTACCCCCATAACGTTATAGTTGGGGACAACTCGCGCCCCACCAATATAACTCAGGGTAATGATGCTGCCCCCTTCGGTCATCAGGGGTTTAGCGGCACGGCACAGATGAATTAACGAAAAAGCACTCACATCCATCGCCAACTGAAAGCCTGCCCTAGACACATTAGAAAAGTCGCCAGATAGCTCATCTTTGTTGGCAAAGGCTAGGCAATGCACCAAGATGTCAATTTTGCCCCATTTTGCGGCGACGGCGGCAAATAAATCATCTACTAGCTGATCTTCTTGAACATTTAAGGGCAATAGAAAATCGGGATTTAAAGGAGCCACTAAATCAGTCACTTTACCCTTATTACGATCGCGCTCATCGGGTAGATAGGTAATCCCTAGGCTAGCTCCGGCTTCGTGCAGTTTTTGGGCAATGCCCCAAGCAATAGAGCGATTGTTGGCAATACCAGTGACTAAAGCGGTTTTGCCGGTCAGATTTAATAAGCCTGTCATGAAATAATCTTCCTAAAATGTTCCTCAAAATACGGCTAACTTAACTTGCGGCTAAGTCATTGGAGCGCCATCTATTGCCATCTAGTTTATTGCAGTTGATGCCACAGAGGGACAACCAGAGTTAAGGGAATTGGCAGAACAGGAAATTTATCCCACCAGCTTTAACGCTCCGGTCTTAATGCTGTTTTAATTCTAAAAAGCACCAACTAAAGCAAATCTTTCTAAAAGTTTTTGCGCGAGGGATAACACAATAAATGCCAACATGGCCGAAAAATCAATTCCCCCCATTGGCGGCAACAAGGAACGAAACAGGTTTAGATAAGGATCGGTAATCTGACTGAGAAATTCAAAGGGTTGACGCGACCAATCAATGCCGGGAAACCAAGTCAGCAAAACCCTGACAAATAAAATCAGCAAATAAATCGAAATAAACTGGTATGCCGTGGTTAAGACGATCGCCATAGCTTTATTAGGTTTGATGAAGTGAAGTGGATGATAAATAAAGACGATGGGGCAAATAAAATAGATTTTTGTCCCATTGCTTGAAGCTTATTGTACCGAAGTCTACCTTATTGGTTAATGTCTGAATCCGGTGGGGTTTCCGTCTCTGTCTTGGGGCGTAAGTGGGTGCGCCTACGTCTTTGAGCTTCATTAATGGACAACTCTTTGCTCACGGCATCAATGGACGCATTGAGTTGGGCGATTTTTTGCTCTAGATTGCGTCGGGCTAGGTCTTGACCATTGTTGTTGCTGTCGTCAGGCAATGCCTCGTCATCTTCGGCAAAATCATCGGCTTCGCTGAGGGTACGACGGCTGATGGTGTTGGCTACTAAAGCACCGACAACTCCACCAATTAGGCTGCCGAATAAAAAGCCACCCCAAAAGTTACCTGATTTGCTTTCTCTGTCTGCCATAGGTTTTAGAGTTTATATCGTCTGATGCATTAGCTTATGCGGTATTCGGCAGTGATCATAACATTTTGCTTTGGTTTGTGCGATCTGCTGCTCAATTGGCTATTTTGCCCCTCGCGTCTACATGGGGTGCATTGTATTGGCATCATGAGCGGGCCAGATAACCGACCCACCATCATTTCTGCATCAATTTTTGCCTAGCATCCTCTTGCTCATACTGTTAGCCCATTAGCAATATTGCCATAGTTTAGGGCATCTGCACGGGATCAAGTTTGCTTGATTTTCAGGGTTACTTGATTTTAAGGAGCCGCACTAATCGTGGGATTGGGCTGAAAATCATTAGCAGATTTAGTCTCGTTCAGTTTTTGCAAGAAATATTGCAGCTTGGCTGGATCAGGTTGTTGCTTGGCATCTTTGACTAGATTGTTTTGGGTGGCTAAACCAGCATTGAGAATATCAGTGCGCTCACTGCGAGCCGCACTATCTTCAGGGTTGCCTTGTTCGAGCCACAGGGTATAAGCAGCGATGGCATCATACCAGTAGCCATTTTGTTTGTACCAACGGGCTTTTTCCAGGTTATTCATTTGTTGCAATTTTTGTGCCACTTGGGGATCATTGCTGGCTTGCCAAAGTACTACGGCATTGGCATTGGCTTGATTACTGCCATCGCTGCTTTGCCACCGAATTTGCCATCGCTGAGGCTGTCCAGCTTTTAATTCCACATCCGACGGCAGGGTAAAGCGATATAGTCCAGGGCGGTCAGTGACTAACTCGGTGCTGTAAATGCGGCGAGCTTCTTCTTTTTCGTTGTCGCGCAAAATAAAGGTGACTTTAAACTGTTGGCTGTCTTCACCACCGGAACCTGCCACATACCAATAGAAAGTGGGGCGCACTGAAGCCGTCAGCGAGCCATCCTCTGGAGCCAGTAAAACAATGCGGGGAAAACTATCCATGCACTTATTTGGTTCAGTGGGATTGCTGGTGGCAGTTACAGTACTAGCACAGATCGTGCCACGGGTTGCACCGCCAGTGCTAGCCGAACCGGGCATTCCTAAACCATAGGTGCTGCGTTGTTGGGCAAAGCTGGGGCTGATGGAAGCGCCTAGGACTAAGCCGAGGGTGACAAAACTAGCTAGGCTTATAGTGGCTAAGTGGTTTTGCTGCGGTATGGTACGGCTCAAAAACATAAATTACTCCTAATTAATACTGGATCTATTACTAACTGCTGTGACACTGCTGTAAAAGAGTATATGAAATATTTTGCAGAATATATTTGGTCGTGATGACACAATCAAGTTAACGAATTTTTAGACAGAAATCTCTAGCTTTTGGTTAATGACTAAATAATTATGAGATGTTCCCTATTCGTGCCCTAATAAACCCTAAAAGCACTGATTAATTATGAACCCAGCGACCCATCTAACTAGCCTCACATCCAAGGGTTGCCAACATTACCCAAAAGCTGCGGAAAATTTATTACCACTGTGCCCAAGATTATTAGATTCATTAAAATATCGGGCAGATCTATTCACAAGCTCTTAAGGATACGCAATCGATAATTTGCTCGATTAATTCATTTTTTAGCGACGTATCTTTCTCGACTCTAGCACGTAATATTTATCTTAATCTGTCTTAACTTGTCTTAGTTTAGCTGAGTTTATCGAGATTAACTGAATTTATCTCAACTTGATTGAGTTATCTTACCCGATCCATGTTGATTAATATCAATTAGCATTCAGAAACATTCTAGGGTTAATCTCAAAGTTAAATCTCTTTCTGGTTAAATAGAATACCTTCGTAGAGCAGTTCAATCGCAAACTCAAATTCAAGACTTGATAAGGTAATCATATCGCCAGCAATATAGGGATAGTACAGCCACATTCTGCCTTCGCCCCGTGTGTAACGCTCTACTGATATTGTGTCAGAATTGATGAGTAGATAATCTTGCAAGCTAGGAATGGTGAGATAGTTGGTAAATTTCTCGCCGCGATCTCTGGCACTGGTGCTAGGTGAGATAACTTCAGCAATTATGGTCGGACTTTGGATGAATTTACGGGCGTTGAGATCTTGCGGATCGCAACTGACGACAACATCAGGATAGTAATAGGGGCTATCGGTGCTAACTTGCACTTTGACATCAGCGACATTAATGCGACACCCCCGTGATCGCACTTGGGGATATAGGTTTCTGTAGAAGTTGAGGGTGATGTCGTTATGGGCAAGTGTGCCGCCGGTCATGGCGAATACTTCCCCATTGATATATTCATAGCGTATTTCTTGTTGGGGTTCCCATTCCAGATATTCTTTGATGGACATTCTGGGCTGTTGAGATATAGCCAGCATATTTTTCTCTTTAGCGCACAATCATATTTAGGATAGTATCTTATTGATTGGCAGGTAATACTCGGCTAATTTAGGCGATTATCTTTGCTGAACTAAGCTTTGCATTCCCATTTGGGCATAATAACGCATCTCTTCGGCTCTGCGCCATAGTTCTTGCCCTGTGTGTAAATGCCGATCATCAAAATTTAGGGTAAAGAAATGCAATTCCTCAATGCCATCATTTAAAGCATTCAGACAGTGATATAAATGGCTAGCAATTCCCGCTGCCACTGCTGGATTAGCCATACTGCGAAAGAAAATTTGTGAACGGGCGAAGGAACCGCGACATTCAGAAAGATATGTCTCAAAGTTTTCCATGAGATCTTCATCATAGGGATCGGCAGCTAAATCATCAATCTGTTCCGATAAACTATCGAGAATATCTTCCAAAATTACCATGATTGGCTCATATACATGGTGTCGCCACTGATCAATGCGTTGATCCTCATGGCGCTGGGGAGGATGTTTAATATGAGGATTTTTTACCTTTGGTGGAGCAATATTACCGGAACTCAACCCCAGTTTACGGTCATAACTAGCTCGGCTTTGGGTATTGCTGAGAATCTCATAAGCTTGATTAATAGCAGCAATATCATCATGATTCTCTAAACCATGATTACAATCGGGATGGAATTTTTTCACCAGCCGACGATAGGACTGCTTGATTTCTCCTAGGGGGGCGTGGCAGTCAACTTCGAGGGTAGTATAGTGGTTGGTGCAATTCAGACGAACAGTCATAAGCTAAGGCTGGAAAAGAGCATCCCGAATGGAGGTAAGATAGTTAATTAAGGAAAAATTAAAAAGTAAAAAAGAAAAAATTTATGGATTTTGGGATTCGCTGACGGACTCAGTGGCGGCAGCTTCTTGTTTTTTGAATGTCAGTTCAGTGCCATTTAAGAGGCGTTCAATGTTGGACTTGTGCCGCACTAGTACGAATAAACCCGCCGCAGTAGTTAATAAACTATAGGCTAGGTTCGGCTGTAATAGCCACATGGCTGTAGGTGCTGCCACTGCGCCACATAGCGAACTAATAGATACGGTGCGCCAAATCGCCAAGGTCAAAAGCCAAGTACCAAAACCAATGCAACCTGCTAGAAAATTCAGGGTAAAAACAATGCCTAAACCCGTTGCTACGGCTTTACCACCCTTAAATCCCAGCCAAATGGAACGACTATGACCCGTTAGCACCAAAATTCCGGCTCCAATCACAAACCATTGCCCTAAATCTGGGGCTAAAACTTCAGTGGTAGTTCCCAATAACTGTTTTGCTAATAGATTAATATTTTGCATCAACCAAACAGCTACAGAACCTTTCGCAAAATCTACGGCAAATACACTCAATCCAGCGGCGGGCCCCACACAACGCCAAACGTTAGTGGCTCCCGTCGAGCCAGATCCTTGCTCACGAATATCAATACCAGCCATGCGCCCCACAATATAACCCGTGGGTAATGAGCCGAGAAAATAAGCCAAAACGAGCACACAATAAGGAAGCCACATAACGAGTTAAAGGATGATGTTATTGGGAATGGGGCGGGACAGTCTTACCTAAAAAAATCATAAAAAAACAACTAGGTAAGACGGCGCTTAACCACCTTACCTATAAAGCTTACTCACAAATCAACCTTAGTCATCAATCGAAATAGACTGGGGTCGATTACTGTTATTGCTAGCCGAAGTCGGTTCCGTCGGCGTAGCACCTTGTTTAGCTAACCAACTTTTGAGGGGATCTTGGTGTAAATCCAGACGCAATGCGCCCGACACAAAACCACCTAAAAAAGCAACGGGTTGGCTGAGAAATTCCGAGACAATGGGTTTTAGCTCATCCATGATGAATTATTTGTTAGTTTTATGTGCTAATAGGTTGTGTTGATGCCGCTGTGATTGGTGTGGTGATGAAGTGGTCATGGCCCGTTTTTAGTGACTAGTTTTTAGCGGCTAATTTTTGGTAACTAGTTCGGCTAATAATTAGTCCCCAAGCCGTTAATAAGGCTACATAGGCGATGAAAAATGGCAACCCTCGATCACGCTTCACCAATTATTCTAATTGTAGCGTTTCTTTAGGGGAATCCTCAGGTAATCATTGATGGTAATTTCATCACTAATCCTCATAGTTAGGTTAAAGTGAGGCTAAATCATGGTGAGCGCCTGTGGTAAGCGAGCCGTAAAATTTGTCCAGCCAACATCGCCGCCCCAAAACCATTGTCAATATTGACCACACCAACCCCAGCGGCACAGGAATTAAGCATGGTCAGCAATGGCGCTAGTCCCTGAAAACTGGCCCCATATCCGACGCTGGTGGGCACGGCAATTACGGGACAGTCTGCCAAACCACCCACAATACTCGCCAATGCCCCTTCCATCCCCGCAACAACGATAATTACTTCGGCTTGGGCAATAACATGGCGTTGGCTCAAGAGGCGTTGAATCCCTGCCACGCCGACATCCCAGAGCCGCTGCACCTTAAAGCCACATAATTCGGCGGTAACGGCAGCTTCTTCGGCAATGGGGAGATCGGCTGTGCCAGCAGTAATGATGGTTACTGTCCCTTGATGCTGCAAAGTTGGTGTACCCACACAACAGATTTGGGCTAGGGGAAAATAACGTACTTCCCTTAGCAGTGGTTGAATTTGGGCATAGGTGGCGGCGGTGATTTTGGTTGCCATTACCAATGGAGCCAGTAAAGGAGTTGCGGCAAAATTAGTCAGGGCTATGTCATCCGTATGATGCGGTTCGGGATGATGTCTAGTCTGCATCGCTTGCATAATAGCGGCAATTTGCTCGGGGGTTTTGCCAATACCAAACACCACCTCCGGAAACCCCGTGCGTAATGTGCGCTGGTGATCGATTTTGGCAAAGTCGCCCACGGCTTCAAAGGCGAGATGTTTTAAATTTTCAGCAGCAGCGGTGGGCAATACCACACCATCGGCTACCTGTTGCAGCAGTTTAATTAACTGCTCTTGCATCGGATTAGTCATGAAAAATGCACATAATTAAGGTTAGTACCAATATGCTTTGACATTGGTACTGGAAAACATTTAACAGTAATTATGATATTCCCTTGTTGGACTGATGAAATTTAGAGAGACTGTTCAGAATTATAATCACATTATGGAGCCTAACATCCTAGCAAATCATGATTAAAAACATTACTGTCGGGACACCACTAATTTAGTGCTTTAGGAAAATTTTGGCGTGTTTACGCAGCAAGCTTTTAATCTAAAACTGAAAGCACTATTTTAATCTTGTCTATCTATTAGCCTTTCAAGTGCGCAGTAATTTAAACCACTTTGAATAAATTTCAGTCTCCCGAATTTCAATCATACTTTAAATCCATCCTATGAGATACGGAAAAACAAGCATAAAGAAAACTTGCTTAAATACTTCTATTCAGACAAAAAACAGGTGCGTTCTATTGCATTAATGGACCCTACCAAACTGCTAGCAAAACATTAAATCTCTAGTTGCCAGCAAAACTCATAACCCTTTGATAAAATCTATCCCGTGATTTTCTTGATCCTCTCAAAAAGCCCAGTCTTTCCGCCTCAGTCATGATTGCTTCTCCTCTTTTCTTTCCTAACTCAGCTTTTAAATTTGTTTGCCAATCTGTACCATACTTTCGATCATTATGTTCAGGTCTAAAAAACAACACCGCCAATGCTTCTGCTATTTTCTCTGCACCTGCACCATAACCGGAAATTCCTTTCCCGCTTCGACTAGGATCCCTGGACGACGTAACAGCCCATCTAATTTCATAGAACACACCTTCTCGAAGATATGGACATCCTCGGTCGCTCAAATGAGCAGTTAATCTGGTTCTGATACCGCTAGTTGCCGTAGCGGGACCACCTGACTGACCAACATAAACATATGTGTTACTTTTCCATTCGCGTATTACGTATACGCCAGCGTCGTTCGGCACTTTACCGTATCGTAGAATTCTTCCTACCTGATCAAGTATTTTTACTTCTCCCGAAGCACCGCGAGGTATGTGCATACAAGTGTGAAGCTCATGAACATGGCGTTCGGACCAAACACGCTTATCAAACTTAAACTCACTAGGTGCAAAAAGATCTTCCAATAAGTCAAACATTCCCATAAATTGATTCCATAATGAATGATTTAGTTTGATTTTTGATCTGACATCCTCAATTATCAAATATTTAGGGTGAAGTATTTGATAATTTATCCTTTAACTCGTCAATATATTTCTGACAGATTTTGCAGAGATCAGCAGCCCTTTTTGCTAAAACTTCGGCTTTTTGATCATATCTAGTCATCTTATCTTCTTGCGAAACTTTGACTAAATGAGCAGTTCCCCCTTTACCATTAGGAGCCGAATTTGGCTGATTCACGTCATCATCAACACCAATATCAAGCTTCCCATCGGCAAGTAAATAATTAAGTTTACTAAACTCACCCGCTAGCTGTTTATAAATGTCGTCATAGTAAGAAATTTCACCTTCAATTTCGAGATACTCATTGCTTTTTGCTACATGACGTTTGAAACGCTCTATCAAATAGTCAATGATAAACTCTTTCTGTTCCCTTCTATCTTTTAACAGGGCTTCCATTTTGTCTAAACGTTCTTTACAATCTTGAAAATCCATACCTGCTTTAAACCTCAAAATTCTAATAGTTGATCATACTTTCTGATAATTTTATCTTCTTCTTCAGAATATTTACTTACAAGAGAGTCATTGATTTCTAGTAAATGCTTATGTTTAGAGGTATAGTAGGCAATACTTATTAAAATAAAAATAGATGTTGCCATTGCAATCAGCATCAAAACATAGTTTATAGATTCTCCGTCAGAATCATTTTTAGTAAAGGCAATCCATATAGCTGCAATTTCTAAGCCTATAGAAAATATAGCTAAACCCCAATCACGCATAGATGGAGGGCGTGCCTTTGTTGATTCAAATTTCTTAAGATAATTCCTCTTGTTTTGTAAGAAACATTGCTCTAGTACTTTTGTTGAATTAGATTCTTCGTCAACAATTTTATTTAATGCGCTATTATATTGGGAAAATAGCATTTGTTGAGTTAACAATGAAGAAACAACGTTGTGAGAAAAATAAATGATAATAGGGCCAACAACAGCACTAACTGCAATTAACAAAACAGCACTTAGTCCAGTCTTACTCAATCCAAGTTGAGGAAGCAATGAAAATAGAGTAACTCCCAATAGAATAAGTGCTATATTGAGCAAGACTTCTTGCCATCTAGTCCATTTCTCGCTCCCTTGAAGATCTGTAATTCTTTCTTGAGCTAGTTTGTAAATAGCATAATTTTCAATTTCTGACTCGATATATTCTCCATGCAGTTGGTTGATCTGCGCCCAAGTATCTGGCGAAAGTTTTAACCAGCGGTCTCGCCTAGCCCGAAGATGTTCATTCATACGTTTTACTTTCTAGCATCTGCGTAGATCTGAGAAATCTTTTTTTGGTAATTTTTCGCGTCACCAATGTATAGTCTTTCTTTGTATTTAGTGACAAAATCTTTTAAAAATCGCGATAACTTTTCTCTGTCAGTATCATCATTAACAAAAATCAGTAAAAAGTTCCCAGATTCAAGAAATTTACCGACAGATGATTTAAACTCTATTACTTTAGGATTTTCCGGCTGATATTGCGCTCCCTCAAGAGCATCAACAGAGAATATAAACACATAGGCAATTTTTGGCTCAGACTGAGTTTTACTAGATAGACTAGGATCAATACTTTTAAACTGATTTTGAAAAGTAGATTTAATATCTGTACCAGGATCAGCTAATTTAGAAGCTCTTGTTGCTACGACACTGCACTCATCTTTAATGAAAGCGGTACGAGAGTCATCACTAGAATTCTTTAGTGACCGTGGTTTAGGATTATCGGCATCAGAATCAAACTCAACAAGTATTAACTCATCTATTACTCCTTGTTTTTTAACCACAGATTTACAAATTTCTTGTGATTTCTTTCGGTTTTGCTCATTATCAACATTTGAGCGAGAGTTATCGATGGCTATAAAAGTAAAAATTTTCTTGCCTGAAGGTATAGAGAATGGGATGTTTTCACATCCAAGTAAGCAAAATAAAACCAAATGCATGCAAAGTAATCTACCAAGTTGGCACTTAAGTTTATTTACTGTGTCTATAATTGCTACCCCTTAACATTTACAGTTATAACTAACAGAAATTATCATAGGCTAAACTCAGATTTAGAGTCAAGTCCTGTAAAGTGTGGTTTGGTAGAGTTTAGAATCAATTACTGTCGTAGATGATAGAATAATAATATGCTAGACAACTAATATAAAATTTCGCCTATTAATCATGAATTATTCTTCGGCTTCGGCAAGTTCGGAAATATTACTATTTCTAGATAGTCTTTTCTTTGAAGAAACTGGCAAACATTTAGATACACTTCAACAAAAAATTATAAAGGGTGTTCTCAATCGACAAAAATATTATGATATAGCTGAAGAATACAAGTGCAGCATTTTTCGCGTTAAAGAAACAGCCTCTGAAATGTGGAAAACATTTAGTATAATTTTTGGAGAAAAAATTAATAAGAGCAATTTAGAAGCAATTATTGAACGTAGAGTTATAACCTCGTTTGATAAAAGTGTTCAAATAAATGGAAACTTGCTTGGAGCTTCTATCTACTCCATTATTTACTTTGGCGATTCTACGCCTGCTAATCCAAAACAATCCTCACATTTGAGTGATACTGATCCGCAGATTCATGATTTAAAATTATGGATTGATAGAATGCGTCAAGAAGGATTAAGTGACGAACAAATCACTAGGATTCTTGGTTTAAAAATTAATGAGTCGTTTGATAGTTAGAGTGTCAAATGATCCATTTTAAAATCGCAATTTTTATATTATTAATTCTCAAAAATTTATTCCACTAATAACACCAAACCCTTTAAATACAAGCCTTCAGGATGATAAATGCTGGTGGGATGATCCGGCGGCTGAGTCAAATGATGCAAAATCCGAATAGTTTTGCCAGATTCAATCGCTGCGGCAGTCACGGCTCCGGTAAAATGTTCTGGCGTAACCACCTGCGAACAGGAAAATGTAAAGATCACGCCACCGGAAGCAATTTTCTCTAGAGATGCCAAATTCAAGCGCTTATAGGCTTGTACAGCTTGATGACGCGCCGTGAGATTCTTCGCAAAAGCGGGCGGATCCAACACAATCGCATTATATTCAGTAGCCGTAGGTTGGGTTGAGCTATGAAACCCAACCCTAACACTCCTAATAAGGTTTTTGCTATTCCCGCTAGCCAAAGTTTAATTCATGGTTTTGTTGGGTTTGCTGGCACAATCCAACCTACATTTAGAATCAGATAAAAAATATAGGTATAAAACTAGATCCCCACTAGCATTCCAGAAATTCTGATATTCAGATAATGTTACAGATTTGCTAGGATGCCTCATCATGCAAGCACCCTAACAGCATCCAAAACCTACCAACGCAATAAATTAAACTGTTCCATATCAATGGTGTCACGACTGCGATAAATGGACAGAATAATTGCCAAACCCACCGCAGCTTCAGCCGCAGCCACCGTAATCACAAATACCGTAAATACCTGACCGCGAATACTAGCCGAGTCTAGAAAATTAGAGAACGCAATCAAATTGATATTCACCGCGTTTAACATTAATTCGATAGACATCAAAACGCGCACGGCATTGCGACTGGTAATTAAGCCGTAAATGCCAATACAGAATAATGCCGCCGCAATTAATAAAAAAGCTTCTAAAGAAATCATCGTTATTTCCATGAATGAATGACTATATCTAGATCCCCAATTGCCGAGATTAAGCAACTGTCGCAATGGGGGATCAGCATCCTACTTCGCCGCCGTGAGTTCTTCTCTGGGCTTTTCGAGTAATTCTAAGGTGTCTTGATCGTCGGTGATGTTCTTAGGGGTTGCTTCTGGAACTAATTCCCGCCGTGCCAAGATAATCGCGCCAATCAATGCCACTAACAACAAAACTGAAGCCAGTTCAAACGGTAACAGATAATCAGTGAAGAAGTGCTGACCCAAATTAACCAAAGTAGAAGGTAATTTGGCAATAGTAGCTGTTACAGCCCACTTAGTGGAAGTAATCGTAATTCCCAGTAGGGCAAATAAGGCGAAACAAACTACAGCAGTCACGCTATTACGCAACAAGCCAAAACTAACTTGTTTGTAGTCTTCCTTTTTATTCACCAACATGATGGCGAACAAAATCAAGACATTCACCGCACCGACATAAATCAAGACCTGAGCCGCTGCGACGAAATCCGCATTAAGCAAAATGTACAGACCAGATACGCTCAAGAAACAACCGCCTAATAAAAAAGCAGCATACACAATGTTATCGAGCAAAACCACGCCCATCGCTGAGGCAATTAACATTCCAGTTAAAACCACCAGCGATACGGTTTGTACGCCGTCTCCTAAACCAATATTATTCATTGGGTTTTGACTCCTTTTCCATTGTGGCAACGATTTCTTCGGGACGCGATCCGGCACGCTTGGCAGTGTGGGGCACTGCATGACCTTCCATTACGCCATTGGGTAAATAGGCTAGTTCGCGAATGGGTGTAACTAAAGGATCATCGGTAACTTTCGTGGGCATCCGTCCCAAAGCCACGTTATCGAAGTTCAATTCATGACGGTCATAGGTGGACAAGTCATATTCTTCAGTCATGGAGAGGGCATTGGTGGGGCAATATTCCACGCAATTACCGCAGAAAATACATACACCGAAGTCAATGCTATAACTCTTGAGTTCCTTCTTTTTCACTTCAGCGTTAAATTCCCAATCCACTACGGGCAGGTTAATCGGACAAACCCGCACACAGACTTCACAGGAAATGCACTTGTCAAACTCGAAATGAATCCGACCGCGAAACCGTTCCGAAGGAATTAACTTTTCGTAAGGATATTGCACCGTGATCGGGCGGCGGCGCATGTGGTCAAAGGTGACCGACATCCCTTCACCGATGTATTTGGCGGCTTGGACCGCGTCTTTGGCGTAATCGCCGACTTTATTGAGGAATTTGAACATAATTTTTCCGCTGCTTAAGATCCCATTGATCCAGATGAGTGATGGTTTTTAGCTTGCTTCAGGGGGACAAATCTAGCCCCCAAAGGCTACGGGAAAGGCTAACTTCAGCGCCGCTGTTAATAGCAAATTCACCAAGCCCACGGGTAATAAAAACTTCCAACCCAAATCTAAGAGTTGGTCAATGCGTACCCGAGGCACAGTCCAACGTAATAGAATCGCTAAGAAAATAAAGAAGAAGGCTTTAGTTAATGTGGCAGTGATTCCCACAAATCCGGCTAAAACTTGCCACCAAGCGGTTTCTGGCGCAATGCCTAAAAAAGAGCCGATCTTGTCAATGGGAAAAGGTAATTCCCAACCGCCGAGATACAACACCGCTACCAATAAACCCGCCAGCAATAAGTTAGCGTAAGAACCACCGTAAAACAAAGCGAACCGCATCCCCGAATATTCGGTTTGATAACCCGCCACCAATTCTTCTTCGGCTTCGGGTAAGTCAAAGGGCATCCGTTCGCATTCCGCTAAAGCCGCAATGATAAAAATCACAAAGCCAATGGGTTGCCGCCAGATATTCCAGGAAAGAATACCGTACTCTGCCTGTTGGTTCACAATGTCAATGGTGCTGAGGGCATTGGACATCATCGCCACTGCCAACACCGCCAAAGCCAAGGGAATTTCATAGCTGATCGACTGTGCTGCGGCCCGCAGTCCCCCCAACAAAGAATATTTGTTATTGGAAGAATAACCCGCCATCAGCAAGCCAATGGGAGCCACGCTAGAAATGGCAATAATGAAAAAGATGCCCGTGTTTAAATCGGAAATCAGTAGGTTCTGCCCGAAGGGAACCACTAAATAGCACAAAAATACCGAAATAAATACCAATGACGGGCCAATGGTATAAAGCACCCAGTCCGCCTTAGCTGGAACCGTACCTTGTTTGATCACCAACTTAGCCACGTCAGCGATGGGAATCAACAACCCAAAAGGGCCAGCATATTCAGGGCCAATGCGTTGCTGAGCAGCGGCGGAAATTTTCCGCTCTAACCAGGTACACACCAGCGCCCCAACCGTCACCACCAACACCATCACCACCATGGGAATCGGTAGCCATAGGGCTGCGGCCACATCATGGGGCAAACCAAAACTAGTCAGGATTTCTACCAAAGAACCCTGTAAATCAATGCCACTATTCATATTCATCTAATACTCATCAGTTATTGCTACTGCCTACCGATCCACTTCACCCATGATGATGTCCACGCTGCCTAAGATTGCCATAATGTCGGCAATCTTCATGCCCCGCACCAGTTCGGGTAAAACTTGCAGGTTAATAAATCCGGGGGGACGAATCTTGAAGCGCCAAGGAAATACGCTGTCTTCGCCAATGATATAAACCCCTAGCTCGCCCTTAGGTGCTTCGACCCGCACGTAATGCTCGCCATCAGGCACCTTGAACGTAGGGCTGGGTTTTTTGCTGATGAACTGATAGTCCAGTTTGTTCCACTCGCTCTTCGGTCCGGCAAGCACGCGCTGGGCTTCGAGATTTTCAAAGGAGCCGCCCGGAATTTGCTTGAGACATTGCGTGATAATTTTGGCTGATTCGCGCATTTCCCGCACCCGCACAAAATAGCGGGCTAGACAGTCGCCGGTGGTGTCCCATTGCACATCCCAGTCGATTTCGTCATATAGCTCATAGTGATCGACTTTACGCAGATCCCATTTCACCCCCGAAGCCCGCAACATTGGCCCCGATAAGCCCCAGCTAATGGCATTTTCGCGGGTCACTGTGCCTAAGCCTTCGACGCGGCGGCGGAAAATGGGGTTATTGGTGATCAGCTTTTCGTACTCGTCAATTTTGGGTAACAGATAATTACAAAAATCAGCACACTTATCCACCCAACCATAGGGTAAATCCGCTGCTACACCGCCAATACGGAAGTAGTTATGCATCATCCGCATCCCCGTGGCTGCCTCGAACAGGTCATAAATCATTTCCCGTTCGCGGAACACATAGAAAAATGGTGTTTGGGCCCCAATGTCGGCCACAAAGGTTCCCAGCCACAACAGGTGGGACGCAATGCGGCTCAGTTCGAGCATGATCATGCGGATATAACTGGCCCGCCGAGGGATTGGCACATTGGCTAATTTTTCGGGGGCATTAACGGTAATCGCCTCAGTGAACATGGTGGCGAGATAGTCCCACCGCGTCACATAGGGCAAGTATTGAATGATGGTCCGGTTTTCGGCGATTTTTTCCATTGAGCGGTGCAGGTAGCCCAGCACTGGCTCGCAGTCAACAACGTTTTCGCCGTCTAGTGTTACGATCAGCCGCAGCACGCCGTGCATCGAGGGGTGGTGTGGCCCCAAGTTGATCACCATGCGTTCGGCTTTGGTTTCGATCATCACCATGTTTTGCAATCGCCTCTTTTAACGGTGTAGATGGTTATTACCTTGGTTAGGTATGGTTTAGAGTCTAGGGGGGATGGAAAGTTTTGTTTTTTTAGGTTTGATTTTTGGGTTTTGTATTTGGTGCGGATATTGATGGGGTTTGCCGCTTCTAAGTTTACAGCTATTCCCTAGGCCAAGTCAGCCGAGAATTACCACAATGTCAACGTAATGTTGTCACGGGCTAACAGTAATCTAGATTATTGTTGCATAGATTAGAGTTGATTTATAAACAGTTTGTAATTGTAATAGGTCTATGTATTAGCTGTGTAGGGTATGTTGTCCTGATAAATAGCCCCTAACAAGTGAGATTTAGGCGATATTTATGGATGTTACATCACAATTTAGGTGTAAGTGAGCTAAATTTAAGATTCCCGATTTTTAAGATGGCTTTGTAAATTATTTGTCTTAGTGTGGAAAAGTCGGGGATATGAGCATTGAAGCCCTGAAAATATCATTTTGCAGTAGCTTGGAGTACTGACCCTTGAATTAGCCTAGTTTCTTAAACCTAATCAGGATTTTTGCCTCAATCCTGAATTTAAAATTATGTCAGATTATGCCCGTCGCGAACTAGTTCAGTAATTGGCACGGCTTTAACGCAGATTTGCGACAGATTGTTTATGTTATATGACAACCTTAATCTATTTTAATCTACAAACAATAGCAAAGATGTAGAATGAAGTTGCCCTGATGTCAATTTGACCAATTATTATGGAATCTTATTCGTCTAATTCTGTCTCCCATAGTTCCGTATCACAACCTGTTAATCATCCTGATCACAACGTGGCGATTAATCCAGAGCAGGTGTTGATTTATGATACTACCTTGCGGGATGGAGCACAACGGGAAGGTTTATCTCTTTCAGTGGAAGATAAAGTCAAAATTGCCCAACAATTGGATCGATTAGGGGTAAAGTTTATTGAAGGGGGATGGGCTGGGGCAAATCCGAAGGATGGGGAGTTTTTCCGCCGGATGCAGTCGGAGCGTTTACTAAATGCAGAAATGGTGGTTTTTTGTTCCACCAGACGTTCAGGAATTATGGCTAGTGCTGATCCGATGCTAATTCCTATTGTCGCGGCGCAAACCCGTTGGATTACGCTATTTGGTAAGTCTTGGGATCTTCATGTGATTGAAGGTTTACGCACCACATTAGCCGAAAATCTAGAGATGATTAGCGACACAATTAGCTATTTACGCAGCCGTGAGCGCCAAATTATTTATGATGCTGAGCATTGGTTCGATGGCTATAAACATAATCCCACCTACGCCCTGCAAACCCTAGAAGCCGCCACCAAAGCCGGAGCCAGTTGGCTAGTATTTTGCGATACCAATGGCGGTACGTTGCCCCATGAAGTGAGCCAAATCGTGCGCCATACCATTGACCATATCCGCACCTATGTGGAAAGCAAAAACTTAACCATGCCGCAATTTGGGATTCACACCCACAATGATGCCGGAGTAGCTGTAGCCAATGCTTTGAGTGCTGTAACGGAAGGGGTTCGCATGGTGCAGGGTACAATTAATGGTTATGGCGAACGGTGCGGCAATGCGAACCTTTGCACCCTATTACCCAATCTGCAAATGAAGCTCGGTTACGCTTGCATTACCGAGGCACAATTAGCCGAATTAACCCATGTTTCGCGCCATGTGAGCGAGATTGTCAACCTTGCCCCTGATGAACACGCGCCTTTTGTGGGATTGTCTGCCTTTGCCCATAAAGGAGGGATTCATGTCAGCGCCGTACAACGCAATCCGATCACCTATGAGCATATTGCACCGGATGTGGTGGGGAATTTACGTCGCATTGTCATTTCGGAACAGTCAGGATTGAGTAATGTTTTAGCTAAAGCAGCGACTTTTGGTTTGCATTTAACTAAAGAAGATGTGGCTTGTCGGCAAATTTTGCAACAGATGAAAGATTTGGAACAGATTGGCTATCAATTTGAAGCGGCTGAGGCTAGCTTTGAATTGTTGATGCGTGGTGCTTTGGGGCAAAGGCCGGAATTCTTTACTGTAAGTCAATTTGATGTCCATTGTGATGCAAATATTGCCCACCATCAAGGGGAAGTCAGCGCCCTAGCGACGGTTAAAGTTACAGTTCAAGGAGCGCAACAACTCACCGCTGCCGAAGGAAATGGCCCAGTTTCTGCTTTGGACGAAGCCCTGCGTAAAGCCTTGTCTACATTCTACCCAGCCATTAAGAACTTCTATTTAACGGATTATAAAGTACGGATTCTGAACGGCGAGGCGGGAACCTATGCCACTACGCGAGTCTTGATTGAATTTAGTAATGGAGCACAACGTTGGACTACGGTGGGTGTGGCGCAAAATATCATTGCGGCTTCGTGTAAAGCTCTGGCTGAGGGTTTCGAGTATGGCTTGCTGTTGCATCAACGCTATGATCAAAATTTTGCAATCACGGAAAATCTATCTTTAACGAATTTGACTCCCAATAGTTCCATGACACAAATCAGTTACATTTAGACTGATGTGATAATTAAGCAATTACAATCCAGAGTTATTTTGAATTAAAATCCTCAAAACAAAATCACCAAAACCTTGAACCCTCAAATTTACCAATCTCTATATCAGAAATTCCTACGCCCAGGGTTTTTTGCTCTAGAATTAGAACAAGCCAGCCGCCTCGGAATTAATCTGTGTCGCCAAGTAGGTGCAAGTCCCCTGCTCCAAGCTATTACCTATAATTTGTGTGGTTATGAGAATCCGCAATTAATTCAACAGCAATTTGGTTTAACTTTCCCTAATCCCGTAGGTTTAGCAGCAGGATTTGATAAAAATGCCGAGGCAATTGATGGCTGGTCTAGTCTGGGCTTCGGATTTGTGGAAGTAGGTACAATTACGGCTCAACCTCAGCCGGGCAATCCCCCACCGCGTCTATTTCGTCTACCCGCAGATTATGCAGCCCTCAATCGCATGGGCTTTAATAATTGTGGTGCGGAAGCCATAGCGACCCGATTGCGCCAATCTCAGCAAGAAGATGGCTTAAAATCCCAGTCACAGCGAATTCCCTTGGGGATTAATTTAGGTAAATCGAAAGTGACACCTATTGCTGACGCTGACAGTGATTATCTCTATAGTTTTCGTTTGCTTCAGGAATTTGGGGATTATTTCGTTGTCAATGTCAGTTCCCCTAACACGCCAAATTTGCGGGATTTACAAGCCACTGATGCTTTGTGTCGGATTCTAGAAGTACTGCAAAAAGAGAATCATCAGCAAAAGCCCATCTTCGTTAAAATTGCTCCCGATCTCAATGATGCCGACATCATCAAGATTGCGGAAGTGAGTCTGGAATATGGCATGGCAGGCTTAATCGCAACTAATACCACCATTGTTAAAGAAACGCTGCAAACTAAAATCCTTGCTGAAACGGGGCATCCCATAGTTACAGAAGCCGGTGGAATTAGTGGTGTGCCAGTACGTCAGCGTTCCCTTGAAGTAATTCGCTTATTATGGCAAAGTACCAATGGAAAGTTACCGATTATTGGCGTGGGTGGTATTTTCACTGCGGCTGATGCTTGGGCAAAAATCATGGCGGGAGCTTGTTTGGTGCAAGTCTATACGGGCTGGATTTATGAAGGGCCGTTTATGGTAGCAAATATTCTGCAAGGTTTAGTGAAACTAATGGCAAGTCAAGGCTATAACCACATTAGCGAAGTCATTGGCGCAGAGCATCGGCAAAAATAAAAATATCAATAATGGAATAATATAAATAGCACTTGCCCGGCAATAAATTGCGGGCTAAAAGCTTAAACCTTTTGAAACAGGTTGATTTGCGTAAGTCCTAATAAATTTGGGAATGAGTTAACAATGAGTCGGATTGAGTGAGTAAATATGGTATTTCTATCTGCCTGTGCGATTGTCAAAAATGAAGCGCAGAATTTGCCCCGCAGTCTCGGTAGTTTGCGTCCCTATGTCGATGAGTTAATCATTATTGATACAGGCTCGACCGATGATTCAATCTTAATTGCACAACAATGGGATGTGATCATCGGTGAATTTGCTTGGTGTGATGATTTTGCGGCGGCCCGTAATGCCGCCCTAGCCAAAGCCACCGGTGAATGGATTTTAATGTTCGATGCTGATGAAGCATGGCACATTGCCCCCGATGGTAACGTAAACTTTTTGCGAGATTTTCTGCAACAACAGCCATCGGACATCAGCGTTTGTTCCATTTTATGGCGTGATGCTTTCATCGAAAATCACTTTCATAATGGCTTTTATCCGAGACTATTGCGACGGGTTCCTAACCTAAGTTATACAGGAAGGCTACACGAACAACCGACCCATTCTTATGGTATAGAACAAGGTGCAAAATCACAGCCCATCCGTCGCAATCAAATTACCGCAGTGCCGCCGGAATGTTATGTTTTGCATTATGGTTATGGCGAGGGTAAATTTCTGACCAAACAGAAGGAACGATATATTCCTCTGATGGAGCGAATTCATGCAGAAGAAGGTTTAAGCTTAATGTTATTACATTGTTTAGCTGATGCCTATGGACAAGTCGAGGATGCGGCGGGAGTACAACGATGTTATAACTGGGTATGGGAAAGGATTTCACCCTATTTGCTCACCGGAGAGAAACCGCTAGATATTGTATGGTTACCACACTGGCTCTATAATTTAGGCATTGGTTGTGCTGATAGTCATGATTTTGATAGTTTAAGAATCATCTGTCAAGCGGGTTTAGCTTGGTTTCCTGAATATCCGATTTTGCATAACCTAACTGGTCGCTGGTTAGCAGAACAGGGATTTACCATTGGCGCAGCGGCTTATTTTGCATCCTGTACTAGGTTGTGCGAGGCATATGCTCAAGGGCAGCAAATCCCGCCGGGCAACTTCTGGGAGCCTTTTGATTACACATTTGTCAAACAAGAAGCGGAAAATAATTGGCGCTATTTAAAAAAGTTAAATCAAGAATTGAATTAGAAAGTAACTTAGGAACAAGATGTAGAGTTGCACTAAATTTCCGTTGGTTCATAATCAAATAACCATTTGAATTGTAAATCACCTAACCAAACTGGCGTGAATTCATAAATCTTGTCCCTTAACCAACAGCCCCATTTAGTATCGATTTGGCCTAATTGCCCAAGTTGTCGTGATGCTGCAAATACTTTAGTAATGCGAGGGCTACGGGACTTCTCAAATTGACGTAATAAATCTGCCACTTCTGCCCGAGGATTACCGATTAAATAACGACTCAATTCATAGGCATCTTCAATAGCCATACAACCACCCTGACCTAAATTTGGTTGCACTGGATGGGAGGCATCGCCAATCAAAGTTACTGCCTGCTCTCCCCACGGTGGATCTAACGGCACACGGTCAAAAATGCTATCTTCGTAAATGGATGCAGGATCGAGACTGTGAATGATTTGATGCATAGTTCCGTGATAATTAGCAAATAAATGGAGCAGAAATTCTTTAACTTCGGTAATAGGTAATTTAGGCAAATCTAAAGGGGCATTCATAAAAGCATAAAAGCCAATCATGCCACCACCCACATCAAAATAGCCAAATCGTGTGCCAACGCCCCAATATTCGCCCCAACTATAATCCGGATTTAAGTCTAAATTAGCTGATGATGTAACCCCTCGCCAACAACGGATGCCGCTATATGAAGGCTTTTGATGGCTTGCTGGTGTTAAAGATTGTGTCCTTAATTGTGAGCTGACTTGAGAATAGAGTCCATCTGCACCAATTAATATATCACCATGATCCTGATGTCCATTTGTGAAGTGAACTGTGACTGTAGCATCAGGTTCAATTTCAAAATAGTCGAATTCTGTTTCTGTATGGATAACATTAGCTGGAATTGCACCATAGAGAATCTGTTGTAATACCCCTCGACTCAGACATACGCCCAAATCTTCTGCTTTAACAAATTGGGGATCATTAATATATAGTGGCTTTCCTTTGCTATTAAGGAAGCCACCTTTCAGGATTTTACCGCCTTTGTGATAGAGTGAATCCCTCAATCCTAGGAGATCATAGACTTTCATGGCATTCCGTTGGATAAAAATGCCCCCTGGTCCTGACAACATGGCATTTATAGCCCGTTTCTCATAAACAGTCACATCAAAACCAGCAGCCAAACAGGCTTTGGCGCAAGTTAAGCCGCCAATTCCACCGCCAATGATAATGATTTTTTTAGTCGCTGAAGCAGAAATCAATGATTTAAATCCAATGATTGGTCACATCTATTCTAGCCTGATTTGGCAGAGGAGCAAGATTACAGTCAGGATTTTAATCAGGGTTTTATATCGTTGCTTAAACCTGTGATAATTTGCCAGTAATGGAATTTCCTTGATAGGTCTGAATGGCTTTAAGGTATTGCACCCGCTCAAATGTACTCGGATCAGGACAATTGCGTTGATTCATCACCCCTTGTAATTCTGTAATAGAATTATAGTCACTTTCCATTAACCATTTACGCAGTTCCCAATCAATTACTGATAAATGACTGATGCCATGACGCAACAAAGCACCCACAATCATCGTCACTTTGGCTCCTGCCATACATAAACGAATCACGTCTGTTCCTTTTTGAACGCCACCAGTTCCGGCAAAATCTGCTGGTAAAGCTCCTGACAAAATCGCTAACCAACGCATGGGCCAGCGTAAATCTTGGGATGTACTCAGTAGAACATGGGGATAAACTTCTAGGGCATCAATGTCAATATCTGGCTGATAAAAACGATTGAATAGTACCAAACCTGAAGCTCCATGCTCCACCAGCAGCCGCGCCATATAGCTCAAATTGGTAAAATAGGGACTCAATTTAACGGCAATGGGAATACTCACCGTAGTTTTGACGGCTGTGAGAATATCAATAATACATCCCCCGTTTTTCCGTTGTCTTCACTGATTGGGAATTAACTATGGCTACGCTGGATTTTGCCTCACGCTGCAACTTCTGCTTCACTTTATGCCGTAACACCTCATGCAACTTTACCCATACACCCCTCTTTTGCCGCTTAGCAAAGTACTTGTACACCGTCCCATAATGCGGAAAATCATGGGGTAACATTTCCTATTAACAACCACTCCTTTGCACATAAAAAAATAGCATTTACTATTTCTCGTAAATCTACTGTCCTCGGACGACCAAATCCCTTTGGCTCTGGCAGTAACTCTTCTATAATTTCCCATTCCTGATCACTTAAGTCACTCGGATCCGCTTGACGCTTTGCATTCTTGATCTCTGGCAGCTTGCTCATCTGCTTTTATAGTCATTTAAAATTATTTTGGCACATTAAAAGCACTTGACCACCCCCCACTTGCGGCGTACCTCTCCCTTCAAGAGGTGGCAGGCTTTGCCTGACGGGGTAGCGTTATTTATTGCTTTCAAGCCATGCCATTCTTAATTTGATTGACTATAATGGTTTAGAGGGGGTAATGGTGGTCTTAAAGGAGGTACACCAAAGGGTGGTAAACCAAAAGGTGGCGGACCTTTGCGGGTAAAACTAGGATCGGGAGTGCCTCGATAAAAACGTGAAATAAAAGGAAATGTTTCTGTAACGTAATAGTGATAAATACCTTGGGGATATTCTAAAGTGGCACCGAAACGACCATTACATTCATCTAAATCACCCGCACCGGCAATAAATACATAATCCTGCTCAAATGTGCTGTCATATGCTCCACCAAGGCTATCTGGTGGTCGTTGTCCAGACTTGAGTTGATCACTGGATTGCATTTTGCGCATTGGGCTATTAGTATCTTGATGGTTCTCAAATCCATACTGATTATAAATTGGAAATCCATCAGCAGCGTAGCCAATTAGCATCATTTTGTCTTGTTGCTCAAAATGACTAATTAATCCTGTGGGAATACCGTGGTAATGGTACGCGCCGCTGGGTTGTACATGGGCATGGTTGCTATCAAGTCCGAGATCTAAAGTCTTAGAAATAGCTTCATAGTGCCACTGGGGACTACCTTGCCAATATTCAGCAGTACCCGGATCGAACACAACGCCATTAATCGCTACTCCAAAAAGTTGGCGAATTAATGGTGTAATTTGCGCTGCTACTCGGGGATTGGCGGGCATTCGGAATTGATAATGTTGGGGACGAACTCGATTAGGATTACCCTGATTGGGAAAATCTCCCATTTTATGATTGGGAATTCCATTGGCAGTGATAAAGCGATAGGCTCCCTGAGTATAGATCCTAACTTCACTATTCCACGGAGGATGATCTGCGGCAATAACTGTATATTTTCTGCCTAAGAAACTAGCTGCTAAAAAACTGCCTCCAAACAGAAACAGCCGACGGGGGATTTACCTTACTGTCCAATGAGGATGGGGATGATCTTGGTGAGAACTCATGGTGAATAATTTGTGAATGACTGAATTATTGGCTATGGAT